>NZCK01000015.1 GCA_002688265.1 archaeon
AAGAATATTCAAGAGAACGATGTTTTACCCCAGGGGGGTTGAGCGAAGCGATCCCGCCTGCGAGGAACGTAGTGACGAAGAGGTTTTCCAGCACGTTACAATGTAGTTTTGAACTATCTAGTTTACATAAAAGAAAATTCCACTTAGTTTTAATAGTTTAGAAAAAGGCGGGAAGAAAATAGTTAAGGTTTAGCTTGTTTCCAAATGTGATCAAAAAATGTTCTAAAGGACTCAGCAACTTCTTTACCTCTTACCACAATCAAAATTGGCATTTCTGTCCAAACCCCTAGTAATGTGTAATCATGAAAAATATCAACTGTTGTTGGTGTTTCTTGTTGAGTGTAGCGAATCTTACTGTATTTTGATTTTGGTGCAAGTTCAGGAGACTCTCTTATTTTTTCATTGGCAATTAACTTTTGATGAATACCAATTTTGTCAGTTTGAACTCTCCAATGTTTAAAGAATCTTGCTCTTTCTTTTGAAAGTCGTTCCGGCATACCAAAGGCGTACCAAATATCGTTTCTCTTGGCATCTTTGATGAGTAAATTGAAAGTGTTTCTAATTCCAGCCCATCCGTTAAAAACTTCAACAGACTGCTCTACTTTCTTTTCCTGCATTTCAGCAAGGAGAGATGGGATAATTTTGCTAAATTGTGAAGCTTTTTCCTCAAATTCTTGTTTTTTTCTTTCTAAGAAATCAGGAATTAGGCGCGGATCAATTGCTTTAAATTTACTAACTCCATTTTCAACCACAGAACTTACAAGTCCTTTGGTTTTAAGACGCTCCAGAATCTCATAGACTTTTGAGCGGGAAATTTGTGCTTCTTTAGTAAGGGGGCCTGCTGAACTTAAACCTACTTTCAAGAGGGCAAGATACACTTTACTTTCTCCATGCGTTAAGCCTATTTTTTCCAATGCTTCTGTTTCCATATTGGCTTTTATTCTTCGTTTATTTATAAACTTTACTACTGTTGACACGCGGGGGGGTGACAATATTTAAGTAGTTCTCGGTGGCCACTATATAGTAACAAAAGCCAATCCCTATAGGCTTAAAAATAGGTGGAGATGATTAAAATGATACCAATTCCTGAAGACATAAGAACAAATGAGACAATACCAATTGAAGAAGCAGTAAGTCGTTGTATTCCTAGTAAATATAGTTGGCAATCTGAGGTAAAAAAGTTAATAGAAAGTAGACCAAATCATTATGCGCCCGGTCTTAAAAGTCATAACCCATTTGATGAAGGTTACAGAGAAGATGGAGTCGCAATAATTCAAGTGGATTTAGACCAATATTTTGACTTGCTGGAAGAATTGATTCAGAGTCCTGAAAAAATAAACAAATATATTGGTTTGATGGATCCTAGGGCAAAAGAGTTACAACCCGACGAACTTGATCAAAAGCTATGGGTGCAAAGAATGTTTGGAATTGGAGATGGTCCAATAATTTATTGTCAGGTGGCGGAAGGCGCAGAGACTCAATTTGATGAATATGTAGAAACTGTTGCAATGACTGATTTTGTGGGCTCTGAGCAGTCCTACCAAAGACATAAAGACTATGAAGGAGTTAATAGAGGAAGACTGCGATTAGGTTTGCTTAAAGATGCCAACGCATTATTTTTAGAAGGGGGATCAGATTGTCCTAAGCTTGATACAACGGTTAAAGATGAAATGAGATTTGTTCATTTACTCAGAGGTACGATCAAATCCCTAACTGACTGTGATGCAGTTGAAGCAGTATACTTAAATCCTGGAAAAGTTCAATGTATGATTCCAACGTACAGGAAATAATTCTTTTATTTTTTTCTTCCCGCCCACTTAGTTTTTAATTTTAAAGTGGAATTTTCGTTAGTTATAGTTTTAAAGAAGATAGTTTACATTTAGTGCTGGAAAACTTGGGTGAAACGGTTGTTATGCGAGTCTGGGTTTATCCCAGACCACGTAGCGAAGCGGAGTGAGTTTTTTATTTGCCGGGAACAGGCTCAATAAAAAATTTGGGAGAGTAACGCAGAAGCTTTGATGCTTTGAGTAACGCAACCGCATAGCAAACCGTTATGCGTAGTGAGGCTTTGATGGCGAGTGGAGTTTTTTATTTGTCGGGAATGTAGTTAGTACTGTAGTTTTCTGGTACTTTGTTAGTAATAATCTCTGCTTTAGCAGACTAAAATTTAGGGGGTCTCTTTAAATGGTTTAGTTTTTTTCCAGAACTCATCAAAGTATGCTTTGAATGAATCAGCTATTTCTTTATTATTAATTTCCAGTGTAATAGGCTTGGATGAAGGAAAACCTATCACTGCTATGTCATTGTATCCCATAAACCATGCAGGAGTATCAATTGCGATGGGTAAATATCGAGCATCACAATGTTTGTAACTATTTCGATTTTTAAGTATTTTTTTATTTGTTTTTGGATGAAAAAGAAGTTTACATTTGATTCCTGCTTTCACTCTTTTGATATGATCTCTCTGCCAATAAGCGTGAAAATGCTTTGGTTGTTCTGGAGAAATTCCCAAGAAGAAATATTCTTCGCCTCGTTTTAGTTTATTATATGTATGATCATGCACTGTAATCATGCCCTGAAAACCCTCAAATATTTTTGCCTCACTTGGCTTTGCTTCTTGTTGTTTTGAGATTAAAAGAGGTAGAAGTTCTTCTACTTTCATTTTCTTTTCTAATAGGAGTTTTTCTCTTTCCTCTATGAAATCTATTAATTTAGTTGGTTCGGCGGCTTGATAATATTTAGTTTTATCTTTTGTTATGTAAGAAGCCAAACCTTTCTGAATAAGTTTGTTAAGCAATTGATAAATTATAGATTTGGCCACGCTGGATTTTTCAACAATTGGGCCTGTTGTAGAGGGTCCTAATTCAAGAAGAGCGAGATACACTTTGCTTTCTCCCTCTGTTAATCCTGCTTCTTGAATTACCGAAATGTCCATTTAAATATTGTTACTTCACCCATATATAAACTTTTCTAATGGTTACACCAGTGGTGGTGGGGTCATTCTTATATACTTGTCCATTAATTACTTATTAATGACAAAAGAAATTATTAAAAGATTTGATGGGAAAATTGGTGAAGAATATAACCTATTTAGATTGGCTTGTCCTCACTACGATGAATTGCAAGAAACCGTGGTAGGTGGAATTACATCAATTAGACCAAAATCTATACTTGAAATTGGTTGTGGTAATGGATGTACTACTGCTTTGCTAGTAGAGAGTAATCCTACTGCAAGAATAACAGCAATTGATAATGAAACCACTATGATTAGACAGGCTAAAAATTGTTTAGATGAATATGTCGGTGAAGGTCAAGTAAAACTTGTTGAACAAGATGCATTAGATTATTTGCAATCATTACCAACAAAATCTGTTGATGCTGTTGCATCTGTCTTTACATTACACAACTTTCAACGCGAATATAGGGGAGAAATCTTGAAAGAAATTCATCGTGTTTTAAATGAAAGTGGTATTTTTGTTAATGGCGATAAGTATGCTAGAGATAATAGAAAAGAGCATCAACAAGACTTAGCATGGCAATTAGAACAATTCAAACTATATGATAAAATGGGACGTCCTGAATTAAGACAACAATGGAGAGAGCATTACTTAGAAGATGAAGCTCCCAAAGTAATTATGTTAGAAGAAGAGGCAATTGCTGAAATGAAAAAAATAGGATTTAGTTCTATTGACATTCTTTTAAGAAAAAAAATGGAGGCGATATTATCATGTCAAAAGTAGTTATGTTTATAAACATAAAAAAGTTAGTTAAACAAAAAAGAGGTAAATTAAAATGAAACGTGATTATATAACAATGGGTGTGGCTGTGATAGCCTTAATTCTAGCAATTGTAGCTTTTAGTTCAAGTCTAACAGTACAAACAGTAGATGACGGAGGAAGTGATACTATTGCCAAGATAAGAGATACTGGGAAATTAGATGTTTGTTACGCAGAATATCCTCCAGCAGTAATCAAGGATCCAAACACTGGAGAACTAAGCGGTCATTCAGTTGATACTATAGAAAATATAGTAAGTCAAATTGGAGCAGAAATTAATTATCATGAAAGCACCTGGGGCGGAGCAGCTGCTGATGTTGCTACAGGAAGATGTGATGTAATGCTAACATACTTTAATCAAATTCCAAGATCATTCACAATTGCATTTACCAAACCATTAATCTTCGTTGGTAATAGTGCATTAGTAAGAGCAGATGATTCAAGATTTAGTGATGTTACTGATGTTATGGAATTTGATCAAATCGGATATACTGTCGCCGTAGCTAATGGTGAATCTGGCCATAACTTCGTGAAAGAAAACTTCAAGAATGCAAAAATTGAAGTTATTGATGTTGAAGCAGGAGACTTGCTTAAATTCTTGTCATTAGTCTCTACTGGAAGAGCTGATGTTGGAATTGCAGATTCTGTAAGCATTTCACTCTATCAACAAGCACACTCAGATACAAGAGATGTTTTTGCAGCAGATCCATTTAGCCTAAACCCAACCGCATATGGAGTAAGACAAGATGACATCAAATTTCTAAATTTCCTCAATGATGCGCTGACAACATTAGAAGCACAGGGAAAGCTAGCGGAATTTGAGCAAAAATATGATGCACATTGGCTTCATCAAAAACTCGAATATGAGGTAAGTTAATTCTTTTTATTTTTTTAATTTTAATTTATTAAAAAATGGCGTATCAATGGCATTGGGATGTGTTGTGGCAATTCAGGTTTGCTCTCTGGAAAGGCTTTCTCATAACTATAGCTCTTTCTGTTTTGGTAATAATAGCAGGAACAATCCTAGGTTTAATTTTCACCCTGTTAAGAAGGGTTAATCATCCTCTTATCAAATGGCCAGTTAGTGCACTCAATGAAATATTACGTGATCTTCCGATATTAGTGATATTAATCTGGCTGTATTATGTCTTACCAATAACTGGAATTATCTTACCGGGATTTTTAGCAGCGTTCATTGGTTTGTCACTAAGTTTAGCCGCATTTGTCTCGGAAACATTTAGATCAGGAATAGAATCAATTCCAAAAGGTCAAATGGAATCGGCTATCGCTCTTGGTTATTCTAAATCACAAGCGATGTTTAAGATAATACTTCCTCAAGCATTTAAACGAATGCTGCCTAATTTAATGGGGTTATATATCCATCAAATAAAGAATACTGCATTGGCATCTGTCATTGCTGTTGACGAGTTGTTGCATTCAGCTAATGTGGTTATTAGCACGACATACAGACCACTTGAATTATATACTGCGATTGCAGTGATTTATCTGATTATCATAATGCCAGTTGTTGCATTTTCTTATTATATAGAAAAAAAATTAGGTATAAAGGTAAAGACATTATGAAAACAGTATTGAGAGTAAAAGGATTGAAAAAATCTTATGGAGATGTGAAAGTACTTACTGGAGTAGATTTAGAGCTTAATAAAGGAGAGATTAAATGTATTATTGGTGGTAGTGGTAGTGGAAAAACAACAATTCTTCGATGTTTAGGTTTGCTGGATGACTTTGATGCCGGAGAAGTTATTTTTGAAGATAAAGATAAAATTACTCCAGAATCGACAGAAAAAGAGAAAAAGCAAATTAGAGATAAACTAGGGGTTGTCTTTCAGGACTTTAATCTTTGGCCCCATAAAACAGTCTTGGAGAATATAATGGAACCGTTATTGCTTATTAGAAAAGTTTCCAAGAAAGAAGCTAAGGAAAAAGGATTATTAATGCTGAAAAAAGTTGGATTAAAAGAAAAAGCAGACGTTTATCCTGACTTTCTATCTGGTGGACAGAAGCAAAGAGTAGCCATTGCTAGAACGTTAGCAATGGAACCAAACATTTTACTCTTAGATGAAATCACCTCAGCACTTGATCCAGAATTAGTTGGTGGAATTTTAAAACTTATTAAGAGATTGGCAAGAGAAGGGCAAACCATGTTGTTAGTTACCCATCATGTACGATTTGCAAGCGAAATTGCGGATACAATTTTATTCATAGATAAAGGAAAAATTATTGAAGAAGGCTCACCCAGAAGTATTATTTATGGAGCAAAAGAAGCAAGAACCAGAGATTTTCTGAAGACATTAATTACACATGATCAAGAAATCAATGTTTATGAGGGATATGAAGATTTCAAAGCATTCTTAATCGGGCTTTTGAAGAGAGTAAAACCTGGAACAATTGGTTATGTTCTTGGTGCTGCTGGAGACCGATGGTATGAATGTATTGGTGATGCTATTGATGAATATGAAAAAATTAGGCATGAAAAAAATATAAAGTGGAAGATGGTTATTTACAAACTTTCTGCCAAAGAAAGGAAAACCCTAGAAAAATTAAAAAATATGACAGAATACCGGTTAATCCCTAAAGAACTTAATGTTCCAGGGAATATAAATATTTGGGGAGACACAATTCTTTTACAAACTTTTGGAGACCCCCCTACAATTATAGAGATTAAAAATAAAGCTTTAGCCCAAACATATTTGAATTATTTCAAGTTATTGTGGGAAAGAGGAAAAGAAGTTAATTAATTCATTTAAAGAGACCCCCTAGTTAATACAAAGTACCAGAAAATTTGGGAGAACGAAGTGAACCGCATAGTCAATGTTATATACAGTTTCGCAGAAATTGTTTTCTTTTGTTTTTTAGACGACTATGCGAAAGTACCAACGTTAAATATTCCCGACGTAGCCCGAAGCTTTTTCAAAGAAATTTGTTTGAGCTTTGCATGGGAAAACAAGAATTTCATTCAAAAAGTTGGAGTCTTTACCGACGACAAGGCAAATAAAAAATTAC
>NZCK01000016.1 GCA_002688265.1 archaeon
TATCTTTTAATTTTCCTTCAAACAATTTTGCTTTTTGATGCAATGGTTCTGGATCTAAAGAAAAACCCACAAAAGCATCCAAGGCAGTAATTATTTCAGCAGCAGCATTACTATCTGGGCCATTACCTTGCGCCTCAGCAAACAAGGCAAGTAAAGGGATATTTGTTCTTTTCGTTAACAAAGCACCCGTCACACCAACAATTACTCCTTCTTGCAATGGTTCACAAGTCTTCTTTAAAACTTTCAATCGATTAGCAGAGACATTTTGTGCTAGATAAAATACACGCTCTTTTGAATTTGGAGCACCAACACCTTCTAAACAAATCATCTCTTTTGCAGATAATTGTTTTGCTAAATCTAATAATGCATCTGCCAGTTTCCATTCCAATCCTTTTCCTGGATTTATTGCATGCACTAATAACAAATTATACTTCTTATTATAATGCAAAGATATTGGTTGAATTACTTTACTATTATGAATTGCAATCATAGCTGGTACTTCATCCATTTCAATGAAACCAACCTGTTCTGTTTCTAAATGATCTAATAAGAATTCACTAACTATTGTTCCAATTAAACCAAAACCGGGAAATCCTTCAATGATTCTAACACCTTTCGGTTTTTTATTAAGAATTAATTTTACCATTATTTCACCTAGTCAATAAAGCAAGTAAATTAGTATTTATAGTTTTCTATTTATTATATAACTACTTAGAAAACTACATAAAATAAAAAAGCTAATTTAATAAACCTTAATAACAACTAAATAAACCGTTTAAACATGGAAAAATGTTCTGAAGAAAGGCCTTGGGGAAAATTTGAGAGATTTTGCCACAACCAAAAAGTCACAGTAAAAATAATCTCTGTAAAACCAAATTCCAGATTAAGTCTACAATATCACAATAAAAGAGAAGAATTTTGGAGAGTCATAAGTGGTTCTGGGCAGATCGTATTAGGAAACAAAGTTATTGATGTTCTAGAAGGAGACGAATTTCTCATTCCAATAAAAACAAACCACAGAATAATTGCAATCAACCACAATCTAAAAATTTTAGAAATCTCTTTTGGAAATTTTGACGAAGATGACATTGTAAGATTAGAAGATGATTATTCAAGAATTTAATTTTGAATATTAAAACCAATTATTTTTCATGAATTTACACTTTATGCAATTTACAAACAAAATAAATTGCCTCGAACACTTTCTTGATTTCATCTTTTCTCAAACAAGAATAAGCAACCCGTAATAAATTATTTTGTTTAATTGAAATCAAACCCACAGAATGTTTTTTCAATAACTCTTGCCTTACAAATTCACAATCAAGACCCTCATTCAATTTAATACACATAAAATATCCTGAGTTAAAAGGTAATGCTTCAAAATATTTTTTATGGTCAGAATTATTATTTAACCACTTTTTAACTTCTAAATAACGAGATTGAAGTAGTTCAAATGCTTGTTTTTTTTCAATAAAATAATTTTCAGAACGATATAATTCAACAAGCAAATTTTGTGAAAGATTGGATACATTTGAAACTGAACTTCTAACTAAACCCGCTAATTTATCTTCAATAACCTTAGCTGAAGCATTAGACATATTTTTATTTCCAACAACAATTGAACCTACTCTTAACCCCCAAACATATTCTTCTTTAGTTGGCCCATCAACTTTAACTACAACAATATTTTCATGTAAATCTGCAAGTCTTGCAAACAAAGACTCTTTTGCTACATTACTTTCATAAAACAAACCATAATAAGCATCATCACAAATAAGCAATAACTGTCTACCAGAATTTGCATAATTTAATATTAATTCAACTAGATTGTCTTGTTCATCATCCAACAAAGAATACCCACCTGGATTATTTGGAAAATTCAACAAAAGTACTGCTTTATCTAGTGAAAATAATTCTTTTTTAAGAGCGCTTAGATTAAATTTTTGCTCTACAAAAAAAGGGAAATAGACAAATTTCGCACCTACATTAACCTCAAATATTAATTTATAATTGCCCCAATATAAATCAGGCATCAGAATTTCTGTCTCACCACCAAAAAACATTTGAGCACAGATAAACAATCCATGCGTAAGTCCTGAAGTAACAACTGGTATTGTACAATTATCAAAAGATAAAGAAGGATTTTTTTTCAACATCTGGCCAACCCAATTTTCTCGAAATTCTTGTAAACCAAAGCTTGAAGCGTAAGGAAAAATTTTACTAGAATGAAGATCTATTCTTGAAGAGACTCCAGATAAGCTAAGACTTGTAGCATCATCGTTTAGAGCAATACCGATACTAGCATTGGAAGATGCAGATTTTGCTTCTTTTGCTTGTGCCATTATTCCAGAACTTGGAAAGTAGATTCTTTTTCCTAATTTTGAAAGAAAAGAATAAACTACTGGTAATTGTTCTTCTAACAATTTGTTCAGAGACTCTTTTTGGCTCATAAAAAATAGAAAAGCCAGTAACTTTAAATAGTCTTTGTTTACAAAGAAAATAGATGGATGGAAAAAAACAAAAAAAAAATTATAATAAACTTTCTCTTGAGATGCACGAAATTGAAAAAGGAAAACTTCAAGTTATAAGTAAAATTCCAGTGAAAACAACAGACGACCTTTCTATTGCCTATACACCTGGTGTTGCCGAGCCTTGTCGTAGAATAGCTATAAACAAAGAATTAGCTTACAAATATACTATTAAGCAAAATACTGTTGCAGTAGTTAGTGATGGATCCGCAGTTCTTGGCTTAGGTAACATTGGCCCTGAAGCTGCACTACCAGTTATGGAAGGTAAAGCACTATTATTCAAAGAATTCGCTAACGTCGATGCTTTTCCAATAGTTCTAAACACACAAGATACTGAAGAGATAATTCAAACTGTAAAAAATATTGCACCTGGTTTTGGTGGGATAAATTTAGAAGATATTAGTGCACCACGTTGTTTTGAAATAGAAAAACGCTTAGTGGAAGAGCTCAAAATCCCAGTAATGCACGATGATCAACATGGAACTGCAATTGTTACTTTAGCTGGTTTAATCAACTCACTAAAACTTTGTGGAAAACAAAAAGAAGAAATTAAAATTATTCTAAACGGAGCTGGTGCTGCAGGTATTGCGATTACTAGATTATTATTGAAATTCGGCTGTAAAAATATTATCTTATGTGATAGCAAAGGAACAATTCATGAAGGAAGGGACGACCTTAACAGTAACAAAAAAGAGATGGCCATGGTCACTAACAAAGAAAATATTCAAGGGGGTCTTACTGATGCTATAGTTGGGTCAGACATATTAATTGGTATTTCTGTAGCCGATCAAGTGACAAAAGACATGGTAAAATCAATGAATCAGAATCCAATTATTTTTGCAATGGCTAACCCAGTACCGGAAATTATGCCAGAAATTGCTAAAGATGCTGGAGCATTTATTATAGCTACAGGTAGAAGTGATTTTCCTAATCAAATAAATAATGTTCTTGCTTTTCCTGGAATTTTTCGTGGAGCATTAGACGCTAGAATTACTAAAATAACTAATGAAATGAAAATTTCAGCAGCATATGCTATAGCTAACAAGGTAGATCAATTAACTGTAGATAATATCATTCCAAGTCCCTTAGATAAAAGTGTAGTGTTAGCAGTAGCAGAAGCTGTAGGCAAACATAAGAAATAATTTTAATATTAATTATATTTTAATTTAAAAAAATCATAAAAAATGAATCCAATAATAAGACACAATCTAGACTTAATGGTCTCTGAGAGATTAGGCGGGATGCACAAACTAATAAGATCAGAAAGTATTGGTGGAAATGCTGGCGAGTGGGGGAATTATTCTTGTCTTGGAGCAAATTTTGTATTCAACCCAAGATCGGAAAATAAAATATTTTGGAAACGGAAGAGAAGTTCCAAAAAAATTGAGGGATTTTTACTACCACCACCACTTTAGATTAGCATTTAAAGATTTAGGACTTTCAAAAAAACCAAAGTATAGAATTGTACTTTTCATAAATCCAGAAAGAGCAGAGAAAAAGGCAATTGAGACCCTATTACTAACTATAAGAGAATATAATAAAAAATATGGATTCAAATTACCAATAAAAGAAAAAGTTCAAAGTTTATTTTGGTCATAAAAAATCACTCACCAAACTTATAACCTTTCTTAGCAAGCAACATATAAGGATAACCTCTTAGATCCTCTTCACCTACATGCGCACCTAACTTCTTAAGAACAAAATACAGATGAGTTTTACCAACCTTAGCATCATCAAAATGGCCATTACACTCAAGTTCCATAAAGACACCAAGTTCCTTAACTTCATCAATTACAATTTCAACATTTTCAAAAACCCAAGTTGACCTTGATTTGTCAATCGTTGCAACTTCTTTAATATCAATTGCTGCAAAAATTTTTTCCATAATTTCAATAGAATCCACTTTGGTCTCAAATTCATCACAATAATCAGTGATATGTGAATTCTCTGGATGAAAATGTTTGTATGTAATAAACAATCCTTTGTTTGATGTTCGCAGGCGAAGCCACTCAAATGGATATTGATACTTCAAAAAATGCCTTTGAATGGGTGTATAATACACATCTTTTTGTCTAACATGTTCTGAGATTTTTTCTGCGTTTTGATTCAAAAAAGAACGAACTGCTTCTTGATTGTTTAGTGGAAATTTTACTTCGATTTCAACGTCTTGATTTGCCATTAAAGAGAATAAAAATAGGTTTTATTTAACACTTTCTAAAATCAAACAAACCTCATGGACATTGCGGTTTTCTCATTAATATCTTCAAAGAAAATTGCTTCTTGCTTACCACTAACTTCTCTTAATTCAACAGCATGGATTTTTTTAGCATCATGTAATACATAACCATAACTTTTCATTTTTGGTAAGAATGCATCAATTTCTGGGTTGTACAAATACTCATCTCGCCACGCTCCAGTATTTATAATAATTTTGCCATTAAAATTAAGCATAGTTCCAGTATGGTTATGCCCAACTGAATAAACTTGATAATTGCTTCTCTTCAATTTTTTACGGGCTTTACGAAGAAAGTGTAAATGAAAATCTCTTCTAACCATTTTACTAAAATAACTAGTAAATGTACTAAATGGAAATCTTCTAAGAGGATCATTAAATTCCACAAATTGAGTATAAAAAAATGATTTGAACAAATACCAAATAGATCCTATCACTAATTCACGACGAATTTTTTTAGGAAGTGCAGCTGCAGCATATTCCCTTGGTAATAATCTTTCAACTAAAGGATAACGTTCTTTATACTCCATATAAAATTCATACAAGGCATTATAACCCCAAGGTGTCTTCAAGAACGGTTCTGGAAAGAAATGATTACCTTGATGAACAAACTTTTTAGGATGAACTTTAAAATAAAAATCTAATTGAGATCCGTGTTCTACAAATAATAAATTATCTCTAAATTCAAAACCTGGAAAAAAGATTTGCTTTTCTAATTTTCTTTCCCTACCACAGATTGCTCTAGCAATTGCAACTTGAACTCCTTCAAAGACCAAATCATAATCATGATTTCCATAAATAAAAATTATCCTGTTGTCTGAACGTAATTTTAGAAAATCTTTGAATACTTTGAAACTTTTAGGATGTGCTTTTTTGATTAGAGATACTTTTTCAAGAGATCTTTTTTCCGTAAAGTGCCTATGATAATGACCATCTTTAGTTGGACACTTAACAAAATCAAAGGTGTCTCCATTAAACACTAAGTCTGTGGGTTGTTTTTTAGCTTCAACAAACAAACTTCTAACAGTATTACAGAATAAATCCTCTTCAATGAAATCATCTGAGCGATTACCAGCACCTAATTCAGTATCGCTAAAAATCAGTGTCAGTTTCATAATTTAAAGAATATGATTAGGTTTTTAATCGTTTTCTTTATTTTGGGTTTTTATTTGAATCTTCAACTGTTGCCGGAACAAAATCATACCACTCAGATCTTAAAAATTCACAAGAAACAAAGGTGTCACCCACTAATCCTTCTAAACCATCCACCCTATCTTTAAAAACAACAAGAATTGCTGGCCAATCATCCCACTCTTCACTCCTTATTTGAGCATAAAAACGTGCTAATTTAGCATCATCAGTTAAATAAACCTTCTTTGATTTAAAATCATGTTTATAGACGCCATGTTTAGCTAATTGTTCATCGTGATAATCTCTTCCAATGCCATGAAATAATACATTACCTATATTAATAATTTTTTTTAGAATTATATAAATTCCATCAAACTTGATTCTCTAATTGATTTTTTGCCCAAAACCTTTTTAAAGTAGGGTTTTCATTGAGTACTCTAGAATGGTCAAAAGGAGAGCGAAGTTTGTGAAAGGCTGGGGAATTATCCCTGATAATGATGGAAAATTCGTCAAAGACACTGAAGCCATCCGAAAGCAAAAAGAAAAATATTCTGCTGAGAAAGCCACTAGTCAATAATTTTCAAGTTTCAATATTAAATATTCTACAAGAGATAAAATTAGTCAATTATTAATTAATAATAAAATTATTTTAAAATAAAATAAAAAAACTAGAATTAAGAATTTAAAAAACAATTCAGTTAATATAATTCTCTTCTTCTTAAGCAAGCAATTGTAATACAATAGCCATTATCAATAAATTACAAAGACTATACAATCCGTTTAGAGCAAATAATCCCCAAGGTTTTTGTTCCCAAAGAACCAAACCAATTTGTGTCGTTGCTGTAAAACCTAGCCAAAGTAAAAAAGCCACAACTAAAGATGCTGCAATACTTCCAGCACCAGCATACAATAAAAACACACTTAACACTGCTGCTGTAACAATCTGGCCGATAAAACCACCAAGCATATTCAAGAACATTCCTTTTTCTTTTGCTTCTTTGGCTTTTCTTTTACTAATTCCAGCTAATTTCATCCATTTTACACCAAAAACTTTTGGCGAATACCAAATAAATCCAAATAGCATACCTACTACTGCTGCAACCAAAACCCCTACCAAATTAACTCCGTATAATTCCATATTATTATCCCCCAATAGTTATAATAATTCATAGTAAATATCTAAATCATATAAAGTCTTTGAAAATTGAAAGCAACCTTTATAAACTAAAAGGCACATTTTTCCACATGATTACCTTCAAGATATGAAGGAAGAAAGAAACGTAACAATAGGAGATGAAAAAAATGGAAGGAACAATTAAGTGGTACAATCCAAAAAATGGTTATGGTTTTATTGCAGGAGAAGACAGTGGAGATTATTTCGTTCACTTTACAGCAATTCCTCAAGGTCTAAAAATCTATCCTGAAGATAAAGTATCATTTGATCCAATAGAAACAGAAAAAGGCAAACAAGCCCAAAATGTTCAAAAGATTGGAGAAGCTGCACCAAAATCAGAATCAACAGAAGAAACTAAAGAAGAGGAAGTAAAAGAAGAAACTACTGAAACTGAAGAACTCCCTCCTGTTGCAGAACCGGTAAAAGAAGAGGCTCCCGAAGTTGTTGAAAGTGAGGAACCTAAAACTGAAGATGTGAAAGAAGAAACTACTGAAGATGAGAAAACAGAAGAAGAACCAGCCGCAGTAGAAGCAGAAAAAACCGAATAAGTAAGTTCATTTTTATTTTTATTTCAAAAATATTTAAGTAAAAGATCGGAGAAAAAGCAAATGGTAGTAGAAAACGGAAAAAAAGTAAAAGTACATTACACCGGAACATTAGAAGATGGATCTGTATTTGATTCATCTGAAGGAAAAGACCCATTAGAATTTACTGTTGGCGAAGGCAAAGTTATCAAAGGTTTTGACGCTGCAGTAAAAGAAATGAGTGCAAACGAAGAAAAAGAGATTCACATTGAATCTAAAGATGCCTATGGTGAAGCTCGAAATGAACTTATTAAACAAGTTCCAAGAGATCAGCTGCCAAAAGAACAAGAACCAAAAGTTGGTATGATCTTAGGTGTAGGTATGCCAAATGGTCAGCAAATTCCTGCAAGAATTACTGCTGTGAATGACACTGAGGTTACAATCGACTTGAATCATCCTTTAGCTGGGAAGAACTTGAATTTCAAGTTGAAATTAGTAGAAGTAGCTTAAGTTATTTTTAATTTTTTTATTTTAATTTTATTTCTTAACCTCTATCAATCTTATATGGTTAACTAAATCCCCACAAACAATTATCTGTTCTTAAGACCAGATTAGACCTATGAAAGGGGTTAAGTATTGAGATTACAATGTTAAAATATTTATGGGATCAAGTTATGATCTTAGAGATTCCGTGACCATAGGTGAATTTAGAAAAACTTTAGAGTACATTATTTCTGATCTTCCTGATGATGATTCACTAAAAATAGCTGAGATATTTGCAAATGAATGTAGATTAGAGTATATCTTAGAAGATGGAATTGTTCAGTAGAAATTGCAAAACTTTGAGAATTCCAAAAATCAACACAATTAAAAAGTCATGCACTGTTATTATAATATGGACTCAGGATTGCACCATCAACATCTTAGAAAAAGAATTCATTTAAAGAAACAAAAATACCCTCATCCTAACAAATACAAAGCTTTCATGGACAAAATTATTTTTGGAGTAGGTGTAGCTGGGCCCATCATGACCATCCCTCAACTTTGGCAAATTTGGTATTATCAAAACGCCACAGGAGTTTCGTTTATTTCTTGGTTTGCGTACCTTTTAATTGGAATTATTTGGTTAATTTATGGAATCATGCATCAAGAGTGGCCAATTATTGTAACCTACATTGCCTGGATCATAATAGAAATTCCACTAGTGATTGGGATTATTTTGTTTTAAAAACCCAAAGATTCTTAAAGAAGACAGTACCTATTTAGTATATGCCACCAATGCTTCTAAAAAAGAAATGCAATCGATGTAGAAAAAACTATGTCAAATGCAGCAAACGGCAAGGCTATGTACTCTGTTTTGATTGTCAAAAACCACAATTAGACGTTGAAATAGAAGACCCTAAAATGAAAAAGCTTTTTGATATTCCAGAATTAATGTATCGTAATAACGCATTTCTTTGTGAATTGAAGAGCAAATACATTCGATTTGGCTCACTATCAGATAAACAAATTGAAGTATTTAAAAGAATTGTAAAAGAGTTATCTGAAGAATTTGGTGAAGAAAAAAAGACCATCAATGTTCAAGATATTGAATTACATGATCGAGCTTATTAATAATTAAACCAACCGTTGAGATAACAGGTTAATAGAAATGACATTGAAAAAATCAAATAACAAAAAAGTTCTAGTTAGAATTCAAAAAATAATTGCAGATTCTGGGCTTTGCTCACGAAGAAATGCTGAAGAATTAATCACAGCTGGCAGAGTTAAAGTTAATGGAAAATACGCAGAGATTGGACAAAGTGCTAATCCAAAAACGGACGAAATTGCTGTAGATGATAAACCACTGCAGACTCAAAAGAAAAGATACATTATGATGAACAAGCCTTTTGGTCATCATACAACAACACAAGATCCATTTGCAACTAGAACTGTCATTGATATTTTAGGAAAGGCAGGTATTAAAGAAAGATTATATCCTGTCGGCCGATTAGATAAAAATGCTAGTGGATTACTACTACTTACCAACGATGGTGATTGGGCAAATGGAATTATCCATCCCAGCATTGGTTTTGAAAAAGAATATCATGTCAAAACTGCCAGAGTCATCAGTAAAGCTCAGATAAATGAGATCAGAAATGGAATTATGTTAAAAGATGGCCCAGT
This sequence comes from archaeon, assembly GCA_002688265.1. Classification (GTDB taxonomy): domain Archaea; phylum Nanobdellota; class Nanobdellia; order Woesearchaeales; family GW2011-AR9. The sequence continues at coordinate 9,757 of NZCK01000016.1, forward strand.
ACAAGCTAAAGTTAAGGCTGTAGCTAGAGGTTTTTATTCTATCACATTGAAAGCTGGGCGCCATAAAATTGTAAAACGTATTTTCAAATATTTTGATATACATGTAACTAATTTGAAACGTGTTAGAATTGGCCCATACAAGTTAGGCACACTTAAAGAGGGTGAAGTTCAAGAAATAAAAGAAGAAATTATCAAACAAACTTTTAAGAAAACTCATAAGGTAAATGAAAAAAGAAAAGTCGGAAGACCAAAGAAGATTTTTACAAAAAAACCAAGATATGATCAAAGAGAAATAAAAACTAGGCGTGGAAAAGAAAAAAGATCAACAAAAAAAGTTTCTCCTAAAATTGATAAAGAATTCACTAAGAGAAAACGTGCAGAGCAAAGAAACCCTGAACTTAAAAAACAAAGGCGCAGAAGAGAAAGAGAAAATAAAGATAATAAAAAAGAATTTGTTCATTCCAGAAAAGTAAAGGGCAAATCACAAAAATCATCATCAAAAACAGAGAAATCTCCTTATTCAGATAAATCAAAAAGAGGAGCAAAAACTTTCAGGGAATATTCTAAAAAACCAAGAGTGATAAAACCTTTCAAAGAACGTTCAAAAAATCCTAAAGAAAAAAAATTTAAAAAAGATAAATCCACAATAAAACCTAGATCTAAATCAAAAAAGTTTACTGCAAATACAGAAAAAAGAATAAAAGCAAAACCTTTTGCAGAAAGAGATAATACTGATATTCCAAGAAGAATACAATCAATTAAGGTGTCTAAACCATTTAATAAAGAAAAGACAATGAGAAGAGTTGGAAAGAAAAAAGATCCAATGAAACCTAAAAAAGGAGCTAAAAAAAGGTGGGCTTAAAAAATCCAAAACTTAAAAATATAAAAAATATAAAAACATCATTTATTTCTTAATTAACCAACCATAATTCCAAGCAGACAAAAATTCACGTGCTTTCTTCTCACTATGTCCACTTTTTGTATAGGCTTCGAATTCCCAACTGTATCGCCAAGGATTCCAAAATAAAGGTAAAACAAAAATATACAAAAGTAAATACTTCCATAAACCCACCTCTTCTTGTTGCTTAAGGTGCACTTTTTCATGTAATAATATTCTTGTTTTCAAAGTTTCAGGCCATGTATCAAAACCTTTTGCAACATAGATATTAGGATAAATAGTAGTATGTACATTAGGATTCGCAAAAATAGATAACCACCAAAACCCGGACTTTTCTTTGATTACCATTCTAAAGAAATTTATTTTATCATAAGATCAACTTTCACCCAAATATTCTTTGTATGGATGTGCTTTAGCTTGCAAATCAAAATATTTCTTCACCATAGATTGTAAATTTATAACTCGATAATGTAAACCATCAACGTACATAACTTCTAGGGTTGGTCCCATCATTTTAGCATACCAAGTAGATAATAAGCCTATCAGTTTACTCTTATTCTTTCTAATACTAAATTTCCTCTGCCAATCCATATCAACAATGTGTTCTATTTTTACTTCCACTCTAGCATTAGTTAGATGTTTTATACGTCCAGCAACATCAACATTAACTTCCATCATATCCCAAGTTCTAATGCTAATTACAATATTATATTTAACAAAATCATTAACACTTTTGCTAAGATTAATTCCTAATTGTTGCTCAGCACCCTTAGGTGATGGTACTTTATGTTTATAGTAATTTTCATATACTTTGTATCCATAATTTTTGCCCCAATCAATCACGGCAGCGTATAATGTATCAAAATCAAAAAGACCATTGTAGCGAACTCGCATAACCTTTCCAGTATTTGTATTACTGTAAGCAAAATCTTTTCCCATTAATCAAATAAAGAAGGATCAATATTTAAAAGGCTCGATTTTACATCTAGAGAAAAGGTTATTTCTGCATTAATTCAGTTATTTCCAGATATCTATCAGATAGATTTTCTTTAAAAGATTCCAACCGAAATTTAGCAATTTCAATAGATTTTGAACAATTCCAAGAACACGGAAAGTGACTAATTATTGCTAAATCTTGTTCTCGTAAAGAGATATCAAGCATCCAAGAATCTTGATTCTTACAATCTTTATTTTTAAGAGTAGGATTAGTATTGTTTTCTGCAAAATTTTCTAAAAAATAATTTATACAACATTCTGGATATCCTAAGAGCTCACCTAAGAATTTATCATCGCCTTGCAATTCTGATAAAGCTGATAAATTAGATTTTCTCTCATCAAAGGAAAGGTAAACTACTCTTGCTCCACTTTGATTATCATCAAGATTTACTCTGATTCCTTTGTTAGAAAAACTTTTCTCTGAATCATCAAATATTATCTTAAAAGAGGATTTCACAATAAAGATATTTTCTTTTTTACAGAAGTTTTCAACTTTTTCTACTTCTTCTTCAAAGAACAGTTGCCTAAGAACTGGTTTAATCCCATTGACTAAATACAAAAACTCATCAGATTTTAATTTAGATCCGAATATTTCTATTAACTGTGAATAATCCTTGTTCATAAGAAAAAACTAGCTTAGCCAATATATAAAGTTATCAAAATTAGAAATCAACTATACTATTAAAACCATAATCTGGCCCACTACAATTGTTTAAATAATCATCGAGTGCTCTACTTCTCTTCCGCCCATAATCCTCAAAAGCTATTCCTGCCCTTGTTTGTAGGCCATTATCTCCGGACTGATCAAGTAATAATCCAGAGAGACCTATCGCCATATCAGCTAGTCTCTGATAGTCATCTTCACTCAGTAAACTGCCATTGGCAATAAAATATTTCCCTTGTGTCATTGTAGTTAGATCATCCTTTCCAGGAGAAAATTGAGGATTTGATAAATGCCAACTAACTCTCTTTGCAAAAGCTTCATTGACTTTTTCTCTTCTTTGAGGTACCCAAAACATTCTTCGTAGATAATTAGCAACTGGAAGATCTTTTAATTCTGGAGATAAACCTCTAGAAAGAACTATTCTTACGGCTGACTCATTTCTTAAAAAATCACCACTAAAATTTCTTCCTGTATCTTTTCTTATTTTAGCATAAGCTTGTTTTACAACATCAAAGTTTATTGGAGAACTTTTTGTTAAACCACGTTTTACAGCTCTATCATAAACCTTCTCAATATCTCTAACGCTAGTATAAATTGCATCTAGAACTAAACTAGAAGGATCTGCAGAAGCGCTTGGGCCCCAAAGGCTTATAGTCACAGGTTCTTGCTGCCATCCAAAATCAAAATCTCTTCTTGCAAGAGATCTTCCAATTTGTTTATACATAGCTGCTGCCTTGTTATGATTCCCATCTAATTCAAATATTGACGCAGCTACAGTAACTGGAAAAATTTTCTGATCAACATCAATATCAGCTTGCAATGCTTCCAAATAATTAAATTCCTCTGCAACATAAGCCCAGATAATTTCATCTAGTACCTTAACTACTTCTTTTGGATCTTCATCAAAGAAAAGTTCTGTTGCAGCAATTTCTAATGTGCTCCAATAATTTAATCTAGTCTGGCCAGATTCCCTTAAAACAGATAAATCAGATCTTGTATTCATTACTAAAAACAAGAAATTAAACTTTTTATAAAGTTTACTAAGGTGACCACTATAAAGTAATACGCTAACATAAATTGCCTAAAATTAACCCTCGATACACTCCAAATGCTTTCTTCCCAGAAACGAACATTTTCTTAACAAGATTATAACCTTTATCATGCACTCCATTAGCTGCTGGCAATGTAGAAACAAATGATCCTGCAAGGCCCGCAATATCATGCTTTCTAATTATTTCCATCCAAGCAAAACTAAAGGCATAAGCTTTGGCTTCTTCTAGTGAAGGATCTTCAAGAGTTGAAGTTAAGACATGCCCTATTTCGTGACCGATAGTTAGCATTACAGAAGCTAAACTTCCTTCCTTAACAAAGATTTCAGAGATTAATCCCAATTGTCTTCTGTTATATGAAAGTCCGACCACTCCAATTTTAGGACAAATTTTTCTAAACTCAGAGGCAGATAATACTGAAACTTTAATATCATCAGGGAAGTTTTCTCCCATTAATTTCTCAAAAGTTTCTTTAATCTGGCTTTGAATTTCTTCAGCTCCTGAAACAAATATACCTCCTGCTTTTAACCTAATGAATTCAGATGGATGAAAACTAGTTTCAACATGGGTTAGAGTATCTCTCTCTTTAGACATTAAATCTAAAGAGGATTCTTTTGCTCGAACTGCACTAGGGTCAGCACCGTAACTAGTCATTATTGATGAAAGATAATTTGAATTAAAACTTGAATTTGAAAGTCTAGACTGAGGAAATGGAGAATTAGAGAAATAACTTTTTTCAATGAAGGAATTAGATAAAGGGCTTGAATAGCTTAAAGCAAAATTGCTAAGGACAGATGCTACAGCACTGTAAGTAATTGAAGGAGTGTTTGAAACTGAATACTCTAAAGCAGAAGCTGCATATCTCATTCCAGAAGACTGAGTCAAATAGTCCATTTCTTAGTAATAATAATTTGAATATAGAAAAATTTTGTTCAAAAAGTGAGACAAAAAAATCAAGTGATCACTTAATCTTATCCATAATATAAATTATGAAAGTTAGATTGAGAGTCATAAAATAAACTACATTAAGTATTAATTCTATTGAATTTAAACCATCACGTATTCCTATTAAAATAATCATTATTGTTAATAAAAAAGAAATACTATGTAAAACGTCTTGAAGTGAAAGCTTCATCTCTTAAAAGACTCCAAGAATAGATAATATTGCTAATATTATCCCAAATATACCTAGCACAATTCCAGTTAATCCCAGAATATTAATCAATTTCTCCCAATTATCTTTACTCATATAGATCATAATATCACCTAAGTATTTATTTCTTTTTACTAAAGTACATTAGAATTTAATCTTTTCACATTTACTGCATATATGATGATATATTTGTAAGACAAAGCGCACGTATTTTTGAATATACGAGTATATTAAATATATAATCATGAGGATCTAAAACATTGAAAAAGAAAAGAAAAAAAATTTACTCAACAGTTATAGTGTTAACATATGTTGTTAGGATAGCATCTACAAAAATGTATTCGCCTGCTTCTTCGAAAGTGTAATTATATGATTCTCCAACTTCCAAAAGATCACTTTTGATATCAGTATAAGTTCTTGTTCCAAGTAGCATTGCTTGCAAGTAATTACCAGTCCTTGCATTTTCCCAAACAACAGTGTCACCAGCTGAGATTGTTAATTCGGTTGGATCAAATCCATCGTCAACAAATTGAATGGTATAGGTTGTTTCGGAACTGCTTGTATCAATTTCTGATTCATTTGTCTCATCAACAACTTCTGTTTCAACTTCATTTTCAGATTCATCTTCTGTTTCTTCCTCAATTTCAGCTTCAGAGTCAGTATCTTCTAATTCTTGACTTTCTTCTACTTCATCAGATTCTTCAGTTTCCACAACTTCAGCCTCAACTTCTTCAGCAGTATCTTCAGTTGAATCATCTAATTCAGTATCAGTTGTTTCTGCTGCTTCCACTGCATCTTGAATTTCAGGAGAATCAACTGGGCCACAAGAACTTACAATCAAACTAAAAACTAACATAAATGATAACAACAAAATAGTTACTTTTTTCATCAAATCACCTCATTATACAAAATTTGAACAAAATAAAATATATAAAATTATTGAAACAGTGCTGCAATATCAACTGCTGCTAACATCATAGAAAGTTTTAGTTTTCGCCAAAGTCCATCTGCTTCATAGCTAACTTCACCAGTTGTCAGGCCATCTCGAATAGCTTTTCCAAAAGCTTCTCCTTTAGTTGATTCAACAAATTCTTGACTGATAATTAGTTGATAACCCGGTGCTTCTAGACCTCCTTGTCCTGCTTGAACAATCACACTGTTTTCAATCACTAATACAAAAGTTATTTCCTCACCAGAATCTAATGTTAAAACGACTTCCAATGTTTCATCATTGATGAAAGGACTTAGCATCCCAGGTAGTTCTTGTCCTTCAAAGCTAGCAATTTCTGCATCTAACTCATCAGTAAAGGATTCAAATGCAACTTCCTCTGGATTAACTTTTGTGTTTGCAAAAACTATAGGACTACAGAACAAAAACAATAAACACCCTAATAATAATATGTTTCTCTTTTTCATCAACATAAACCTAAAAAAACAAGTATTTAAAGCTTGCTTTAGATACAAGTACATTTCTCACTATCACTCTCTGAACATAAACTTCTTCCAGCATCAGCAAATAAACAGGTTTGGTTATAATAATCACAAACATCTGTGCAAATTCCTTGTTCGTGGTAAACATCAGCAGAGTTCAGCCAGCTGAAAAGATCAGAGTATGACCAAAGAAAACCAATGTAAGCTGGTTCTTCAGTTTCCACTGTTGCTAGTTCAGCATCTGGTAGAACTATTTCAATGCAAGCTCCATCCACACATGCGTAGTTATCGTAAGTTGAACTACATGATCTCATATCACAATCACTATCAGCGCAATCAATTAATCCATCGAGATCATTGTCTTGTTCATCTGCGCAGGCTTGTGATTCAATGCAGGAGTAGGTGTTATTTAATTCTGAAGGGAAAGCGTTTGGTGTTTCTAAATTCAAGCTGCTTGGCGCTCCTGAGCAATCAAGAATTCCTGATTCATCAAGTCCGGTATATGAATTATAGACAATATCTGAACTATCAGTATAAGTATTTGTAATTTCAGTGTACCCTGAATACATATTAAACTCTAAATCAATAGCTAAGCTTGAACAAAATGAACTTGACCCTACAACTATATCTTTAGTACCAGCAATATAAACATTTACACCAGA
>NZCK01000017.1 GCA_002688265.1 archaeon
GCAATATCAATTGGAGATTCTATTAAATTTATCCCACGGTTAGTGTTGTTAATAAATGTCCCAACAATTGTATCTGTGGAAGTTGAACTTCTTGCCTCAAGTCCAACATTGTTTCTTGTGAAATTGTTTTCTGAACTCAAATAGTCTCCAAACTGATCTATTATTGTTGCCCCTTCAAAATATAAACCAGTATTATCGTTATCTTCAAACCGGTTTCTCCTAAGATCTGTTGTACTAGAATCTTCTATAACTGTCCCATTACTGTTATTAGCAATTAAATTGTCCCAAATACTAACATAATCTGAATTACTATTAAGGAAGATTCCTGCTTTGGTAGCATTAGTAATAGTACTGTTTTTTATCTCACTTACTCTGCTTTCAGTTGCAGGATAAGATCCAATAAAATGGATTCCATAAGATTGGTTGGTTCCATTATCAAAAGTATTATCAACAGTATTGTTGATGATTGAAATATTATATGACAAAGAGGTTACATAAATAGCAGTCTCATTATTATTGTGAATATGGTTGTTTTCTAAAGTAATGTCATAAGCGTTTGAAATATAAATCCCATATTTGAAATCATGAATCTCACAACCACGAACAGTAACATTGTTAACACCAACTATCTCAATACCCCTCATATCGTCAGCCCAAGTCCAAGGGCCGCCTGGACCTGTCCGATTAGCATTCAAAATAGTCCCATCACACTCAAACACAGTGTCGCTAGCAGTTATAGCCATACCTTCTCCAGTATCTGAAACCAATTCTGTTGCTGGACACTCAGTGTCTTCACTGATAACTCCAGGTATCGTACATGGATCAACCAAAGGATACTGGTCACCTACAGCAACCGCTTGAATGTCTCCATCTTGATATGGGATATTACTATCTCCCAATCCATCACCAGTAATATCTACTCCAGTATATGTGCTCCATTCATTACCCCCCAAACAAGGGCCACCAATAATATTACTCTGAGCACAATTCTTTTCTAAATACCAAAAAGTATAACTGTTTAAATCGTTACAAGCTTCTGGTGCTCCAGTTCCAACTGTACCATTAGTGAAAAATCTGTTGTTCCAAATATTGTTATACTTGTCAGTTTCACCCACTCCATGAGATAAATTTGAAACTTTAACTCCACAAGCAGTATTATTATTGAAATAACTGAGAGTTACATTGTTTGATGTAGAATTATATACTTCTATCCCATCAGCGTTGTTTCCTAGAATATTATTTGTTAATAAATTAAAATTAGCATTATTAGTTATCCTAAAACCATCATCGAAATTATAAATTCGGCAATTTTGAATTGTAGTTCTATCATCATTATCTAAAACAAAACCCGCCATGCCATCACAAGCACCCACACAAGTTATACTGTGGTTTTGACAATCAATTGTTAAATTATCTTGACCAATAAAGAATCCGTTGGCACCAGTACATTCATAATCATGACCAATGTTACTGATATTCTCACTAAGAGTTATATTACATGAAGTAATGGTTTCAATTTCAATTGCACCATCATCACCACTGCCTGCTGTGGCAAGACCAGTTACTGCCCCAGTAATACTATCGGTTGAAGCATCGTCAGTTGCAATAAAATAAACTCCAGTTGAAACTACTAAAGCTAAAGTAACTAGAACAAAAACTAATGGAGCTATTCCTCTTTTACTTAAAACCATACCTCGTGTCCACCCGACTCCAAAGAAAATACAATTAATTGCACTTTTTTGGACCAGTATTACCCTCTCAATACTAGTGATTTTGAAACTTTTTTGGCTATTTAAACCTTTGGATTCTTTGAAGGCAGTTTTGTCGACCATAACTACTTGATTTTTGAGGTTTTAGATATTTGAAGAAAGTTATAAAAATTAAAAACAAAGTTTTTGAGCAGAAAATATCTGATTTTCAAACTTTGTCAACTCTAATGATCTGACATAAGCTTTATATAGATTTTAGGCTTTTTGCTTTAAGGATGGTTTCTAAAAAAGAGAAGCGAGAAATAGCTTTCATGCTAAGTGCAGTAATGATAGTCGCAGTGGTTGGATTTGGATTACAAGCGGTGGTTCCAGGAAATTCTTCGTCCATAGCAGGCCATGCAATTAGTTTAGATAGTGAAGCGCCAACTTACTCTGGAGTTCTATATCTGCTTGAAGAAGCATGTTTTCAAGTTAATCCCGACTTAAGTGGAACTTGTGATGAATTATGTGCTGAACAATCTGCAACTTGTATCCCACTCGAAGATAATTGTGACACTGTTTCAGAATATACTTGCCACTGCTGTGAGGACCTAAGTGGATAAAATGGTAAATTCAAAAAAAAATGTTCGTAAGAAATTTAGTAAAGGCAGTGTTACACATAAAAGATTTGATGACAAAATGGTCACAGCAGTAATTGTTGCTGCTGGAATTTCAGTTTTGATATTGCTTGCTAGTTTCATGTCAGTTACTGGACTTGCAGTTTCTGGAACTCCTGACACTATAGGAATGACTTCTGTTTTTCAAGATGCTGAAATTATCTCTGGGTCTGGAACCATGAAATGTAGTTATGCATGCGCAAGAGAAGGAAAATATACCTTAGTTAGTTCTCTTGATGGAGAAATTGTAGGCAATGATGAAATTGTTTCTGGAGACTATGCTTGTATGTGTGCGAGTGTAAGTTAATAATTTGTTTGTTTATGCTTGTTTTTTACTCATTTTAACAAAAAGTTCAACAGTTCATTGATACTAATTCTCTTTTGCTCAGTTGTATCTCTGTTCCTCACAGTCACACAGTTGTCTTCTAGAGATTCGAAATCGATTGTAATTCCCCACTTAATTCCTACTTCATCGGCTCTGGCATAACGTCTTCCAATACTAGATGCTTGATCATAGAACACTGATATTTTTTCTTTTTTTAGAATATTTAGTACTTCATTTGCTTTGTTCACTATAGGTTCTTTATTTTTTACCAAAGGAAATACTGCTGCTAAAAAAGGGGTGATTTGGTTTTGAAGGTTGAGGACGATATTCCCTCGTTCACTTTCGTTGTTGTAAGCTAAGTCTAAGAGCATGTAAACATTTCTGTCAACTCCAAAACTAAGTTCTAACACATGTGGTAAACATTTGCTTTGAGTAGATTCATCCATAACTTCCATCTTCTCTTTGGAAACTTCTTGATGACCCTTTAGGTCGTGATCAGTTCTGTAATGCAAACCACCCATCTCTGTCCAGCCGTGACCAGTTAAGTCTGCTTCAAGGTCGAAGTGATATTTATTGTAAAACGCTTTCTCTTTATCATCAAGCTGATATAATCTGAACTTTTCTTTGGGGATTTTTAATGTGTTTAGGTAAAATTGTTGAATAATTGCTAAATGATACACGTAAAATTTTGGGAGGCCTTGTTCTACTAACTCTTTTGCTGTTCTTGGTTTAACTTGGTTGCTTGTTCGGTCTTTTGTAAGTAAAAGATTTAATTCATAATGTTCAATTTGGTCCCAATTATCATGGCTAGTTATTTTTTCAGGATTGAAAAAAATTTGTAATTCAGCTTGGGTAAATTCTCTTTGCCTTAACGTTAAATTTCTTGGACTAATCTCGTTTCGATATGCTCTTCCTATTATTGCAAGGCCCATGGGTAATTTTTTTCTTTGAATCTCAAATTGAGTTTTGAAATTAATGAATGGACTTTGAGCTGTTTCAGGTCTTAGATATGCGGTGTTAGACTTGCCAACACCCAAGGTTATAGGAAACATCATATTAACTGTTTTAACTTCTACAATTTTAGTTCCAGTTTTAGGACATTTGATGTTATGTTTGTTAATCAAGTCCATCATCTCTTGGCTAGATAGGCCTTCAAATCTTTGATTCAGATTTTTTTCTAATAAGTGATCTGCTCTTTCAAAATGTCCTGCTTCACTAATCGCAACTGGATCAGTAAAATTTTCTAGATGGCCAGATGCCTTGAACACACCTTTCGCTGCAATGTTACTTGTTTCTATTTCGTAGAAGTTGGAATTTAAGCTCAGGAAATAATCTCGCCAAAGGTTTTCAAAATTTCTTTTTACTTTGGTTCCTAAATGTCCGTAATCGTATAATCCCGCTAGCCCACCATAGATTGCTGAAGAAGGGTAGATGAAACCTTTCTTTTTTAGAAAAGTTGCAAATTCTTCGGAAGTGAATTTTGCTTCAGAGTTTTTTTGGGAGTTTGTTTCTTGAGTCATTGTACCATTGATTTAAGTTTTGTTTATTAAAGATTTGGGTAGTTTTTGTTTGAGAATTGTTATTTCCTAAGCCAAGCTACTTCTTCATCATTCAATTCCAATTCGTTGATTAAACGTTGTCTATGCTCTGAATTTGTTTTTTTGAAATTATACCTCAAATGAGGCATGTATTGCATTGCAACTTTACTCGAAACGTGAGTTTGCCCAGCTAGTTTGGCTGCAATATCTCGTTTCTTAGCTAACTTATTTTTGGCCATCCACATTTTAAGCAACCTGCTTGATTGTTTGTATTCTACATTGTTAGGATTCTTTTCATCTTTAGCTGTGGAAACTCCAGCACTCAAAAGTCCGAAAAAATATACTAAATATCTCCAGTGTTGCCATTTACGAATTCGTTGTTTGAAAATGTCTGCTCGGCTAAGATGATGGAATGCAGAATCTAATGATCTGGCTTGAAGGTATTCTTTTGGAACATTGTATTCAAGCCACAAAAGTAAACGGTCAGGATCAATATCAACATCATCAAAAGCGTTTCTGGCAGTGTCCGCAGAACTTGATTTGAAAACTATTCTTAAGGCATGCAAAATTGTTTGAGTTCTTTTTCGATCATCTAAAGTCATGACTGATTCTAACGTTATTGGCTCGTGACATAAAGTTTGTAAATCTAATAGTGCTGCTCGGATGTCGCCGTCACAAGATCTTGCAAGTGCAGAGAGTGCGTTATCTTTGTATTGGATGTTTTCTTTAATGCAAATTGTTGTTAAGAATTGAACTATCTCCTGATGTTCTGGTTTGTCAATTGGAATCAGTAAAGCTTTCTTTTTGAGGGGTTTTATTTTTTTATCAAGAATATCGTTAGCAGTGCAAATAATTGGAAATGTAGATTTGTCTAATATTTTAGCAAGTTCTGCGTTACCACCACGGTCTTTTCTGCCACTAGTGTTATCTGCTTCATCAATTAGAATGAGTTTTGGGCGCATGAATAATGATGTTTGACCTAAAGCTGCTGAAAGGAAAGTAGAAATGGCATCTTTATTTCTAGTTTGGCTAGAGTTGAGCTCTAAAATATCATAGTCGAGTTCCTTTGCTAAGGCGTAGACTAGACTTGTTTTTCCTGTACCCAATGGACCATGTACTATGCAAACTTTCTTTCTTTGACTTTTGTAGTTTGTTATGAAATCTTTGAGTTTAGTCTTTGCTGTGTTGTTTCCAACTAGGTCTTGGCTTGTGTTTGGTTGATATTTTGTTAATAGAAGTGCCATGTAATTTTGAGGGGTGGGGTGGTTTAAATGGTTTTTGATAATTGAGAACAATTATCAAGCACTACCGTTGTTTGTAGTGGTGGATTTGGTTTATCTTTTCTTAACCTTACGCATATCTTCTTGAGTATCAAACTCATCCACAATCTCTCCCACTATCTCTTCTAACACATCCTCAAGCGTAATTATCCCAGACATCCCACCAAACTCATCGATAACTACAAACAAATGCACCTTCTCCTTCTTGAAACGATTCAAAACAGAATCCAAAGGATCTTTCTCTGAAATGTTGTGCACTTTTTTTCGCATTATTTTGCCAACCTGCTCCATATCATCAGGGTCGACAGGAATTAAATCTTTAGAATACAAAATACCCACAACTTCGTCTCTTGTCTTATCAAACACAGGGATTCTAGAATGACCTTTTCTCTGAATTGATTTTAAAGTTCGCTTATTTAGCAAAGTAGATTTCTTTAGAAAAAAAGTGTTAACCCTTGGAGTCATAACATCTCTTACTTTCATATCAGAATACTCTAATCCACCTTTTAAGATACGTAACTCATCTTCATCTAATTTAGAATGGGTACTATGTTCATGATCCTCTAGCAATAATTGTAATTCTCTTTTGGAATAAATTGTAGGAAGTTCTCCACCAAGCATTTTGTCAAGCAGTAATGCTAATGGCCAAGTTATTGGAAACAAAATAATATGAAATATATAAACCAAAGGGACGGCCTTTGCTCCAAGACGCATTGCATAACGAGAAAACAAAGACTGAGGAATTATCTCTCCAAAAATTACAATCAAAACAGTTGCAGTTAAACCTGCAATAAAACCTTTCGTGATCGAACCTAAGAAAATAGCTAAAGTAGAATTCACAGCTACATTTCCAATCAATAAAGTACATAAAAGTTGGTTACCATATCTTCTAAGCGGGTAGATAACACTTGCATTCTTGTCTTTTAACTTAACTTTACGCTTTAACTCATAAACATCTAAACCCATTAAACCTAAGGTTAGTCCAGAAAATAGGGCTGATAAGAAAAGTAGTAAAAAAATAATAAGGTAGTTGAAATACATTTAGACTTCGCCGAAATTTACTGAAACACACACAGTTTAAAAAATTTTAGAAAAAATAGATATTTCTATAGAAATCTATTAAAAACAGACTCATTCTGGGACAATTATGACCACTGAAGACTCAGATATAACTAATGGGCCACAGGCTTTTCAACAAGTAATTCAAGGATATATTGATTCTAGTAGCCACGCAGAAGTGTTATACGATTTGGTTGATTTATTTCGAACTGCTGAAGTTCCAAGAGAACTACTACTTTGGGGAGGAATTGTGCGTGATGCAATTCGTGATCCAACAGCACCAATAAAAGATTATGATATCTTAGTTGATGATTCTGAAAGACCTATGACTGTGCCTGAGATATATGATGTTTTAGCGCAAGAGTTAGAAGGCAAACCTGGAACACTTGTTTCTAAAACTAGTTTTGGTACGCCCCGCTTATTGATTAATGGAATGTGTTTTGATGTTTCTTCAGTGAGTAATGCTAACTTTTATCGGTTAGGAATTTTACCAACAGACAATATAAATATTGACAATGCTTTACAAGGCAATGATATAACAACAAGCGCCATAGCATACCACTTAGGGCGTAAAACTGTGCACGATGCTGGAGCAATTGCTGCAATCTCTAGAAAAGAAGTTGATGTATTATATGAAGTGCCAGATTATTTGTTTGGAATTTGTAGTAGATTGGTCCTTCACGCAGAAAGATTTGGTTTTACTGTTGGAGAGAGAGGAGTAGAGTTTATTAGACGAACAGCAGGAAAAAATCCAGATTTTAATAAAAAAATCGGCCAATATGTTGAAACTAGATTCAACGGACAAGGAAAAGTTGTTCTAGCAAAATTGGAGGAAATCTGTTCTTCTGATCCTATCTGTCAAGCATCATAAATCTTTTATAGGATTCATATCTGTTCTATCTAACGGAATGGATAATTTAAGAGTTGGTTTAACATATTCTGATGTATTACTAGTACCTAAACGAACACCACTAGCGTCACGTTCAGAAGCAGATGTAAAGTCGCGTTTCACTCGAAACATTGCCCTAAACCTTCCACTCTCCGCTGCTAACATGGCCAGTGTCTGTGAATCCAAAATGGCGATTGCCCTAGCACGAGAAGGGGCAATTGGAGTTATCCACCAATTCTGTACTGTGGAATTTCAAGCAAAAGAAATTGCAAAAGTTAAAAGAAGCACTTGCTACGTTATTGATGATCCCATCTGTGTTAATCCAGATGTTTTAATTTCTGAAGCGGTTGAATTGATGCAAGAAAAAAATGTTACTTCATTAGTTGTTAAACAAGCAGGCAGGGTTGTAGGTATTTTTACTTCCAGAGATTATCTGTACCAAGACAAAAGCTCTTTGTCTGTGCGCGACGTAATGACTCCCAGAGACAGATTAGTTACTGGACATGTAGGGATTAGTATGGAGGAAGCCAAGAAAAAATTGCATGATAACAGAATTGAAAAATTACCTCTGCTAAATGAATTTGATGAACTTTGCGGATTGATCACTACTAAAGATATTATGAAACTGGAACAATGGACTTCTGCTAACCGAGACCTGAAAGGCAGATTGGTTGTTGCTGCTGCTGTTGGAGTTAAAGATGCACTTGAACGTGGACATACACTAGTAGAAGCTGGTTGCGATGTTTTAGTTTTAGACATTGCGCATTGTCATTCTGATTATGCTATTGCACGCTTGCGAGAGTTAAAAACAAATTTTCCAAATGTAGATGTGATGGCAGGAAACATTGCAACGGCAGCTGCTGCGCGAGATTTGATCGCAGCCGGAGCTGATGGACTAAAAGTAGGAATTGGACCATCACCAGTTTGTACTACACGTGTGATGAGTGGTTCCGGAGTCCCACAACTAACAGCCATCTGGGATGTTTGCCAAGTAGCAAAAAAATTTGGAATTCCAGTATGCGCAGATGGAGGAATCACACACTCTGGAGATGTTGTGAAAGCACTCGCTGCCGGAGCGTCATCAATTATGACAGGATCCAAATTTGCAGGTTGTGCAGAAAGCCCAGGAATGATTTTTAGCAAAGATGGACGTCGTTATAAACGATACATGGGATCAGCTTCTTACCAAAACAACCACGAGAAAGCAGAAAAATTAGGTGGAAAACATATTAGAGAGAAATTGAACGTGCACGTTGAAGGTGTGCCAATTTTAGTTGACTATAAAGGCCCAGTTGTGGTGGTGCTAGAAGATTTAATCAAAGGTTTGAGGAGTGGGATTTCTTATTGTGGTAGCCGTGATATAGCATCAATGCAAAGTAATGCAGAATTTCTTCGTATTACCCTCGCAGGTTGGCACGAAAGTGGAAGTCGCGGGAATAAAATGAGTGATTAGGAATTCAACAAAAACTTTTATAATAAATTAAAAAATAAGTGAGTTTACATGATTTATGATGGAGATTTGTTAGGAAAACGAATTTGGAGCCCGCCTTCTATTCAGTCACGAACAACTGATTCTAAACCAACATACGCAGTTGCGTTAGTAGGACCTTATTTTGTAGAACCAAGGTTGTCAACAACCCATCATTCTATGAGAATTTTTAATGATCCTTCAAAAATTTGTGGTTTTGGACAAAGATATAATCCAGAATTAATTGTATTTGATTTAGGTGGAATTCCAAATCCAGCAAGAATTGAATGGAAAAAAAGATATTCTTTTGATCACAGCAAAATTTTTTCGTTAGATAAAGATATAGAAGAATTAAGAAGATTAATTGAAGGAGTGAAAATTGGTTTTATTTGTTATGAAGATCAAGAAGATCAAATAGATGTTACTCATTTTGATGAAGGTCTTTTGGGAACAGTTAACAAAAAAAAACCAGAAGTTGAAAAAGCTGCAATGA
>NZCK01000018.1 GCA_002688265.1 archaeon
AATTGATATTGCTCAAGTAAATGTAAGTGGATCTTCTAGGGGGATACATATTGGAAGTACATCTGATGTTACATTAGGTTCTTTAACTTTATTTGAGAATACTGCTGATGGGATTAGGTTATCTGGTACTACTAACATTCAAATTGACAGTGGAACAGGTGTTATGAATATTTTTGACAATGGTAAAGGGATTAATTTTCAAGACACAAATGATAGTTTACTTCAATATTCAAATTATTTTACCGAGCATTCTTTGATTTGGAATAATTCAGACAATTTATTCTTTGCAAATTCAAATAATAATACAATCACTGGATTCACAATCACAAACGCTTCAAGTGCAGGAATTAACATAACTGCAGGTTCAAGTAATAACCTCTTTTACAACAACAACATTTCAGATAATACTATGAATGCTGAAGACAATGAATCTAATTCGTGGAATACTTCTAAATCTAGTGGCTCTAATATCATAGGTGGACCAAATCTTGGTGGAAACTTTTGGAGTGATTATTTTGGAGCTGATACGACTGGAGATGGAATTGGAGATGATGGAATACCTCATAATTCTAGTAATGGAATTAATATTTCAGGTACAGGCGACTTCCTTCCTTTAATTGGTGTAGGTAATGCTAGTTGTAATGCTCTAACTCATGATATTACCTTGAATGGGAATATTTCCGCTGGGGGCGATTGCTTCAATATTGGTGCTCACAATGTTGAATTAGATTGTGCTGGATTCTCAATCAATGGCCCAGGGAGTGGTACAGCCATATTTATCAATGATTTTGATAATACTACAATTCAGAATTGTGAGATAACTAATTTTAATAGATTCATTTCCTCAACTAAAGCTAACAATAGTATCATTTACAATAACACTTTTTTGAATTTAAGTAATGTTTCAGGTGACTCATCAAGAGGGATTATTGTCAGTTCATCAACTAATTTAAATATTTCTGGAAACGTTTTCAATGCCACTGTTCATTACCAATTATTTCCAGCAGTATTACCTTATGTTATAGAATTCAGTGCAATCAACAGTTCTATAATTGAAAATAACACTTTTATTAATAATAATAACACCTTGTTAATAAATACTGGTTCTCTAAACAACACAATCCATTCAAACACTTTAAGGAACAATAGTTATGGGCCTATCTTTACTTCAAGTTATAACAACACCATTTACAACAATTATTTTAACAATACTTTTGGACCTTCAGATAATCAGAATAATTCTTGGAACACCTCATACACTTGCAATACAACCAACATTTTAGGAGGGGATTGTATTGGTGGAAATTTCTGGAGTGCTTATGATTATTTTGGAGCTGATACGACTGGAGACGGAATTGGTGATACTCAAATTCCATTCAATTTTTTAAATCAGATAAATGCAACAGAAGATCTTAGTGTTGCTACAGGAGATTTTTTACCTTTAGTCTCAGTGCAGGTAGCTTGTGGGACAATCACCAAGACTACAACTTTAACTCAAAATATTACTGCAGCAGGGGATTGTTTCATAATTACAGCAGACAATATTGTTTTAGACTTTGATGGCTTTGTGATCACAGGTAATGGTTCAGGAATTGGTGTAAACATCTCTGACCACACTGGGGTGACTGTGCTTGGTGCTACAATAAACAATTTCACTTATGGAGTTTATGTAGATCCATCTAGTGAAATCAATGTATCTAATCTTGTTATTGCAAATGCAACATATGGTGTTTTCTTTGATTACACAAATAATTCTAGTGTTGAGTATGTTAATATTTCAGAAACAACTTATGCTATTTTATTGAACAATTCATTAAACAATACTATTCTAACAAACAATATCACTTCAAACAATTATGGTCTCTGGCTTGAATCTTCAACTAACAACAATATTTACGACAATGTATTTGACAACACTCAAAATGCTCAAGATGATGGATCATTTAACAATTGGAATACTAGTTACCAAGGAAGTACAGCCAATATTATAGGAGGATCAGCAACAGGGGGTAACTTTTGGAGCGATTACAATGGTATTGATAATGGTTTAGGAGTATATCCTTACAACCAAAGTGCTGATGGGATTGGTGACACGCAAGTTCCTTATACTCAAAATATTACAGCAGGAGACGCACTTCCATTAATTGCTAATAATGGGTCTGTTGATGTATGTCAAGAGATTACAACTGACACTGTTCTCACTTCCAATATCACTTGTGTATCTGGGGATGGAGTAACAGTTTCAGGAGACGACATCACCTTAAATTGTCAAGGATACAGTATTATTGGGGCAGGAACTGATGCAGGGATTTTAGTTGAGAATAGGGATGGTATAACAATTAGAAATTGTGATGTCAGCAATTTCTACTATGGGATTAAAGTAACATCTTCAACAAACACCAACATTTCTGATGGTAACAGTATTACTGCAAATGATTTCTATGGAATTTATTTATATGGGTCTAATGACACCATTATTGATAGTAATGATGTTACAAATGATAATAATGGAGTATACTCAATAAGTTCAAATAATACTCAGTTAACTAATAACACAATAAATCTAAACAAGAAATTTTATGGTTATTATAGTTATAACTCAGGGAATGCTACAATTTACAACAACACTATGTATAATAATTATCATGGGATATATTTTGTTGGAAGTGACGAAGGCAATATCTCTTCAAATGACATTTTCATAACAGATGTGTATTCTTTATTTTTGCACAGTGGCAGCGATTCTTCAATAATAAGAGATAACACAATCAGAACAGGAAAACATGGAATATACTCTAAGAGTAATAGTTCTTCTAATACAATTATTAATAATTCAGTAAGGGATCATTCCTCGACAGGTTTATACTTTAATAATATTGATAACCCCTCAATTGAGTCAAATACTGTTGCCAATAATTCACAAAATGTATTGGTTTATTCTACTTCTGGTTCAATTTTAAGTCACAATGTAATAGCTAATGCTTCAACAGGTTTAAACATTAATAATTCAGTTTTAGCAGTTTTAACAAATAATACAATTAATGCAAGTTTAACTCCTGTATTCAATGCTGAAAATGCAACTAGCATCACATTATACAACAACACTTTTTATGATAGTGCTTACATTAATGGTAGTGATTCAGCGTATCTTAGTGGCAATAATATGACTGAATTAGCTGAAGTTATGGATTTCAATTTTACAAATTCAGACAGTATAACTTTGCTTAGCAACAACCTGGAGTTTGTTTTCATTTCAGATTCTACAACCCTTACAATTCAAAGTAATACTTTGTTAAGAATGCAAGTTGAAAAAACAAGCTCTGCTCAAATTATTAGTAACACCTTGAATAACAATGCTAATGTTAGTATTCAGTTATCTGACGTAAACTCTTCTACTTTGCGTGACAACACTGTAAAAAACAACACAGGTGGAATAAGTTTACTTAATTCCTATTCCAATACAATTTATGATAATTGGTTACAAAGTAATGGTTTTGGGATGAATGTTTCTTCATCACAGTCTAACACTGTTTATAACAATTATTTTCAGAACACTGTAAATGTTTATGAGGATATTGCTAACACTTGGTTTATGAGTTATTCTTGTTCAACTCCAAATATTGTGGGTGGCCCATGTAAGGGAGGAAATTTTTATTCAGATTATTATGGTCTTGATGATGGTTCTGGTAGCAGAGATGAAGGAGATGGTATTGGAGATAATCCTGCCTACCATGCAGTGTCAGATTTCAGTAACGATAGTTTTCCTTTGGTTCTTTATGTTGCAAGACAATACTATTCTCCTAATGATGCAGAAACTCTTGGATTGACCGCTACTGCAAATTTCAGTGGCATATTAGTTGATGAGCAAGTGCTACCAAACACTCTGCAAGTAATCAATTACAGTGCCAGCAATACCACTTATGCAGAGTTGACTGGACTTTTAAACCAATCAAATGTAGATGCTTCAAATTTATTTGTACATTACAACCAATATAACCAAACTTTTGTGAATACAAGTGGGACAACTGGTTTTGCAAGTGATTATACAATGTATATTTATCATAATAATCAGTTTGATGCAGGGATTTATTTATGCCCAGAAGCGAGTGACATTAATTCAACCAATAGCACTTGTGATAATAGAATTAATGTTTCGTCATTTCCTACAACAACGAACAAAGGCCAGATTGTTTCGGCAGAAAGTACTTATTATAAGGTGGAGAATGTAACTAATGCTTCAATGGGGATATCTATTGAATCTACAGATATCTGTGGGGCCAATATAACTCATGATGTAACTTTAAGTCAAGACACTAATTGTTCTGGAACTGCATTCAGTTTAAACGCTTCAGAAGTGACTATTGATTGTGCAGGATATAGAATTTCAGGAGATGGATCTGGTTCTGCTTTCAATGTAACAGTGGTAAATGATGTTACAATTCAACATTGTGTGATTAGTGATTTTGCAGAATCAATTGTAATAGATGCTGGTATTAACATTAAGCTATACAATATATCTGTTCTTAATGCTAGTTCAACAGGAATACAATCAACTGGATCTAGTGGATCAAATATTACTAATTTCACATCAACAGAGACTAGTATCTCTGGAATCTCTTTGTCTGGGTCTTCTGGTTCTAACTTTTTTGAATTGGATATCAATAGTTCAAATAATGGAATGATCTTTTTAGAGTCTAGTGATAACAATATTTCCAATTCTTATTTTAGGAATAATACGCTAGGTTTGAATTTTTTAGATGTACAATCAGCAGGAAATTTAGTTTATAATAATTATTTCAATAACAGTATAAATGTAAATGAAAGTGGTGGTTTAAATTTTTACAATACTACTGTTCAGAATGCCACAAATATTATTGGTGGATCTCAAATCGCTGGGAACTTTTGGCATGATTATTCTGGATGGGACATTGATTTAGATGGAATTGGAGAAACCGAAACACCATATGATTCAAATTCAAATATCACTCTTGGCAATGGAGATTTCTTCCCATTAACTCCTGTGGGGCAATTAACATGTGGTGAGGTTACAACTAATATTACTATGGGAAAGAATTTAGCAAAAAACAGCACTTGTTTCAATGTAACTGCTAGTGATCTCACAATTGATTGTGCGGGATATAGTATTTCAAGAAATGGTGGAGGAGTTATGTTTGGGATAAATGCTGTTAATCAGAATAATGTTACTGTTCAACATTGTACTATTTTGAATGCAAGTGGGGGAATTATGTTAGTGAACAACACAAACTCAACGTTATTCAACAACACAATTGAAGACTCCATTAATTTTGGAATTTTATTAGTTGATAGTAATCGGATCAATGCTTCTAACAACACAGTTAGTACTTCTGGGACTAGTATTGCTTTAGTAAACCTTAATGATTCAACAATTGAGAGAAACATCTTTAATGGATCTAATTATGGGTTAGCAATTACAAGAAGTTATTACAATAATTTTTCCGCCAATTTAATTGAGAACAACAGTGAAGCAGGAATTAATAGTACGGACTCTGGGAATAATACTTTTTACAACAATTACATTAACAACAGTTTGAATATTGAAGAGCCTAACGGAACTAATTTTTACAACACAACTTATTCTTGTTCTGACAATTTTACGAACATTGTTGGTGGTAATTGTAGTGCAGGAAACTTTTGGAGTGATTATTTAGGTAGTGATGCTGGAAATGGGTCTGGTGTTTTCAACATGACTCCTTGGAATATTTCTGGAGATTATGTTGGTGACGATTTAATTCCTTATAATGCTAGTGGCAACATTACTGGCAGTGGTGTAGGTGATTATCATCCTCTTTTGAAGACAAGTAGTAGTTCTAGTAGCAGCAGTAGTTCTTCAACAAGTTCCACTAGTAGCACCAGCTCTAGTTCTTCTTCCTCTGGTGGGGGAGGTGGTGGCGGCGGCAGCTCTAGCACTAGTTCTAGTGGAGGAGATTCCGAAGATGAAACTTGTAGTGAATCTTGGACTTGTACCAGTTGGTCTGATTGTAGTGATAGTATTCAGACTAGAACTTGTTCAGACAATAATGGTTGTGGAACAACAGAAGATAAGCCTGATGAATCTCGCAGTTGTACAGAAGAAGTTGAAACAACAGCAGACACCACAGACACAAGTGATGCTGATGAAGACACAAGTACAACTCCAATAATTGAATATATTACTGAGCCAAGTCCGGCTAGGACCTTAGCTCTTTCAGGGTTAGCTCTGCTTGCAGCTTTTGGAACTGTTTATGCTTATTGGGGTTTCATGCATCCGGCTGCTAGATTACGTAGACGCTTGAGAGGCACCCACAGAATTTTAGGAGATGCTTCAACTAGCAATTTGAAAGGCCAATATGCGGGTATCTATAAGTTGTACATGAAATTGTCTGAGAAAAATAAGCAGAATTTTTATGCTAATGTTTCCAAGATTCGTGAACATATTGAAGAGCAGTTAAAGGCTGAGAAAGAGATTGAAATGTTGTTTGATAAGTCTCAGTTTGGTGATTTACAATCTCGTAAACAGATTTATATGCAAATTTATGAAGAGTATCAGAAGTTACCAGCTTCCACTCAGGGAGAAGTTTATCCTAAGATGGTAGATTTACGAGAGAGATTAGAGAGGGGAGTAGAGTGAAGAGTGAAGTAAAAAAAAAAGTTGGCGCAGGCTTTGGAGTCATGATTCTAAAAGAAGGAAAGATTTTACTTGGTAAGCGCCACGAAGACCCAGAGAAAGCATCTAGTTTATTAGATGGTGCGGGCACATGGACCATGCCTGGAGGAAAATTAGATTTTGGAGAATCTTTTGAGGAGGGTGCCAGAAGAGAAACTCTTGAGGAGACTGGAATAAAGGTGAATAATGTTAAGGTTATTTGTGTTAATAATAACATTGTGGAGACCGCTCATTTTGTAACAATTGGCTTGTTCTCGGAAGATTTCGAAGGAGAACCACAAGTTTTAGAACCAGATGAGATTACTAAATGGCAATGGTTTGATTTGGATAATCTACCAAGTCCAATGTATTTTCCTAGTGCTAAAGTTCTTAAGAATTACAAAGCTCAAAATTTTTACATTAAAGGAAATTAATTTTAACTCTTCTTCTTCAATCAAACAAATCAAATAATTAATAAAGCAGTTTTATTTACTTCTAATTGGATGACAAATCTAACTAAAAAAGAAAAGCAGCTTCTTACAAGGTTCAAAGAGATTGATTCTGAGATTCATACTTTAGGTGGTATTGCAGCTCTTTTAGGGTGGGATAAGCAAACTATTATGCCAAGTAAAGCAATTTCTGACCGGGCAGAACAATCAAGTTATCTTTCAAGTAAAATTCATGAAATTTTTGTGAGTAAGGAACTAAAAAATCTTATCACAAGTCTAACAAAGAAAAACACTCTAACAAAATTGTCAAAAAGGGAACAAACTCTTTTATTACATTTCAAAAAAGAAATCAAGAAATCCAGTAATATTCCTGCTAGTTTTGTTGCAGAATTTTCTAAATTGTGTAGTAGTTCCTATGATCATTGGATAAAGGCACGAGAGAAGAGGGACTACAAACTTTTCGCACCTTCATTAAACAAACTAATAAAAATGAAAAAGCAAGAAGTCAATTTCATTAACAAGAAGGGGGATGCTTACAACCTAATAGTTGATGATTTTGAAGAAGGGATGACTAAAGAGATGATTGATCCTGTATTTGAAGAGTTACGTAATGGAATAATTGTTTTATTGCAAAAAATAAAGAAGACTAAGAGATATAAAACCCAAAAAAATATTCTAAAAAAGATAAAATTTCCAGAGAAAGAACAATTGAAGATTAGCAAAGAAATCATTCAAACAATTCTGCAAGAAGATAAGAGGTATTATGTTGCTGAATCAGTTCATCCATTTACGACCAGAATTAGTTTTGATGACGTGCGGTTAACAACTGCTGTGAGGAAAGGATTACCTCTATTTTCTTTTACAGGGGCAGCGCACGAAGCCGGGCATGCCTTGTATGAATTAGGTATTCATGAAAAACTTAAACACACAGGATTAAGAGACGCACCTAGTTTTGGTTTGCATGAGTCTCAGAGTAGGCTTTGG
Organism: archaeon; assembly: GCA_002688265.1. Taxonomy (GTDB): domain Archaea; phylum Nanobdellota; class Nanobdellia; order Woesearchaeales; family GW2011-AR9. The sequence goes on from NZCK01000018.1 coordinate 8,098, forward strand.
GAGAATCAAATTATGCGAGGGGAGGAGTATTGGAAACATTTCTATCCAAAATATCAAAAAACTTTTCCAAAGTTAAAGAAAATCAAATTCCAAGACTTTTTCTTTGCTATGAATCAAGTCAAACCTTCTTTGATTAGAATAGAATGCGATGAATTAACTTACTGTTTACATGTAATTATCAGGTATGAAATTGAAAAACAAATCTTCAATAAGCAAGTTAAAGTTAAAGCTAAAGATCTTAAAACACTTTGGAATAATAAATACCATGAATATTTAGGTGTCACTCCAAAACACGACACTGAAGGAATTTTGCAGGATGTGCATTGGGTGGAAGGAATGTTTGGTTATTTCCCAACCTATGCTATTGGAACTTTGTATTCAGCTATGTTATTTGATCAGATGCATAAAGACATCTCTAATTTAGATCAGCAGTTAAGGCGAGGTAAAGTTGAATCTGTGCGCAAATGGTTAAAGAAACATGTGCATAAATACGGGCGAGAGATGACTTCTGAGCAAATTGTGTTTAAAGCGACAGGGAAACATCTATCAGCTAAACCTTTCCTTAAATATTTAGAAAAGAAATATTCTAATTTGTATGGATTAAAATAATTTTTTTTAAAGAGCCAGATATTCTTATAATATTAGGTTTATTAATGGCCAAATGGCAGTTACTTTTATTAGCTAACATGTAATTATCTCTATACTAATTTAAAGAAAGAGAATACATGGTGGGTTTGAGTAATGGAAGAGGAGAATATATTTGAAAGATTTCGACATCTTATTTTTTATCACAAATCTCTCTTTAAGCCATTAATATTTGCAATTTTAGTATATTTAATTATTCCTTTAATCTTTTATTTATTAGAATTCATATATAGTCCTAAATTTAGTTATAATTTTTATTCATTTACTTCGTATTCGTTTATTTTATTAGCAATCATATCTATTTTACGTAAAGAAGTATTTTATGAGATTTATGTGCCGGACCAATTGATAAAGAAATTTCTATTTGGATTTTTCACTTATATGTCTTTCTTGGCTCATTTTATGTTTAAGTATCGGGTTTCTTTTACTGAAATCAATTATGCTTTTAACATAACTTCTTCTATGTTTAGTTATCTTTTTGGGATAATATTTTTAGGATTTTTTATTTTCGGTTCTGATTTTTTAAAGAGGAATTTCAAAGAAATATTTTCTGTTCTTAGTATCTTAAGTTTATACTATGTTCTAACCAGTTTATTATGGTCCAAGTGGATATATTTTTCTAATATTGTTGGAAAAAGTTTATTTTGGGTTTTGTCATTATTTGTTTCTGAAGTTAGTATGCTTCCTGAGATAGAAGGCCCGTTGATTATTTTAGAAAATTTCAATGTCTCAATAGGTGCCCCTTGTTCTGGAATTGATAGCCTTAGTATTTTTCTTGGAATATTTTTAATTTTAATTTTATATGAGCATCAAAGTTTGAACAAGTGGAGGTTAGCCACAGTTTTTTTAATTGGGTTAATTTCTGTACTGGCTTTAAACCTGCTTAGAGTAGCGTCAATAGTTTTGCTTGGAACTATTGCTCCTGAGTTTGCATTAGGAATATTCCATTCTCAGATAGGTTGGTTGTTCTTCATAATCTTTATTGTGATATTTGTAGAGGCTTTGTATTGGTGGATGGAAGAATAGATTACTCTTTTTTTTTCAACAAAATATATTAATAAGCATCAAATTCTATATACATTATGTCTAAGAATCTTAAGAAAACAACGTCAGTGCTTGATAATGCTCCTGCATTATCAAAAACAATCAAAGAACTGTTCATTCTTAGTAAATGTAAAACTAAGGCAGCGTACAGCACCAGGCTTAAGTTTCAGCAGTATAAGTTAGATCTTAAGAAATTAGTAAAGGAATTTGAAGTGATTATGGAAACACCTATTGTGCTTGTGATTAAAGTTGATGATATTGAATTGACTGCACATAATTTTGGAGAGCTTCTGTTTAGAGGTTGTGACAACCTTGAATTAATGCAGAAAATTGCAGAGAAAGTTTATCAAATAGGATTAGTAGAGAAAGGAAAAAGATGACAACACAAGAATTAATGATTCAAAGCACAAGAGGAATTAAGTTAGCAGCCACGTTTTATCCAAGTAAAGATCCAAGAAACAAAGATAAGGCAATAATTTTTTGTCATGGCTTCACTTCAAATAAAGATCGAGAGAGACACATTCAAAACGCAGAAACTTTACATCAAGCAAGCTACACAGTAATCAGATTTGATTTTGGAGGTTGTGGGAAAAGTGAGGGTGCAGATATTTTAGTTGCAGGTCAGGTTGAAGATTTACATAGTATAATTGCTTTTCTTAAAACAAAAGGTTTCTCAAGATTTGCTCTGGTAGCTGAGAGTCTTGGTGCATTGATTGCACTTAAAAGTTTCAATAAAGATATTATTACAATAGTTTTGTGGGTTCCAGTAACTGATGAAGTAGATTCTACCTTAGAGAAGTTTATCATAAAACGGAATGAATCTGTAACTGAACATAATGAAGATTTTGTTGTGCATAAAAAAGATGGACGCATGCATAAAATCCCAAAAAATTATTTTGAAGAGAGGCAAACAATCAACCAACAAGAGTTATGTGAAAATATGACTTGTCCTGTATTAATTATTCATGGTGATGAAGACACTACGGTTCCTTTAGAAATGTCAAAACGAGCTATCCAATACTTTTCAAGAGAGTCCAAATTAGAAATTATTGAAGGCATGGATCATAAATTAAAAGGATTTGAAGATAAGGTAATAGAGTTAACAAAGGAATGGATGATAAAACATTTCTAAAAGCATTTACCTTATATCTCCACTACCCACTGGTCACCTTCAGCTACAGTTTATATCTTTCTTTGTAGACGTAAAATATATGAATACTGAACTAGCTGAATTTTTAGGAATTATGTTTGGTGATGGTTGTTTGTCTAGAAATGCTAAAGCAAGAATGATCTATATTTGTGGTCATAAGGAAGATGATCTTGTTTATCATCAAACAATAACTTTGCCTTTGTTGAAAAAATTATTTAATAAGGATGCAATAATTGGATTTAGAAAAAAGGAAAATGCTCTGTTCATAAAATTTTCAGATAAAGAAATATTCAATTTTCTAAAGCAATATCTTCCTGTTGGGAGAAAATACGAATCGATGAGAATACCTAAAGAAATATTACTAAAAAAAGAATACTTATTCGCCTTCTTCAGGGGCCTTATTGATACAGACGGTTGTATAGTGTTTAGCAAGCAGCATAAGAAGGAAGCATATTATCTTCGAATTGAGTTATCTAGTAAATCAAAAGAATTTCTGTTAATATTGCTTCAGGAATTAAAGAAATATAATTTTTATGGTTCTGTAAGTCATAAAGGCAAACAAAATTATCGATTAGAATTACCAGGAAGAAAGAATTTACAGAGATATATTCAAAACATAGATTTCCATAATCCAAAAATTCATAAAAAAATAAGAAAAAAAGCGTCCCGGATGGGATTTGAACCCATGATCCCGCGGTTAACAGCTTCACGGAAAGAGACCTTGTGGGGTCAACTTGATCGCGTGCTCTAGCCGCTGAGCCACCGGGACACAAGAACTAAATCACCACAAACTGTTTATAAAGTTTTCTGAGATCCAATGGGGTCGAAGAAAGTTCGAAAATGTATACATTTTCGTAAATTTTGCTCTAGGAAGAAACTATTTTTCTCCAGTTGAACCAAAACTACCAGCTGATCTACTGGTTTTATCCAATTCTTCAACTTCTACAATCTCTGGCTGCACAACTGCTTGAATCAACATCTGTCCAATTTTATTGCCTTTCACAACTTCAAATGGCTTAGATCCAAGATTCTGAACTACAATTTTAATTTCTCCCCTATATCCTGAGTCAATGACTCCAGCTAGCATTGTGATTCCATGTTTAACAGCAAGGCCTGATTTATCCCAGATCAATCCTACATAACCAAAGGGAATTTTCATAACAATACCAGTTGGCACCAAAACGCGGCTCCCAGCATCAATTATACAATCCTCTACTGCAAATAAATCCATTCCTGCATCCCCTGTGTGAGCAAAATTTGGTAATTTTGCCTCAGAATTAATTTTTTGAATTTCTAATTTCAATTTAACACCACCTTAATCCATTCACAACTTCCTAACAAACGCTAAAAAACCAGTATGCACTATTTGGCTATGTACTGGACGCAAGATCTCTTTACCAACTTTCCAATCACGCTTCGAAATTTCAGTTAATTCAACTAATTTTAATGATTTGTATTCTCTTAAAGCATCAATGCAAGTTTTCATCTGCAAAATGTTTGGTAAATACACAACTAACCATCCTCCAAGGTTCAAAGCTTCTTCAACTTTTGCAAGCGCAAGATTAGGGTTAGGCAAATCAAGAGTGATTAAATCTAAATCAGCCTCAACTAATTCAGTAGCTACATCTCCTAGTTTTACAATTACATTATTTGCTCCAACTAATTTTACATTTTTCTTAACAACTTCAATATGTTTTTGATTCGTATCATAACAAGTTACGGTTTTACATACGTTAGCAAGTGATAATGATAAAACTCCAGTTCCAGCTCCAGCATCTACACAAGAGGACTTACCATTCACTCCAGTTTTAGCAATAACATATCCAATATCTTTTTCTGTAACAATTTGTGGTCCTCGTGCAAATTCTGCTTTCAGATCTGGCAAACTAGGATTGATTTTAGAAAACCTAACTTTTTTGCTACTGGTTACAACAGATACTAAAGAATCAAGCAAATCAGTAGAACTAACAATTCCTTCTGTACAATGAAAGTCAGAGTCACAATCTTTTACAAAGTATTGCGATCCTGATTTGTGTGATACTAAGAGTATGTTATTTGTCATAGGGTGAGTAAGAATGCTAATACTTTATAAAAATTCACTTCAGAAAAATATAGAAAAAAAATAAAATAAAAACAAAATTTATTTCTTCTTAAGACCTACCATTAATAGAGCCATTATAGCAAGTACCACTAAGATGATTAGAGCAACAGTTAAGCCTAACTCTACATCACTACTGGTATAACTCTTTTCAACAGTTGAAACTTTTTCTGAGCTAGATTCTACACTTTCTTCAGAATCTGATGAGTCATCGCTTGCTGCAGTTTCATCTACTTCATCGTCACTGAAAGTGATAGTTTCAACTTCAGTGTCAGAGTCATCTGTACTATCTTCAGTAGTTGTTTCTTCTTCTACAGAACAAGTTACTTCTACTGAAACTTCGTCGGTGTATGCTAAGTCATCTCCGTCATAGTAACCTCGAACAGTAATGTCATATTCGCCTTCTGCTTGGTCATCTGCAACAAAGAATTGGAAAGATACTGTTTCTTCGTTCTCATCAGCATCATGCCCATAACTTAAGTCAAAAGTGGTATCATCATCAACACCAAGTTCTTCTCCGTCAACTGCTAGGAAGAAATCATTTTGTTTGTCGGATCCGTAGTTGGTAACATCCACTGTTAATCCAAAACTATCTCCACAAGAAACCACTTCAGGGTATACTGTCATATCATCGATTCGAACATCTTCGTCTTCTCTCTCAACATTCAAATTCGCAACCCATTCAACAGAATATTCTGCTCCACTTTCATCTTGAGCTTCAACTGTGATGATTAGTTCATAATCATCTCCTTCTTCAGCATCTATTGGAACATCAAATTCTATTCCAGCATCTTCGTCGTTTTCATTAAGTTCATCTCCTGCATCAAGATCAAAGTTAACATCTTCATCAATATCATCTCCAAAGTCACTGTCATCAAGTTCAATTGTGATATCAAATTCCATGTCTCCATCATCAAAGTCACTATCAAACAAGTTATCTATATTGAAGTACAAAGTTACTTCATCACCTGGTGTAATGTCAACGTCAGAGTCATCATCTGCGCTATCATCTAAATCCATACTATCTTCTTCACTGTCATCAATATAGAAGAAAACTTCGATCATATCGAACATGGAACCCACATTAGCGCCAAAGCTTTCTGTACTGGTTGGCCCAGAGAGTAAAGTAATATCTAAATCAAAAATATCAGAATAGTTTCCTTCATCGAACAAATTAGATACATCAACTGTGATGTCTACAGTTACAGTTGTGCTCGCATTTACTTCTAAATCAAAGCTAGCATCATTGCTGTCTGCAAATTCTACAGTGTAATCTGCATCGTTACTAGTTAGTTCTAGAGTAACGGATTCATTATCTTCGCCTGTATTTTTCAATTCAATATCAAAACTAACAGACACAGTGTCATCATTATCATCATCTAGCTCTTGGTAATCATAGCTAAAACTTGTTGCTTGATCTGCTGCGAGTTCTACATCAGCTAAACCAAAAGGTACAAGTAATCCAATTGCTAGAACCAAAAGCACTAAAATTTTCAAATTCATAATTTATTCCCCCAACTTTGTTGTTTATAGAGTTAAATATGTATTAATTCTTGAGTAGTTATCTGTGGTGCTTGCAGTTATATAAAGTTTGTGTAGAAATAATGCCTCTTTTTGTAGTGCTAGCGGACCATAATCAGAAAGCTTCAAACAAAGAAAACTAAAAAACAATAAAAAAATTCACCTAGTTCCCATATAAAAGAATTTTTCAATAGAAACGTCAGTATCATTATATCCTCCACTGCGAGGGTGATCTCCTCCTTGGGGGTTAGTTGAAGTGGATTCTACAGGAGCAGCTGGTGCTTCTGTGGGCGCATGGTTTGGATTTGTTGTTTGAGTAGGGGCTGCTTGTGCTACAGGCCTTGCAGCCAATTCTTGTATTTTCCGTTTCATGCCAATAATTTCCTGTTCCATTCTATTGATTTTTTCTTGAAAGCTTTTTATTGTTGAAACCATGAATGTGCTGTTTTTCTGTAAGATTTCTGATATCTTTTCTTCACTAAGGTTAGTTCTAAGAGTTGATTGAGTATCTTCTGCTTCTGTTATTTCATTGGCAGTTTCTTCTGGTTTTGCTTGCAAACTCCCTTGTTGCATTTGAGAGGGATCAATTGCGCTATGGTCTTCCACGTTAAAGATTCTGCGTGCTTGTGCTACGGCATCTTCACGTCCATCGGCGAGGCCCTGTCTTTCTAGTTCGAGTGCTAAATTGTTAATTCTTTGAATTTTTTCTACGTCCATTTTTCCACCTTTTCATTAATATTGATCAAATAAATGTAATTTTATGATAAGAGAAGCAGTACCATCCACTTCTGATGTTAATTTCTGCATTCTTTAGTTAATAATGTTTTCTGTACTAGAATAGTTGAGTATTATTATAAAGTCTTTTTACAAGACAAAGAGAAAAATAATAAGAAAAAGAAACTAAAAAATAATTAAATAAAATTATTTGTTTTTATCCACAAACCGGCATTTGAAATGGAATAATTCCTGCGTTTCCCATGTATGTTAGTGCCAAACCTACAACTATTCCTAAAATTAAACCATAAACGAAAAATTTGAACTCAATCATCCCTAATTGTGCTTTTTTGTTAAAAACCATTTTATCACCTACTAATTTACAAATTTATTAGTAAAATGAAGCCAATCTTCGTATATAAGGGTTGCGGTGAGCATTTTTTATTATTTCCCACACAAACACCAAAAGATTTATAAACAAACTGCGTCCAAGCTATATAAAACTAACGATTAAGGTTCTAACCAATTCATAATAAAATACGAATACAGTGAGGAATGTACCATGCGAAAGAATGCCATCAAAGAATGTCCGGATTGCGGAAGTAAAGATATTCATCGAAATAGTGACAAGGGTGAAGTAACTTGTCGTGAATGTGGTTTAGTTTTAGAAGATCGAATGATCGATTTTGGACAAGAGTGGCGTAGTTTTGATGATGACCGTGGTGGTGATCGAAGACGTACTGGTGCACCAAGTAGTCAAACTAGTTTTGATCAGGGAATGGGTACTGAAATTGGGACTACTTCTGATTATTATAAGTTGGGTGGATCTAATAAGGACAAATTTTTCCGTTTAAGGAAATGGCAATACAGAATCTCAACTGCAATTGAGCGAAATCTAAAAGTTGCACTTGCAGAATTAAAGAGAGTATCTTCTTACTTAAAACTTCCAAAACAAGTTGAAGAAGAGGCAGCAAGAATTTATCGTTTAGCTGTTCAGAAAGGCCTTGTGCGAGGAAGATCAATGGAGAGTGTAGTTGCTGGAGCTCTTTACGCCGCGTGCAGACGTCACGAAGTTCCAAGAACACTTGATGAAATGGGTGAAGCTAGTGGTATTGAGAAGAAAGAGATCGGAAGAACTTATAGGTTTATTACAAGAGAATTAGAGATCAGTATTAGGCCAAGTAATCCTAGTGATTATATTCCAAGATTCGCATCTGCTCTAAAACTGTCACCTGAAACACAGAGTAAATCAGTAGAAATACTTGAGCACGCAAGAGACATAGAACTAACTTCTGGCCGTGGTCCAACTGGAATTGCTGCAGCTGCTCTTTATGTAGCATCTTTAATTCACGGAGAAAAAAGAACTCAGCGTGAAGTTGCCGATGTAGCGGGTGTTACTGAAGTTACGATAAGAAACCGGTATAAGGAGCTCATCAAGAGATTAAACCTTGCAAAAGAAGTAGAGAAGATGAAGAATAAGAAATGATTGTTTTTTTAATCTCTATTAATTATTCTAAAAAATAAGAAATGTTGAAAATGGATCTCCTAAAAGGATTATTTTCTTACCATACAAAAGTTACTCCTCCACCAACTCCAGATTGTTGGGTAACTCATGAAAGAACAATGCAAGTTAGATCTTATGTTCCAGATAACACTGCAACATCTGATAACAATGGTCAACAAAACTTACCTCAATTTCTTCATTTAGTTGCACCTGGTGTAGAAGAATTGTTAAACTACACTCATTTTCTAAGGGGCAATCAAGCAGAACAATTATTTGCAGATTTAGGTATTTCATCTCCGCAAGAATTATTAGGAGAGGAGTTTATAGTATTGTATTCTGGCTTATCAGTAGTTGGAATTGAAACATCAAACGGAACAGTATTCAAAGGTGCAAATTAATGAACATCACACCAGAAATGAAGGCCCAGCTTAAAGAACAAGCTAAACAATGTATTCACTGTAAATTAATCAGTGGAGAACAACCTGGTGCTAAAACAATTTTCAAAGACAACAATACTGTTGCAATGCTTGATATTTATCCTTTTGTCAAAGGACATGCTTCTTTTATGACTAAAGACCATTATCCAATGCCAGCTTACATTCCTGGTGATGAGTTCACTCATTTATTCGCACTTATTCCAGGGTTAGCTAAAGCTATGCAGAAGGCTACAGTGAGTAGAGGTTTCAACGTCTTCATTGCAGTGGGCGGTGCAGCGGGGCAGATGTCTCCGCATTTTTTAGTACATTTGCTACCAAGGGATCCTGATGACAATAAGAGCCAGTTCATTTTCAAAGGAAAAGATAGTATGGATGATGGGACTATCAAGATGCTAGCCCAGAATATGCCGATTATGATGAATAACCATTTTGGCAGACATCCTAACAATTGGCATACAGGTAAGGGCAATGTTCCGGCCTACCTCTCCAAAATTTACGAACAAGATAATGTAATTTACGAAGATGAGCAAGTTCTTTGTGTAGCGCCAAGCAAAAGCCATGGTAAAGCTCACCTTATAGTTTACAGTAAAGATGAAGAGAAAGACATTAGAAAACTTAGTCAAGAACAGAGCAGTCATCTTTTCTTTGCAGCTAGTTTCGCGAGCACTGCAGTGTTTGAAGGACTTAAGTGTCACGCAACTAATATTGTTTTAAAATCAAATCAGAGTCCTGACAATCCTAGTGAAAGATTGGCTGTGCATGTTTTTGGGAGATGGGATAAGGATGGATTAGAAAAGATGAATTGGCAAGCAAAACAAACTCAGGACAATTTGGATTCTTTACAAAAAGATATTAAGAGTAATACTTTGGTAATTAAGTATAAGGGAAAGAAGAAAGAGGCAGCAAAACCAGTAGAACCAAAAGTCCCAGTCCATTCTATAGCTCCAAAAGTTACAACAATTTCTAAGAAGAAAAAACAGGTTGCTGGTTCTGTTCATGCTGAGATTATGAAAGCAATAGAAAGAGCAAAGAAGTAAAAACAATAAAAAGAAACAAATAAATCAAAAAATTTATTCTCCTTCAAATTCTACCAAACAGAATGGATTATAGTTAGAAATTTTTTCCATTCCCTTGAGATCTGGCAGATTAATCACAAATGCGCAAGCCAAAACTTTAGCTCCTACTTTCTCAACTAGTTGACACGAAGCAAGGACAGTCCCTCCTGTTGCAATCAAATCATCTATTACTAAAACATTATCAGAGGAAGTTAGTGAATTAGTGTGAATCTCTACAGTGTCTGTTCCATATTCTAAAGTATAATCAACACCAACTGTTTCTCCTGGCAACTTTCCTTTTTTTCGAATTAGAACGAATGGTAAACCCATGTCTTTAGCAAGTGCTGCTCCAAAAATAAAACCTCGTGATTCAATTCCCACAATTTTGGTAACACCCTTACTTTCAAATTTTTCTCTCATCTGATCGATGCAATACGCAAAAGCCAAAGGCGTTTCAATTAAACTTGTAATGTCTCGAAACATAATCCCTTCTTTTGGAAAGTTTGGTATTGTTCTGATACTTGATTTCAAATCCATATGTATCTCCTCTATTTGTTTAATTAATAATATTATTGTTGTGGTGCGCGTCTCCTCGCTGGAATATTGAGTAAAGGAATAAAATAAGCACAAGCATTTTGTGCTATTACCTAGCACAAAATCTCCGCGCAGTGCTTTGGAGTGGCCCAGCTTGACCTACACCACAACAATCATTCTTTTCCCACCCTATCCTCCTAAAACAACGCACCTTTAAGAGCATATCGAATAGGATTGTTGGCATCATATTTAATCATTGGCACAACTTCTTTCAAAAGCAACTTCAGTTTAGCAGCATTAGCTTTCATTGTCTCAATAACTTTTTCTGTACTTACCTCTTCACCTTCTCGCCAGACATCGTAATCTGTAACCATTGAAATGTTAGCGTATGGAATTTCCATTTCTCTTGCCAAACAAACTTCTGGCACCATTGTCATTCCAATAATTTCAGCATTCCAAGACCTAAACAAATGTGATTCTGCTTTTGTTGAAAATCGTGGTCCTTCGATAACTACACAAGTCCCGCGCGTATGAAATGGCAGTGACAATCTTTGCGCAGTGGAGATTAATGTTTGTCGTAGACTCTCACACATTGGTTCAGCTACTGTAATATGGCATACTCCTTTCTCATAATTTCCATCATAAAAACTTTGTTCGCGTTTAGTGGTGCGATCAATAAACTGATCTGAAATTACAATATCTCCTGGTTTGTATTCTTCACGTAAAGACCCTACTGCGGTGGCCCCAATAATATGCGTGCATCCAACTTGTTTCAATGCTGCAATGTTAGCGCGATAAGGAACATTGCTTGGGTTCATTGTGTGTCCAATTCCGTGCCTTGCAATAATGGCAACTTTCACTCCAGAAATGGTTCCGCAGCTAATGGCTGAAGATGGTTTTCCCCATTTTGTTTCAACATTAATTGTAGTTTTGTTCTCCAAGATATCGGGGCTATCAATTCCTGACCCTCCAATGATCCCTATTTTTACAAGTGAAGAACTGGCTAAACTAACAGGTTCTAACATTTGTGCTTCCACTTCTGCAACTAATTTTTCTGAAGACAAATCATGAATTCTAACACCTGTTTGTTCAATTACTCGTGCAGCAAGTAGTGCACCAAGTCGTGCTGACTTTTCCATAGGCCAACCTTTTGTATACCCGTGAAGTAATCCTGCAGCAAAGCTATCTCCTGCTCCTGTTGTATCAACAGGTGTTGCTGCCATTGCTGGCGCTTCAATTATTTTTCCTTGATATCTAATTAATGAACCAGCTGCACCTAATTTCACAACTGCAATGGTCAAATTTTCTGGCAAAGCAGACAATGCTGCCTTTTCTTGCAAACCAGTAAATTCTTGTGCTTCTGTTTCGTTCATGAATACAATATCAATGTGTGAGTGCACAAGGGTAGAAAGAAATTCTTTGTTTCGTCGAATTACACCTGGGTCTGCCAAATCCAGTGATACCAATGTTCCGTGTTTTTTTGCTAAATCAATTGCATGTAATATTGTTTCTTGTGTTTGTCCTTCTAGTTGGTATCCTTCTAAATGCAAAATTTTACTTTTTGCAATGTCAGTTTCCAAGATATCTTCTTTTTCAAGATGTACTGCTGCTCCTAAGTGTACAGAAAAAGTACGCTGCGAATCAGGTGTGATGAATGTTAGCGCATGACCTGTGATTGCTGAATGTCCGTTAACATTAGATCTAACTCCAATCTTTTCCATTTCTTGGACATACATTTCTCCGTGTTGATCGTTTCCAACTTTCCCGCAGAGTACCACGTGTCCTCCGAACAGTGCGATTCCTTTAAGGGTGTTAGCAACTGATCCTCCGGGAACAATTTCTAGTTTCAGATTTTTCTCTAAGAGTGTTGCAAGCAGTTTTTCAGCAGTTGGATGATCCACAAGATGCATTTCTCCTTTGTTAAGATCAAAATCTAAGAGTGTGTTATCATCAACTTCCACGAGTAGGTCCATTAGGGCATTTCCAATCCCCATTACATCGATTGTTTTTTCCATTATATTTCACCTAATACCTATAATGTTCTGGTTTATATGGCCCAGTCTTAGGTACACCTAAATACGAAGATTGCGAATCAGTCATAACTTCTAAACGAACTCCTAACTTACTTAAATGTAAACGAGCTACTTCTTCATCCAAAATTTTCGGCAATACAGTTACACCAATTTCATGTGATTTAGTCCATAGTTCAATCTGCGCCAAAACTTGATTAGTAAAACTAGCACTCATCACAAACGATGGATGCCCAGTTGCACAACCTAAGTTCACTAGCCGGCCTTCAGCTAACACATATATTTCCCGTCCATTAGCAAAAGTGTATTTGTCATATTGGGGTTTTATCTCTAGGCGAACCGCCCCCGATGAATGATTCAACCAACCCATATCAATTTCATTATCGAAGTGTCCAATGTTACAAACAATTGCTTGGTCTTTCATAGCAATAAAATGGCGATCAACAATAATATCTTTGTTTCCTGTTGTGGTAACAAAAATATCTCCTTCCAAAACTGCTTCATCCATTGGTTTCACTTCTAACCCTTCCATTACTGCTTGCAGTGCATTGATTGGATCAATTTCAGTAACAATCACTCTGCAACCATAGCCTTTCAAGGATTGTACACAACCTTTCCCAACATCTCCGTAACCTGCAACGACCGCAACTTTTCCAGCAAGCATAACATCAGTTGCGCGTTTGATTCCATCAACAAGTGATTCACGACATCCATACAAATTATCAAACTTACTTTTGGTTACAGAATCGTTTACATTGATTGCTGGAATTTTTAATTCACCTTTTTCCATCATCTGATATAATCGGTGTACTCCTGTGGTTGTCTCTTCACTAACTCCTTTCATAGCAGCTAAACAAGTAGAAAAGAAATTTGCATTAGTAGATAGCATCTCTCGAATTTGAATGTTTACTTGTGCTAATTCTTCATTGCCTTCATCGTTATCAAGTAATACCGGATTTGTTTCAGCAAGTGCTCCTCTGTGCATAAGTAGAGTTGCGTCTCCACCATCATCTACAATCATATCTGGTCCACTTCCATCTGGCCAAACTAATGCTTGTTTAGTACACCACCAATATTCTGGAAGTGTTTCTCCTTTCCATGCGAAGACTGGAACTCCTGATGCTGCAATCGCTGCCGCAGCGTGATCTTGTGTAGAAAAGATATTACATGATACCCAGCGTACATTTGCTCCTAGCTGAACAAGTGTATCAATTAATACTGCAGTTTGAATTGTCATGTGCAAAGAGCCCATGATTTTGGCTCCACTTAGAGGTTTAGTTTCACCGTATTTTTCTCGCAGTGCCATTAAACCAGGCATTTCTTTTTCGGCAATATCCATCTCTTTGCGACCCCAAGGTGCCAAAGACACATCCTTCACTTTATAATCTGTTTTTGTTTCATTATTGTTATATTCAATGTTCATTTTTGTTCACCTGTTCTTATATTTGTGTCTTACTGTTATCACTATTATGCAAGCAGAAATGAACTACATTAAAGCAGATCGAGTGAACACCAAAGATTGATATTTAACAGAGCTAAATATCATAACGAGCAACTAATGGCTTGCAGATCTTTTTTCATAACATAAGCTATATAAAGATTTAGGAATAAAACTAATATATGTCACAAAACTTTGGCAAACCAGGAGACCGTGTAACTTTAACTCTTAAGAACAATCATAAAGAGTCAGGAATCATTGTTCAAAGTAGCAAAGATAATGTTACTCTTCTCAAACTCTCAACTGGATATAATGTTGGTTTTGAGAATGAAGAGATCAAGGAAATAAAAATTATCAAAAAAGCTAAAGAAGAAAAAGATTCCAAAAAAATAACAGAAGTTTCAATTTCAAAAGACAAATTACTTCCAACAATTTCTATTCTACACACCGGGGGAACGATAGCTAGTAAAGTAGATTATCGAACAGGGGGAGTTGTAGCTTCTTTCTCTCCAAAAGATCTCATTAATTTATTTCCCGAATTACCAAAGATCGCCAACATCGAATCAGATCTGATTGCTCAGATGTGGAGTGATGACTTAAGATTCATTCATATGCAGAAGATAGTTAGAGCCATTGAAAAGAAAATCAAGAAAGGAGCAGACGGAATAATTGTGGGGATTGGAACAGACAATTTAGCGGTAACTGCTGCTGCTGTATCTTTTATGATAGAACACACTCCAATTCCAATCTTATTTGTTGGCTCTCAAAGATCTAGTGATAGGGGATCTAGTGATGCTGCAATGAATTTAATTTGTGCAGCGAAGTTTATTACTAAAACAGATTTTGCAGGTGTTGCAATTTGTATGCATGGGAATGCAGAGGATAACTTTTGCAATATTTTGCCAGCAACTAAAACTTACAAATTACATTCAAGTAGGCGTGATGCTTTTCAAGCAGTCAACAGTGAGCCAATTGCTAAAGTGTTCTATAAAGAGAAAAAGATTGATTTCCTCAATCAAGATTATCAAAAAAGAAATGACAAACCAGCAGTTATCAAAGATAGTATGGAAGAGAAAGTTGCAATCCTCAAAATTCACACTAATATGTTTGCCAGCCAATTCAAAGCTTATCATGGATTTAAGGGATTAATCTTAGAAGGAACAGGTTTGGGTCATATTCCCTTGCATAAGCCAACTAAGGGTTGTGAAGAACACGAAAGAATAAGAGAAGAAATAAAAAAGTTAATTGCGGACGGCACAATTATGGTAATGACAACAGGGTGTATTTTTGGTCCAGTCAATATGCAAGTTTATGATAAAGGGCGCGACCTTTTAGAATTGGGTGTTGTTAGTGGCAAAGATATGTTGGCGAGCACTGCTCAAGTTAAATTAGCTTGGCTTTTAGCGAATGAAACGGAACAACAGAAGATCAAAGAGTTGATGCAGACTAATTTACGGGGAGAAATTAGTGAAAAGTTAATATACACAAAAGATTTTACTGAATGAATTAAGGTAAAGAATAAAAAAGGTGATTAATGGTGAAAAAAATAATTTTTGCGATGTTAATAATTTCTAGCCTGGCTTTAATTTCATGTGCTTCAGACGGATATGGTTCCGATAGCAATGTTTTTAATTCAGTTCCGGATGAATTGCAGTGCACACAAGATAGTGATTGTGTGGCAGCAACTTGTTGTCATGCCACAGATGCTGTTAATGTAGATAATGCTCCTGATTGCACAGGAATTTTATGTAGTGCTGATTGTCAAGAGGGAACCATGGATTGTGGTCAGGCCAGGGCCAATTGTGTGGAAGGTGCTTGTGCTGTAGTGCAGTCTTAATAATTGAATACTAATACAAAATGAAAACAAAAGCACTTGAGACATTCAAAGGATTCATGCGTGAATTAGTCTTTGGAATGGAAGACGGTTTAGTTTCTAATTTAGGGATTGTTCTTGCAGTTTGGGTAGCTACCAGAAATGCACAAGTAGTTTTGTTGTCTGGGCTTGCCAGTATGTTCGCTGGAGCCTTAAGTATGAGTGCGGGTTCTTATCTATCTAGCAAATCTGTTGCTGAGGTGTATGAAGCTGAGCATACAAAAGCCAGAGAGTTAATTCAAAATTTTCCTAAAAAAGCAACTAAAGAGATGAAGAAATTACTAATAAAAGAACAGTTTGATAATGACGAAATTGATTCTATGATGCGCCATTTTTTGCATCATAATAAAGAAACTTTTGCGATCAATTATTTGCAAAAGAAAATGCATGTGGCGCCGAAAGGGTCAAGTCATCCTTTGCATGATGCTTCTGCTATGTTTTTTGCGTTTGCTTTAGGTTCTTTGTTTCCGATAGTTCCTTTCTTTTTTGGAGGCAGTGCTACAGTTATGCTAATAAGTGGAGTTTTAACAATTGGGATGCTTTTTGCTGTAGGTGCTGGGAAATCAATTGTAACACATAGGGATTGGCTTACAAGTGGCTTAGAAATAGTGGGAGTAGGTATTACTGCGGGCGCTTTAGGATATTTGGTTGGAGCAATTTTTGGTGTTGTGGTGTAGGTCATTTTAATGTAGTAAATTTTAAAAAAACACCTTATTTTTAGAGTCTCATGGGTCTTGCAAAGATTATAACTTTAACTGGTGCAACTGCAAGTGGGAAGTCAACTGTAGCCAGAGAATTAATGCAAATATATGCTTGTCCAATAATTACTAGTAGTACTACTAGGTCTCCAAGAGCAGATGCCTTACCTGGTGAATATGAATTTTTAACACAAGATCAATTTGCATTAATAGTAGAACAAGAAGGTTTCGCTTGGCAGGTTGAATTTGCAGGTCATCGTTATGGTACTCAAGCAGCGTATATTCAAGAAGCTTTACAGGCAGAGGGTGTACCTTCGTTAATGGTTTTAGTTCCTAGTGCAGTAAGGTCATTGTATAATTTTATTGAGGCAGAAGGCCAGGACCCAACAAAGTTAGTATTACCTTTTTGTTTTGAGACACCTTCTAGGGAGATGATTGTTGATAGAATGTTGGGCCGTGGAGATTCTGCTGATGATACCGCTAGTAGGCTTAAAAGTGTGAAGAGATTTGAAGGAGAGAGAATCTCTAGTGGTATTGATTATATTCTTGTTTCTGGGTTAGGTGATGTTGAAGTTCCTGTAGAAAGGATTGCGAGTTATTTTTGATAATTTGTTTTTAGTATTTTTCTTCAATAATTTTATAAAAGGTAATTAGAATAATCTCTGTGTTGTGCGAGGGTGCCGGAGTGGTCAAACGGGCAGCCCCGAGGAGGCTGTGACTTAGTGTCTACGCGTGTTCAAGTCACGTCCCTCGCACTTTTTTCTAGTTGGGTAAACGAGCTTGTGAGTTTAACCCGACATTGCGTATCAAATGCGCGTAACCATTTGGTGCGGTACGCGTGTTCAAGTCACGTCCCTCGCACTTTTTTCTTTTCGTTCTTCTCCACAAGATATTTAAACACTCAAACTAAATTAATTCTATGATAACAAGCAACCAGGGGAATAATTTGCAAGACGGTCTTATTGATCGTTTCAAACGAAGTTGGGATGTAACCAAACAGACTTTCAAAATCATGATGCATGATAAAGAGATTTTGGCTTTTCCAATTCTTGCAGCATTTTTCTCTATAATCGCATTCATAGCTTTGGTAGCTCCAATTTTTGTAACTGCTTTTGTAACAGGGACCCTAGGTTCAGACGCAACTCCTTTACTGGTTTATCTAGGAATTTTTGTCTTTTATTTTGTAACAGCTTTTTTCTCTGTGTTTTTCAATGCTGGAGTTGTGCATATCGCTAAAACAAGAATGGAAGGTGGCGATGCCACTTTTATGGATGGAATCAAAGCAGCAACCAGCAAACTAGGAAAACTAATTCAGTGGTCGCTACTTACAGCAACAGTAGGTTTAATCCTAAGTGCTCTAGAATCTCAAGCAAGAAAAAAAGGAGGGATTATTGGGATGCTAGGGAAAATAGCAACTAGTCTTTTAGGTTTAGCTTGGGCAATTGTCTCAACTTTTGTAGTTCCTGCAATCATTTTAAAAGATCAAGGACCAATTGATGCTCTAAAAAGTTCTACTGCTGCAATTAAGAAAACTTGGGGAGAGAGTTTGATCAAATGGTTTGGACTTAGTACAGTTAAGAATGCCATCATGTTTCTAGCCACAATTTTATTTTTACTTCCAGGGATTTTGAGTTTTGGAATATCTATCTCTTTGGCAGTATTCTTAGTTGGTTTATGGATTTTAGTATTAATGTTAGTTTCAGTTGTGTTCAGAGCAGCTGATATGATCTTTGATACTGCCTTGTTCCTTTATGCTGATACTGGTAAAGAACCAAAAATGTTCACGGGCGGCGTGATTAAGAACGCTTTTCATAAGAAGTAATTTTTATTCTTCTTTTTTTTATAAAATTAAAATAGCCCTTGCCGGAGCATCTCCCTAGCTTCAATATCTTTCCCATCTACAAACCAACTAAGAGGCATAGCAGAACTAAGCCTCATTAAACCAGTTTTTGGATCGCGCTCAGGCGTATAAAGTAATTCTTTTTTCCCGTCTAAAGAAAGTTTCCAAGTTTTATCTTGGTGTTCGATGCCAGTATATGCAACAAGCACGTGACCTAATTGTTGAACAAAACTATTATTATCCTCCCCTGGATAAGAATTTTGATGCATTGTATCTAGTTCATCGGAGCTAAAATGTGAAACAAGACCCATTGCCGAGCGGATAAGCCCAATTGCACTTTTCCTTCCAGAGACATAAGCATCTGGTTCTGAGTACACCCAAGAGTTAGATCCTGGAACGATTTCTTCACCTTCAACATCATAGAGTTGTAGAGAGTATGAATTTTCTCGTGAGAGTATTTCTTTCCATTCATCGTTGAATTGTTCTTTTTGTACTGTGATTAGAGCAGTGATCTCTTGGCCTCGAAATGATAATCCTTCGTATCTGGCAGAGATGTAAACATCATCCACTTGCGGATTTTCATTAATTACAAGGTCTTTAATGCTAAAAGGCACTTCAATTCTATCCATATTCATGATTTTTCATATAATAAAATAATAGTTCTCCTTGTGAAATATAAGGTATCTTAAGAAATTGCCATGAACGGGTTTTCTGATACTCCTTTTTTATGAATAACAAACTATTTAAACACTAAAATAGCTAAATAGATACATGACTTCTTGGGAGATAGAGTGGCATGTAAAAAAGCGCCCTAAATTAAAGAAACCGATTTTAATAGAGGGTTTGCCTGGAATTGCTAATGTGGGGAAGATTGCAATCGACTTTTTGGCTCAAGAATTGAAGGCTAAACATTTAGCTAGTTTTTATTCTCATTCATTTCCTCATTCAGTTTTCATTAATGAAGCAAATTTAGTTGAAGTTCCGAAGATAGAATTGTGGTATAAGAAGAATAAAGATCCTAAACTGCGCGACATTTTAATATTGGCGGGTGACGTTCAACCAATAGATGAAAGAAGTTGTTATTCTTTTTGTGATGAAGTTGTAAAAATAGCTAAAGAATTTGGAGTAACTGAAATAATTACAACAGGAGGGATTGGTTTACAGACCTTACCTGAAAATCCTAAAGTCTACGCGACTGCTAACAATAAAGATTTTCTTAAAAGCTTTCAAAAAAAATCTTATAAGGTAGAGACCAAGATTTTTGGTGTTGTGGGACCGATCATTGGTGTCAGTGGGGTATTGGTGGGTACTGCTCAAAGAAATAACATTAATGCTGCAGCTTTGCTTGCTGAAACTTTTGCGCATCAGATGTATTTGGGTGTTAAAGGTGCAACTGAGATTTTGAAAGTGTTGAATAAGAAGTATAAGTTAAAATTAGCATTGAATAAATTGAGTAAAGAAATTTCTGATTTAGAGAAAGAGGTGTTGGTTAAGACTAAGGAGTGGCTTAAGGAATTGTCAACTACTCAGCAAGCGGGTGGAAAACTGCGCGGCAAAGATGCCAGTTATATCGGGTAAATTCTTTTTGTTGGGTAAGCAGATAATTAATCAGAGCCCATAAATCTTTTAAAGTACTCTAATTATTATTATTTAGGTGGATATGGTGTACTAAGAACCATGGAAACCGACATTGAGAAATTACAAGCACGTTATAGTACGGCTCATTGTTATGATAGCTTATCAACAGAGCAAGTAGCATTTCTTTTAGATTCAAGAAACATGAATAAGAGTGATGCAGGTGGAGGTAAAACTGTTTGGATAAATGGAGTTCATTCTGACCCAGAAGTTGGAACTTTAGTTGATATTGTTGACGTTTTTAGTTTCGCTTTTTTGAGAAACAGTCCGGGTAAAGCAGCTTATAGATCAAAAAGGTTAGCTATTGCAAGACATCATTTTGGAGAAGAACATCTATTGGAAGACGGAACCTATCTTTTTGAATTAGCAGATGGAAACAAAGTGAGAATAGAATATGATTGTGTTAAAGACCGAGTATAATCAAATCAAACCTTTCTCTTCCCTCTCTTTCTCTTTAGCTTCACGACGATACGAAGCATACTTGTCATCTAGAGAAAATCTAGGGGGTTTTGCTTCCACTGTTTTTGCGGAACATTTAGGACATTCTTGTTTCATTGTATAAATCTTACAATTTCCGCAACTTAGAATTTTTTTCATTTTCTCAATTATAAATCATTGTAGCTTGAGGTTTGGCAGCGCGTTCACCTTTACTTATGCATCAAAGTCTGCCTTTTCTCTGCTAAAAGTGAAGTTTGACAATTTGTCTTGGTATTTACCTAGTATTTTTTCGATCGCAGAAATATCTTTTTCTGCGGCTTTTATTTCTTTATCTATAAATAAGAATTTATATCTTCCTGCACCGAGGTATACGACTTGCATATCATCTCTCAAATTTTCTATTTTTCTTAAAGTAGACTTAACTTTTTCTACTCCATTACTAGTGTAGGTATGTAGTACAATCTCTCCTCGGAAAGTAGCAACTGGCTCTTTAAATTTTTCAGCAACCGCCACACTTAACTCTTTAGAAAGTTTTGCATCTAAACCTAGATCTTCAAAGCTTGTTTGTCCAGCTACAACTTCTTTGAATGCGCTGTGAACGTAATGATATTCTTCAAGTAATTTTGAACTTATTGTTTTGTACAAATCTTCTGTTTTAAGTTTCAAGCGTTTAGCTAGATTTGCAATAATTTGTTCTGCTTTAAGCTCTTGTTTCATTTCGTCAAGTTTTTTAAGTTTAGCACCAGTACCTACTCTTCGTAAAGACAAATCGATGTGTCCTCTATCTGTTTTCACTCTTAGAACTACACAGACAATTTGTTTTCCGACTTTTACATACTCTCGTAAATTTCGGATTCTTCCTGGTGCAATTTCACTGATGTGAATCATTCCAGAATCACCATATTCTACCATTTGAGCGAAAACAGAATTAGGAAATATCTTAGTAACGCGACAGAGAACAATTTCTCCTTCATCCGGTAATCCTTGGTGTTTGTAGAGCATTTTAGTTTGTTGAAATATCAAGTTGCCAAGTTAAGAGGCATAAAATAATAATTGTGAAAGGGACCTAAAAGATCTCAAGGACTCGTGCAGAAATTTTACTTTTTCCACCTGTTGGGTAGACAAGTTCTCTTGAACAAACCAGGCATGTAACTACAGTTGATGCATTTCCAAAGATTGTTTGCTCATTTTTACACTTTGGGCAGCGTATTTTAATAAATTTGGAGTTTGTTTGATCTTTCATTTTATTATGCCTATATTAATTCTACACGTTTACTTCTGATTCCGCTTGATTGAACTGAGCTTTTTTTACAGACCTGACAAGTATATCTAAAATCAGTTTTTTTAGTTGATTTAGCTCCTGTTCGCTTAAATTTGGTAATGGCTGGTTTTGAATATCTTCCACGTGAACCATTTCCTCGAGCAAGTCCTCTGCATCTAGCTCTAACTTTGCTTCCTTTGCTTAAGGAACTAGCAGTTTTACGCTTAACTTGTGCGATTTTATGCTCTGTATGTGTTTTACACTTTCTACAGAGTTTTTTTTGCAACTTAGGAATCTTCATTATGCTCGCTTGGATCGAGGATTCTTTATAAAGGTATCGCCTTTAGAAATGGGATAAATTAGTCATTTGAATAGGAAAATATAGAAAAATAGAAGGAAATTATAGTTTGCTTAAAGCAGCATCAATTTTTTTTTGATTAAATCCTATGATAATCTCTGCTCCAATTTTAAGAACCGGGGTAGCGACTTGGCCACTCACATCAATAATTTCTTTGCGGGCTGGTTTATCTTCCGTTATATCTTTATCTTCAAAAGCAATTTTTTTCTTAGTCAGGTATGCTTTGGCTTTAGTTGACCATTTACAACTAGGAATTGTGTATATAATTACTGTCATAGCAAATAATGAATCAAGCTCCTATTTATTTGTTGTGATTATTTAAGTTCTTTTTTCTACAAGCCAAGACAACAGGCAAAAAATATAAAGCACTAGCACCTTCATTATCTTATGAGGCGCTTTGGAGAGACTTTATTACATACTTATTTGTTTATAGCTTTATTTAATGGTGTAATTGGTTTAACAGAAATCCTTTCTCAGCTTTTGAATTGGGAGCAAGCTTGGTTCTCAGCTTTTGTAGGGATTTTTGCTTTAGTTTGGTTTTTAGCTACATTCTTCTTTGTAGCTTTGTTTCGGAACTACCGAATTCCTCATGTGTATTACATTTTACCTTTGTTTTACATAATCAGTTATTCTAGTTTGAGTGGTCTTGCCTTGGTCTTTTCTTTCAAGGGTTTTTCTTGGGCTTGGATTCCTTTATTCTTTTTGTCAGCTACATTTCTTTCATCCAGTTTTGAGACAGTTTTTGCTGGAGCCCAATTAGGTAAAATATCTGCGCTGAAAAAGAATGTTAAGAAAGGGAAGAAAAATTTAAGTCTTTGATTTTTCTAAGAATTTTTTTAATTCTAAAAGTGCCAAATATCTGTGACTACATTTATTCTTCTCAGTTAAAGACATTTCAGCATATGTTTTGCCAGTTCCAGAAACTTCAAAGATTGGATCAAACCCAAAATCACTTGCAGCTCTTGGCATTACTATTCTTCCATTAACAACACCTTCAAAGAAATGCATTTCTTTTCCATCAGAGTAACCAATAGTGCAGACAACTTTTGTGCTATGGTCTGGTTGAGTGTGTACTCGTTGAACTCTCTCTTGATTACTTCCTGATTTATTCCAAAATTTTACTAAGGGTCCAGGAAATCCTTGAAACGCAGAAATTGAAAGAGACACATCTTCACAAAAAAGTGGTCCTGGGCATTGTTTCAATGCTTCTTGTAACTTAGCTGCAATTATTTCTTTAGGATCCATTGATTGAATTTCAATTAAATCAATATCTAATTGTTCTATTTCAGGAAAAATTTGTTTTGCTTCAGAAAATTTGTGTTTGTTTCCGGTGATAAAGTATAATGTCATTTATGTTCCTCTGTTTCTTAATAATCACATCTCTTCTGGTGCCGAAATACCTAACAAACTCAACCCATTCGCCAGAACTTGACGTACAGAATCAACTAACAATAATCTAGCATTCATCAATTCTTTATCATCTACCATTACTTTGTTGTTAACATAAAATTCACTGAATAACTGAGCCAATTCTAGCACATACTGTGCAATTAAGTAGGGTTTATATTTTTCAGCAGACTCTTTAACGAATTCAGGATATTTAGACAACAGCAATAATACTTTTTTCTCTGAATCACTACCTAATAAATCAAAATTAACTTTAACAGATTTCTTCCATTTAGCTTTTCTTAAAATGCTACAGGCTCTCGCGTGTGCGTATTGAATGTATGGTCCAGTATCACCTTGTAAGTCTAACGCTCGCTCCCAATCAAAAGTCATTCGTCTGTTATTTTCTTTTATCTGCATTGAAAATTTAAGGGCTGCAAAGGCAATCATTTTGGTTCTTTTTTCTACTTCCTTTTTAGAAAGTTTAGGATGCCTTTCTTGTACCTCTGGTCTTACGCGACCCATCATTTTAGCAAACAAATCTGCATAGAGCACCATTGTTCCTAGTCGCGAGCTCATTTTTCCTTCGGGCAGATTCACAAGACCGTAACTAATGTGTGTTGATTTTTTTGCCATGGGTGATTTCATAAGTTCATATGTTTTGAAAACTTGTTTGAAGAATAATTCTTGTTCTGAGCCAACCACATGTAGGCTTTTATCAAATTTGAATTCTTTTTGTTTTAGTTTAGCCAGACCCATCTCTTTTGCTTGGTAGGTGGGATAGCCTTTCCCAGTCAAACCGACATAAACGTTCAGTTTATATTTTTCCAAATCAACAATTATGGCTCCATCACTTTCTTTTGCAATTTTTTTTGCAAGCAATTCATCAAACACTTTTTTGCCTGGCAGTTCAGCTTCACTTTCAAAGTATAATCTGTCAAATTTGACACCAAAATCTGTGTAGAAGACTTCAAAATCTTCTAAGCACCATTGTCTAGTTTTCTTCCAGAGTTTTTCTATTTCCTTATCACTATGTTCATACAATTTTAGGGTTAGTTCTCGGATTTCTTCTTCGGCCGATTTGTCGCCTTTGTTTGCAATACTAACTTTTGAATATAATTTTCCTAGCCAAATTCCTTTGTCGTCAGTTGGTTCTTTCAATTCTTTGGCAAACTTTTTGTAACCCCAGATACATTTTGCAACATGTGGTCCAATGTCTCCTTGATAGTTAACTCTAATTGTTTTGTATCCTGCAGATTCTAATATATTAGCAAGAGCAGAACCAATAGAAATGTTACGTAGGTGTCCAATGTGAACTCCTTTGTGAGTGTTGGCATGGAAGAATTCTATCATGATTGTTTCTTTCTTTCCCTTGCCAAAACCAAATTTTTCTTTTTCTTTTTGAACTGCAGTTAAAGTTTCTTTTGCAAGCACAGAATTATCAATAAAGAAATTTAGATATGGTCCAACTATTTTTGTCTCATTGATCCATTTTGGCAAATTCAACTCAGAATTCAATTTTTCAGCAGCAGCTGCTGGGGCCATCTTCCATTGTTTAGAAAGCACAAAACATGGAAATGCGAAATCTCCTAGTTTTGGGTCTGGTGGAATTGAAAGTAACTGTGTCATTTGAGGAACATCTAATTTAACAGTTTTTGAAAGAAGGTTGATTAATTCCTCTTTGAAGTTCATAGAGAAGGTTTAGCCGAATTTGTATAAAAGAGTTGTGGTGGATAGGCGCTGTAGAAACCATTATTTCTTCTTTCTTTTCTTCACATTTTTCTTTTTCTTCTTCGCAGAAGTTTTCCTTTTCTTTTTTCTAGTTATGATTGGGTGGGTGTTCAGAATGGTTCGCAATTTAGATAATTCATCTCCAGTTAAGCTATGATCTTTTAAGAATTCTACATCTTCGTGAACTTCTTTGAGTAGGGCAGTTCTTCTTCTATCAAAATAAAGTCGGATTAAGAAATATAACAAGTATAAACCAAAGATTCCTCCAAGGAGCCAACTTAGCCATTCTAGGACTGGTTGTATAGTTTCCACCAGATCCCCAAGTAGTATTTGCATCATTTCTGGGAGTCTATCTGAGGGCACATCACTAATTGCCATATGCAAAAGAAACATATTTGTGTATTTAAGGGTTTGCTCAGAAGTATAGTAAAAAATCAAATTGTATTGGTCTTCTCACAGAAAATGAAGAAATTTTTCATCTTTTGGGTTATTAGAAACTGACAATACCTTTAGTGAGGCTGAAGTGAAGAGTAACGCCGCACCTCGCTTATCAAACCTTTCTGGTCCCAGCAACTTCGTTGCTATGGATTTGCGAAAGAATTTGGTAGTAAACATTATAAAAAGAAAGCACACACATCTACTAGATATGAAATCTGATAAAGAACTCAAAATAGAGCTTAATAAGAAAGCAAGTCATGATCCTGATTCTTACTATGCAACCAGTATCCTAAAAAGCGAAGGCTTCAAAAGAAACAAATGCAGCAAATGTAAAATTAATTTCTGGTCTCAAGATAAAGACAGGAAAATCTGTGGTGACTCTAGTTGCATTGGGGAATTCAGTGTTGCAAATAATGCACTATGCAAAAGACAGCTTTCATACATCAACGTTTGGAATACTTTCAAAGATCATTTTCAAAAGCGCAATTACCAAGCAATTAATAGGTATCCTGTAGTTGCCAGGTGGAATCCAACAGTAGATTTCACAATCGCGAGTATTGCAGCATTCCAACCATATGTAATCACAGGACAAGTTGACCCACCAGCAAAAAGATTAGTCATTCCTCAATTCTGCCTCCGGTTTGGTGACATTGATAATGTGGGGATCACTGGAAGTCATTGTACTGGTTTTGTGATGATTGGTCAACATCAGTTCGTGAAGCCAAAGGAATGGGATCAAGATCAAGCTTTCCAAGATATTTATGATTACCTAATCAAGACTATTGGATTAGACAAGAAGGAATTAATTTTACATGAGGACGCCTGGGCAGGTGGTGGCAATTTTGGCCCTTGTATGGAATTTTTTGCTTTAGGATTAGAACTGTTCAACCAAGTGTATATGATGTATGAACAGTTGCCAGATGGCACTACAAAAGAGCTCAGTCAGAAAGTTTTAGATATGGGTTTAGGAATGGAGAGAATTGCTTGGTTTAGTCAAGGGACAGCTAATGTTTATGAAGCAATTTTTCCAAAGACTCTAAAAAAACTAAGAAATAAAATCAAGATCGAATCTGATTTAGAACTTTTCAGCAAATTTTCTAGGTTTGCCGGCAGATTGAATGTGGACGAAGTTGACGATATCAATAAAGAATGGAGTATGGTGGCAAAAGAGTTAGATATCAAAAGTGGCGAAGAATTGAAACAGCAAATTATGCCAACAGTAGCAGCTTACGCAGTAACAGAACATACAAGAGCACTTTTAGTAGCTTTAGCAGATGGGCAACTTCCGTCAAACAGCGGAGGAGGTTATAACCTACGAGTTATCTTACGAAGATCTTTAAGTTTTATTGACAAATTCAACTGGGAAATTACTTTAGAAGAAATTGCAAGGTGGCATGCAGAGGAGTTACAAGATTTATTTCCAGAATTAAAAACTAACATTGAAGATGTTGTGAAATTACTTAGGGTAGAACAAATAAAATATAACGAGTCAAAAAGGAACGCAGAGTCAATTCTCAAAAATATTAAACTAAACTCAATCACAACAAAAAAACTATTAGAGCTTTATGATAGTAATGGTGTAACGCCTGAATTAGTTAAAGAATTTGCAAAGGAACGAAACCACAAGATAGTGATTCCAGACAATTTTTACACTCAAGTTGCTGAATTGCAAGAGAAAAGAGCACAGAAGAAATCTACACACAAAGCACAACAAAAAATAATTGATGAAAAAACACTGAGCAAGATCCCAGAGACTAAGGTCCAATATTATTTGGATTGGAACACACCTGAATTCCAAGCAAAGGTTCTTTACATTAAAGACAAAAAAGTAATCTTAGATCAAAGTTATTTTTATCCAACCAGTGGCGGGCAAGAGCACGATAATGGCGACGTTGAATCAATTCCAATTGCTTCATTACATAGAGTTGGCAAACATATAATTCATACTCTAGAAGGAAATCCTAACTTCAAAAAGGGAGACGAAGTAACTTGTCACATTGACATCAATCGTAGAAAACAGCTTGCTCAACATCACACTGGCGCTCATATTGTGGGTGCTGCAGCAAGAAATGTTCTGGGTAATCATATTAATCAAGCGGGAGCTCACAAAAAAGTGAATGAAGCGCACATTGACCTTACTCATTTTTCTTCGTTAACCAAAGAAGAAGAAAAAGCAATTGAAGACCGAGCAAATAAAATAATTAAAGAAAGGATTACTGTTAACAAATTTTTCATGGCCCGAACGCAAGCAGAACAAAAATACGGTGTCAGAATTTACCAAGGGGGGGTTGCTCCAGGTAAAGAATTACGTATGGTTGATATTCAAGGAGTAGATACTCAGGCTTGTGGTGGAACTCATTTAAATAATACAAATGAAGCAGAGCAAATCATTATCACTAATTCAACTAAGATCAGTGATGGGGTTGTGAGAGTTACTTACAAGGCAGGTAATGCTGCTAAGAAAGCCACAACCCTGGGGGCTGATGTATTAAGTAAGGCAGCTAAACTGTTAAATTGCAAAAAAGAAGAATTACCAAGTTACGCTGTTGCGTTATTTCAACTTTGGAAAAATGGGAGGAAAGCTGCTAAGAAGGGAAAGGAATTTTCTAAAGATTTGGTAATAGACAACATAAAAAAAGAAAGTGGTTCTGATTTAGAGATTGCTGAGCAAGTGGCAGCAGTTTTTCGAGTGCAACCAGAACACATAACAAAAACAATTGAAAGGTTTCAAAAAGAGATAGAAGAATTCGCAAAAAAAGCAAATGAGAAAAACTAACATGAAGAACCAATACACTTTCTTAGATCATACTGCTGATGTTTTGTTTCAGGCAACTGCAAAAACAATTGAAGAATTGTTTCGGCAAGCAGGACTTGCTACTTTTGCAACCATGACTGATTTAGAAACAGTGGGAACAACAGAAAAAAGAAAATTTACAATTACTGCAAACACTATTGAATATTTGTTGTTCGATTTCCTTGACGAGTTATTAATGTTCAAAGACTCCGAAATTTTATTTTTTAGTGATTTTAAAATTAATATCCAGAAAACAGAAGAAGAAAAATTTCAACTTAATGCAGTTTGTTTTGGTGAACCAGTAACTGAAGGTAAACATGATCGCAAACTTGATGTAAAAGCAATTACTCTGCATCTTTTCGAGGTCAAAGAAGTAAAAGATGGTTGGTCTTGTCAAGTTCTTTTGGATATTTAATTAAGATAATTTCCACATAAATTTATAAAGAAAACCTATATTTTGAGTAATATCAAGGGGTAAGCAGGTTAAGGCTCGCTTATACTGGAGATAAGAAAACAAAGTTCATTAAACTGGACAAATCAAAATTCTTTTTCTCTTAAAACTTGAATAACATTTGGTGAAAAAATAATGGCAAGAATGCATAGTAGAAAGAAAGGAAAAGCAGGATCACGTAGACCTCATGGCGACAAACCTGCTTGGACAAGTTATAGTGAAAAAGAAATAGCAAAACTAGCACAGAAGTATCAAAAGCAAGGAAAAAGCACTAGTGAAATCGGAATGATTATGAGGGATACTTATGGTATTGCTTCAGTTAGAGCAATTACTGGCAAAAAGATTGGCGCTCATTTAGATGCTGCTGGTTTGAAGAAAGAAATTCCTGAAGATATGATGGATTTAATAAAGCGTCTTGTTGCGATTCAAACACATATTGAGAAGAACAAGCAAGATCAAACGGCTAAGCGTGGACGTTTGTTAACAGATTCCAAAATCCGAAGGTTGGAGAAGTATTACAAATCAACTGGAAGATTATCTAAGGAGTGGAAACTAGACAGAAAACGTCTTAAGATGTATTTGGAGTAAACTTTTTTATTTTTTTCAATTTTCTTTTTTGTGCACAATTTCTTTATTAACTTCTCTACAGATCAAAACAGCTTCTCTTGGCGCATATGGTCCTTTGTACCTAACAGCCACACCTCTGCCTTTAAGGATAACTTTCTCTTTGCGATTGCAACGAAAACAGTGGTAACTATACTTTCGAATATCTTTGCTTTGGCCAGTACCATAGAGTTTACATTGGTTGCAGAGGAAGAGGTAGTTGTACATCAAATGAATCAAGTATCACTCCTTCTTAAGTCTCACACACACTTGACCAGTGACCAGTGGAAAAGAACAGTTAATTTTATAAAGAAAAATATGGCTGGCATTAGTACAGCCCCGTGGTGTAGTGGACTATCATAATGCCCTTTGGAGGCATTGACCACGGTTCGAATCCGTGCGGGGCTACTTTTTCTACCCCTCAAAATCAATTATCTTTTTATAATAAAGAGAAAAAACACCACAGATGAATGCTTTAGATGAAGTTGTTAACATATTATGTAAGAAGGGCTGGGGTCTTTATGAGGTCACAAAAGAAACTGGGAACGATTATAGCTTAATAATAAAGCGAGGGACATTAAATGAGTTAAGAGAGGATCAAACAGCAGTTGTATTGCCTTACGCATCAACTACTGATGAAGCAAATAAAGAATACCAAAATACCTTATCTACAGGGCAAATTCCCACCTTAAATCTTGAAGGAAACCCGATAACAATCCGAGCGTTAAAAATAGGATCTGATCTAATACATATATTGCCGTATGATGAAGATGAAACAATAATTTTTAGTTATGCTGAATTTCTTGAAGACGTAAGAACAATTATTCCTTATGTACCTCGTGGAGTTGATGCATTTGTTATGTGGGGGGGATCTGTAGTTGATGATTGCTAAATTCAATAGAACTCTCTTCTATAACTTCCATTCTTTTTGTTTAAATAATAATCTTTTTTTAATAATATCAAGATGGACCCAGAGACTATAGATCAGTTAGTAAATGTTGGAATCAGATTAAGGACACACCAATCAGCAAATGTAGGAGAACCTCCAGAAGAACGTGTTGAACATCAACTTCGAAGATTAATGGCTTGTGTTGCTGATGTTACAATTGATATCAGTGAAGACTTACGAGAAGTTATGAGGGGATATAATGGAACTCAGAATACTTTTGGTGAATCACAAATTAAATTGGACGTTCTAGCTGACCATAGATTAATGAAACATCTTGAACAGGAAACTAGTTTTCAAGTAAGACAATTAGCTTCAGAGGAATCCGATGAAATAAAAACTCTTAGCACAGGAGATGGCAGATACTCTGTAACTTTTGATCCTTTAGATGGCAGTTCTGTAGTTGACGCAAATTTTTCAGTAGGGACCATTGTTGGTTTTTACGAAGGAGATTTGCTTGATGGAAAACCAGGAAGAGAATCTTTAGCTGGTGCCATGTACGTTTTGTATGGTCCAGCAACAACTTTAGTTTATGCAGTTCCTGGAGAAGGTGCTCACGAATTTGTTTTACGCAACGGTCGTTTTATTCTTGAAAAAGAGCATTTACAAATGCAAGAGCAAGGTAAAATTTATGGGCCTGGTGCTAATGTTAACAAATGGCTCCCTGAGCATAGGGAATTCATCAAAGACATACAAAGACAAGGTCACCGATTAAGGTACAGTGGTGCTTTAGTAGCTGATGCCAATCATATTTTTTCTAAAGGGGGAGGAATTTTTGCTTATCCTGTTTTAACAGATGCCCCTAGAAGTAAACTACGTTTACTGTTTGAACTGCAACCTTTAGCGTTAATTGCTGAAGAGATGGGTGGCGCAGCCACAGATGGAATCACTCCAATTTTAGATTTAGTTCCTAAAAAGTTAGAAGAGAGATCTCCAATTTACATTGGCAGCAGAAGAGAAGTAGAGTTAGCTAAGGAGTACCTTACAGGGCAGAGGGTTTCTTAAGAATAGAGTTACATAAAATAAAATATAAAAAAATTAAAGAAAAAACAAAATTAAAACCTTTCTGGTTCCGGAAACCTTTTGGTTCCAGCAACTATGTTGCTGTGAATGTTTCATCTCCTAGAACTTTTCTTTGCCGGTTAGTTTCTTTTCAAGTGACCAAACTCCTGCTCCGTCACGCATTAACACTAGGAACGCAACGAAGTACAAAACTGCTGCTTCTCCACCTGAAGTTAAGGGGTTTAAACCTAAGTGCATGTAAAAATACGCAACTAACATAGTGATTGCTCCACCTAGTGCACCAAGTCTAGTCCAGAATCCAAGTAAGATTGCAAGACCTGCTAAAGTTTCAACCACGCCAGCAACGCCCATGAGTGACCCTAATTCCATTGCTGTTCCACCGAACCATCCAAATAGTTTTCCACTTCCGTACATAAAGAACATTAAACCTACTAATACTCGAAACACTCCATAGAATTGATTTCCATATTTACTCAGACAATCTAAGCCACATTTTCCTTTCATAATAACACCTCATAATCTAAACCTTAACAATGGTTAATAATTTATAATACTTTTGAAAGAACATTTTAAGAAAAAAGTGTGGACGGCAGGGTTCGAACCTGCGTAAGCACTAAGCTACTGGGTTTCATAGGTTTACAAACAACCCCCTAAGCCCAGCCCGTTTGACCACTCCGGCACGTCCACGTGAAACAGATGTTTCTTCCTTACTGCCAAAGTAATGTAGCCTAACTTTCATATCTTGTCATTAAAGTTATTTAAAAAGATATCGTAAAATAAAGAAAAAATAAAAAAACTCAACTAAAATCCATTATCACAACTCCAATAGTTGTACTTCCTTCTGAATTTGTTTCAACTGATAGCATAACTGAACATCCTGCTTGCAGAGCAATATCAAAGTCTCCGGTTACCCAAGTTTTACTACCTCTGTTCCATTCGCTTTCTTCGAACCAAACATCAACCATCTGTGAATCAAACCAATCTTGAATTGTAGATTCATCATCAGAACTTAAGTAAGCGGATTGACTAATTCCTGCTGAACCTGCACTGTTATCAATATCTGCAGCATTACTTGTTTCAACAGCAGATCCCGGATATTCTGGCACTACACAATCTCCGCTATTTGTTGCAGGAGCGAGAGCTGCAGCATCAGTGTCTAAAATAGAATCATCTGCTGTTGCTTCTTCAATTCCCTCTTCAATAGTTTCTTGTAAGTCTTCAACTCCTTGCTCAACTTCATCTTCAAGGTCAGCTATGTAATCATCAACTGCAGCTTCTTGTTCTACTGAACAAGAGAATAAAAACAAACTTACAACAATGAGCATAATTCCAATTAATATTTTTTGTTTCATGGCTACCTTATGTAATGGAAACTATATAATTTTTACTTATAATAAAATCAAAAAACATTCTCAACTATACACAGGATTGACTTGATTCAAAGTTGTACAACGTAATTGCAAACCAGACACAACGTCTTTGTTATTCCTCTCAACCGTGTAAACTCTAAGGCCACTAATTCCAGTAACAGTACCTTCTCCATGAGTTGAACAAAATGCTTCCATGTTAGCAGTAGTTGATAATGTTGTAGCAAGTGGAACTTCTGACCAGATATTATAATACTCTTCTAAAACAATTTCGCTAGAATCTTGAGGCACGTAATGTCTTTGTGCATCTAGTTTCTTAATGAATTCTATTGGCCCTGCGGTTGTATAAAATCCCCTCAGACCATTAACAACTCTACTAGCTTCGTTATCAAATCCTCCATTGTTAAGGTTAGTCCCCCAACCAACATTAGAGAATGAACTGATGTCTAAAACAGTGTCTGTGCCAGCTGGAGCGCAGTATAGGGTAATTCCATAGATCTGTTGTTTTGTCAAGTAAACTTCTGAAGCCACTTCCATTGTAGAAACTAACATTCCTTCTGGGCAACTAAGGTCAGTTTCAAATTCTCCGGAATCAAAAGCCCGAATGATTTCTGATTCTAATACATCTATGAGTTCACTATCAACTTGCCAAACTAAAATTTCTGTAGTCTCTTGAAACTCAGAGTCTGGTAGGGAACTATCGTTATCACTATTACCAAAAATTCCTTTGAACCAACTAAATACTTGTTCTATAATACCTGAAAAGATATTGTTTGAGGAATCTTCTTCTTCTTCTTCTTCTTCTTCCTCTTCCGCAGGCACCTCATCAACAGCATTTTCAAGAGCTTCTTCTATTTCATCATTTGCATCCTCGACCTCTTCTAAACAAACACCTTCGTTGCAGCCATTATCGCAAGTTTTAGCATATTGGTGAATAAAAGTTTGTCCATCAGGGCCATACAATCCATCTGCGCAGAAATGTTCAACTAAAGTTGTTTCATCTAAACAATAATCTGTAATTGGACTTTCCAAATCTAATCCTGTACCTAAACTAATCTCAGAATACTCATGTGTCATTGTTCCTTGTACATTATAATCTGATCCTCCATCGGAGTCAAGACATTGTATTGTTTCAGAACCATCACCATCTTCTTCATTAGTGCTATCTTCAGTTTCATTATCATCATCACCTGAAATAGAGTCTGCAGCATTATCAGTTTCGAAATTAGTATTTTCAAAAGAATAAGCAACTCTACAGATTCCACTATTTGTAAATCCAGAGACTCCAATGTATTGGTAATTTACTGTATCGTTTTCTACAAACTTGTATACTTCATTAACTCTAATTGTGGTCGTCCCACTTGAAGGATCTGATCCAAATGTTAAGTCGATTTCACAGGTTTCTGCTATGGGATCAGACGTAGTTACATACAAAGAGTACCACTCTCTGTCTGTGTTAACAGGATAAGTGTGTAGGTAACTAGATCTGGCACTTGAGCTTGCTACATACGTTGAGTCTGAGTAATCAGTGTCTACAATGAAGGAATCAAATGTTCCTGTGTATTCAGCTGCCAAGGTAGCAGTGGATAATGAAAATATGAACATAGCACATAGTAAAGATAAAACCAATAGTTTTTTCATTTTGTTCCCCTCGTTGTGATTAATTTATTCTAAAGTATAATAATAAAATACAAAGTTTTATTGAAATATAAAAATTGCCTAAGTTTAGTACAAATATTTCTTTTCTACAGCACAAGATACAATATCAAGCATAGCTTTCCAAGAATTTCACAAAATGAAATACAGAATAACTGGCACTATTAATGAACCCATCAAATGATTCTTTCCTACACCAAAAAAGCTAGCCATCAAACCAACGCAAGTAGCAGTTAGAAGAATCACCAAACCAACTAGGCCATCAAAAATAAAAGTCAAACAAGTTATCAATAGAATAATCCCAAAAATCACATCCACATAATTAACGCGTGACATCACGCGAGAGAACACTTTCGACAAGTACACAGTCAAAAGAGAAGCTATACTCCCCACAACCAACGCAACGCCTAAAAACAAAATCATCATTTGCAGATCAACAACTGATACTAATTCACGCACAGCAACGATTGCTCCATTACGCGCTTTAGAAAGGGCATACACTGTTCCAATAGAAATCAACATATTGGCTGTGTTAATTCCTCCGACCAATGTCAGAAATGTTTCAGCTCTTCTCTCACGAATAATTTCATTAGCTACAATTGCTGCTTGACTATTTCCAAAGCCGGGCAAAAATGCTGCAACAAATCCCACTAAGCTAGCAGCACTAACTGCGCGAGCAGCAGAACTAATTGGCAACTGCAAA
This sequence comes from archaeon, assembly GCA_002688265.1. Lineage (GTDB taxonomy): Archaea > Nanobdellota > Nanobdellia > Woesearchaeales > GW2011-AR9. The sequence goes on from NZCK01000018.1 coordinate 43,469, forward strand.
GGCAAGCTCAAGTCTTGCGCAGGTACAGTAGCTTTTTGCATTAAACTAACTAACATTATTGAAAATCCAAACAATCCTGAAAGCAGAGGAAACAATGGTTGCGAGAGAGATTTCATGGAAAGGACCACAACACCCAAGGCGCCAGCCAACAAAAAGCAACACAGTGTAATCAAACGTTTACCTTTCTCGCGCAGAATCATTATTGCCATAATTACAATTAAGATGTAACCTATCAACGAATCAATTATTGGATACACAATTGCCATTCCAAACAGAAATAAAGGAAACACAAGTAAAGACAAAAGCAAACATCCGTAACTTCCAATAACTGTACACAGAATTGCGTTATGTCCTTCGCCGCGATGCAAAAGCACATGCCCAGGCAAGACAGACAACGCTTGCGCTTCATCTGGTGCTCCAAGATAAATTGAAGGCAAAGAATCCAAAAACGAGTGTGTGATGGCAAGAGAAATAATGTAAACACAAAGCAAAGTAGCAGAAGTAAACGAAAGTAGCAAGGGCGACAAGGACAATAAAAGAACAGAGATTAAGTTAACGTGGATTCCAGGGAACAGGCCTGTAAAAATCCCTGATAAGACCCCAAGAACAACTGCAATCACCAATTCTAGAAACATATAAATCAGCAAATTAGAGACTTAAAATACTTTTCACATTTACCTATATATTCATTTATTAATCAAAACCAAATCTTCAGTAAAAGCTTCTAGATAAGCATTAAACACTGCATATTCTGATAAGATTTCAGTGGAGTTCATTCCAACTGACTTTTCTACAATTTCTCGATTTTCATCTATGATAAAATATTTGTCTTCAGATTCAAAGTATCCTACTAGGTTTGAAGCAGTTGTACCAATAATATAACTAAATTCTTCACTTATAATAGAATCATAAACTCCAATCTCTTTTAATAAAATATCTTTGAAATTAACTTGTGAGTACACAGATGCATCTTCAGAATTACTAAACTTTTGATTAAAGACAAAGAGTGGTATTTGGTAAGCTTCAATTGAATACATTCTATACGAACTTTTGGACCCATGGTCTGCGGTAATTAGAATTGTAGTATCTTCCAATAAATCATTCTCTTCTAAAAAAGAATAAATTTCCATAAGGTACATGTTGTAATATTCAACTGGTGTTAGGCCAAATTCTTCTTCGTATGTTTGGGTATGTCCATACACAAATTCTTGCAGTAAGAACAATTTGTCATGAGATAAAATTGCTTCTTTTACATCATCAAAAATTTTCATATCTTCACAAGCTTGTTGATATTGTAATTCATGTAAACAAAGATAATTTGGATCTAGTTCTGAGTAATCTTCTTGAGCAATAGTTATGCGTGAACTCCAAGGGTAACGGTAGCCCCCTACCCAGGGTGTTTCAACGGAAGAAATAGCAAAAACTGTTTCATAATTTTGTATATTGAACAGTTCTAACAATCCATCTTGCTTGCGTATTTTTGCATCAAATTTTTCAACCCAATCTAGATGCGAATATGATTCATAAGGGATAAAAACAGAGTAGAGCATTGATTGAACTGCAGTTTTACTATCTTGTTGTGCGGAGAGATAATTGTTGTAGCTGTGTGTGTTCTGTGAGATAGTTTCAAAAAAGTTATCTTCCGAACTAATTTTTGCAATATCTTTTTCAAAATCATCTATGGTGACTTCTTCCATTACAAAGACTAAAACCCTGTGCTGTTCTGGCAGCCCTAAATTCAAATCTGTAAGGTGTTTATTGATTGAATAAATTTTTGATTCATCAAATTCTATTGTATCTAGGTCATCAAATTCAATATTAATATCTTCTTCAGTATCAACTGGGATTAATCGATTAGACAAAGGGTGGGTAAATTCATCTGCTAATGTAGTTGGGATGATAACAACTGCAGCAATTGAGATTAATATCAAAAGCAAGTGTATTTTTGGAATAGTGTGGTTATTCTCAACCTTAGCAAGGAATGTTTTTCTCAAATGATGTAACAGATATAGATCTAATTCAATGTTCATAAACAGAAAGGTTGTTACAACAATAGCTGACACAACTAACAAGTAAGTTGGTATCACATTACTTAATCCAAAATGTAGTAAACCCAAATTTAAATCAAAAATCGAATAATTTTTTATTAGTGATTCATCAAGAAAATACGCTTGTGCTAGTGAGATAAAACTAATAAGTAATGTAAAAGAATAGAAAAGAACATGCGATACAATGTAAAGTCTACCTTGTTTCCAAAAATCTGAAAAGAAAAACGCATAAATCAAATACAAGACTGCAAATTCAAAGATGCTAGTTGTAATTATCAAGGAAACATTTGTGCTTCTAGTAAATTTTATGAAAGTAGTTATGGCGAGAACAAAGAAAATAAATCTGAACCTCGCTTCTAGTAATTTCACCATCCTGATCTAATTAAATATTCAGGGTTTAAATTACTTGTCTAAAAAACATTTAACGAAGTAATTTAGCATATTGGCTGTGTGTTCGCTTTTGCTAAATTAAAATCTGCTGTATAAGAATAAACATTTAAATACCTCTTCTTCCTCCTAAAATCTATGTTTCAAAACCGTCAAGGAATCGCGCCAATTGTAGCCACATTACTTTTAATCAGTTTTGCAGTAGCCATTGGAATTGTAATCATGAATTTCGGGCGTGCTCAAGTACAATTAGAAAGTAAGTGTGCAGTTGATATTGGTTTAATTTTTTCAGAAATTGGTGGAGAGACTCAGGTTTGTATTGATCGTGAAAAAGATATTATCAAGCTTTCAGTTGAGAATGGTGTAAATATTGAGACAACGGGTTTAATGGTAAATGTGATAGGAACGGAGAGGGCCGAAAGTTTCGAATTAACAGATGCTGCAATAAGTAAGGCTGGAGTTTACTTAACTGATTTGGGTTACAACTTAGCTGCAAATGGTGAGATTAGGCAATTGAAGGTAATACCTTTAATAACTCCTTTTGACGAGGAAGTAGTTTGTACTGAGCAAGCTTTAGTGGCTGAGAGTATTTCTGATTGTTAATATTAACATCTTCAATATCTAAATTCTTACAATACTTTTTTATTCTAGCACCTATCACATGTTATTATGCAAATTGAAATTAGTCTAAACAAATCTGTGGATGAGAACGCAGGAATTTATTATAACAAAGCCAAAAAAGGCAAGAAGAAGTTGGAGGGAGCGAAAGCCACTGTAGAGAAATATCAAAAAGAGTTAGAAAATCTTCAAGGTAAAGAGGCAGAGTTTCAAGAGAAAGAAGCAACTAAAGAAGCTAAAAAAGCCAAAAAATTAGCTAATCAAAGATGGTATTCTAAATTTCATAATTTTATTTCCAGTGAAGGTTTTGTTTGTGTTGGTGGTAGAGATGCTACTCAAAATGAGATTCTGATCAAGAAGCATACTGAAGTAAATGATTTAGTTTTGCATACTGATATGGCAGGCAGTCCTTTTTTTGTTATCAAAGATGGACAAAATAAGAAGTGTACAGAAATTACAATTGAAGAAGCAGCTCAGGCAGTTGCTTGTTATTCTAGAGCGTGGAAAGAAGGGCATGGGACTGCTGATGTTTTGTATGTTAAACCAGAACAAGTATCTAAGGAAGCAAACCCTGGCGAACATTTAGCTAAAGGCAGTTTTATGATTCGTGGTAAGACTAAATATTTGCATCCCAAGTTAGAGTTTGCAGTTGGGAAAACAACCTCTAAAGAAGGGGAAGAGGAATTGGTTAGTGGTCCTGCTATGACGATCATTAAATTGTGTCAAGATTACGTTTTAATTTTACCTGGAAGGGAGAAGAAGTCTGCGCTTGCAAAATTAATCAAGAAGGAGCTTAAAATTGGTGACTTGGATGATTTAGTGGCTGCTTTACCTGCTGGTGGTGCTCAGATTAAGAAGCAAAGGAAACGTAAAAATAAGTAGCAATATTCTTAAAGAAACTTAATGAATCACATATCTTGTGTCCCCGTAGTTTAGCATGGATATGACGCAAGCTTGCGGTACGCGTAAAGCACAGCTTAACGGATTTTGCGTTGCAAATAGCTTGAAACCCGAGTTCAAATCTCGGCGGGGACACTTCTTTTCATTTCTGAGTCTCTTCCATGTGTTTAACAGAATTTTATATAATTCGTGCAATGTCCCAAAGGAGGGACAAAATGGCAAAAGATGACATCTATGGAAACAAGCGAAGATATGAGAATTTGGTTTCAAATCTTGAATCGTTTCTAGAGGTACCAGAAATCAAGAAGGGAAGGGGAAAACGCAAGTATTACATCAAATACAAGCAGAATCTCAAACACTTTTCAAAGCTCTGTACTCATTTTGAGATGAAAGATTTGAGTTTTTCTCGCAGAGTTCGTGTAATTGGCGTATTGCTTTTCATCACTTCTATTGTAAACAAAGATCTCAAAGATTGTACACGAGATGATATTAACGAAATCATTGCTGCAATGCATAAGGTAAACACTACTGTTTCTAGTAAAACATCTTTCATCAAGAACATCAAGTGCATCTGGCGTGTGCTGTTTCCAGAAAAGGATCATTTAGGCAGAGATGACGAAACCTTGTGTCCATATGTCGTGCGGCATCTCTCACGTAAAATGGATAAGAGCAAAGAAACATTGCGTAATGAGAAGTATACTATTGAGGAATTTCAGCAGATTATCAAATTCTTTGAGAAAGACCCTAAGGTTCAAGCCTTCATTACAATCATGCAGGAAACGTATGCAAGGCCTCAAGAGTTGCTGTATTTGAAAATACGTGACTTGCAACTGTTTGATAACTATGGTGTGGCGCGAGTGTCAGAACATGGGAAAGAAGGATGTAAATTGATTCAGTTTGAGAATCTATCGTATCCCTATCTGTTGAAATGGTTGGGTGAACACCCTTTGGCAAACGACCCAAATGCTTTTTTGTTTATCAATGAA
>NZCK01000019.1 GCA_002688265.1 archaeon
AGTCTCAGAACCAGTAGAAACAGACGCAGAAGCTTCAATTGGAATTGAAGAAACAGCAGAGAATTCTGAAGATATGGAAGCAGCTGCAGAAGAATAAAGTGGTATGAAAATGGAAGAACATAAAGTTTTAACAGGAATGCTACTTGTAGCATTAGTAGTTTCTGTAGTAGGTACAGTAATTACAGTAGATAGATTAGGTGCTGTTGGTGGCATTGGTATAACTGGAGCTGCTGGTGGAACAGGTGACTTGAACATTACATCAGACATTACCATAACTTTGCCGGATTCAGGGATTGATTTTGGAAATGGAAAAGTAGATCCAAGCGTAGGATATGCTTCACTTGATAGTGGAACAGGGAGTGTCACTGGTGGAACCTGGGCTAACACTAGCGATAACATTACTGTAAGAAATGATGGAAATGTAGGAGTTAATGTAACAGTTAAATCTAACAAAGAAGATGGTAAAGATGGAACAGACAGTTTTATCTGTCAAGGTGATGCAGGTGGATGTGGAGTAGGATACTCAGCAGGAAATGATGCATTAGAATACTCATTTACAACTGGTAACAAAGAATCTGGATCTTGTACAATATTGGGAGGAGAAACCAATATTGATGTTAAAGATACAGATTATGATTTCTGTGATTGTCTAAAAACAGGATCAGGAGAAGATGAGGCATTACTAGGGTTATTAGTTGGAATTCCAGCAGATGCACAAGGTCAAAAATCTGCAACCATAACTTTCACTTCTTCTGCTGCTGGAGGATTTGGATGTTAGGTTAAATTTTTTTTTTTTCTTTTTTTCTTTTTATTTTTTCTATTCTGTTTTATGAATATTTAATTTTAGAATAAGTTTTTAATTTCATTTTCTAATTTTCTTTCATTAGTTTCAACTAAAATTTCATCATAAGGCCCTCTTAAAACTCCTGGTTTTTGTAAGTTTTTTTCAACCCATTCAAAGGTTTTGGCTTTCTGAGAATCCACGAATCGTTGGAATTTTTCTTGACTCCAACCTCCTTTATGAGTTCTCCGAATCTCTCTTTCTCTGTTAAGAATAATTCGTTTCTTTGTGTTTCTCCATTCGATCACCTTTAATCGTTTAGTTGTAGCTTGAATGAAAAGGATATTATTGTTATTAGTTGCAAGGTTCTCCGCTATTTGCTCTTTCTCAGATATGTTTATTCTTTCTTTACGTCGAGTTTTTGTCTTTGGAGGGTCTTCTTTGATTTTTTTAATTTTAGTTACTTGTTTCTTTGTATTTTTAGAATCTAGTTGTTTTTGTTTCTCTTTTTCTAATTGTTTTTTTAGAAGTTGATTTGCTCTTGTTTGTTTTATTTTTATTTGTTCTTTACTTAGCTGTTTTTGTGGTTTTTTGTAAACAACTTTTTCTTTCTTTTGCTTTTCTTTTATGAAAAAAGATTTAATTTTTTTGAATAAGGACATATTACTTTAATAGAAAGACTTTTTAACTTAAATACTCTTCTACTTTTATGACTTATTTGTTATCAGAGATGGAGGTTTTGAATCGAAAATATAACTGGGCTAAGGAAAATGCTAGGCGCAAGTCCGTGAAAGTTTTTGTTTTTCGTCATGGACACACATCATTCAATGAAAAACATAAATTCTGTGGATGGAAAAATTCTCGTTTAACTAAAAATGGTCTTATAGATGCTAAGAAGATTTCTCGCAAGCTTAGGTCTGAGAAAATCGACCTTGCATTTCATTCTTCATTGTCTCGAAGTCGCAGGACAATGGAAATTGTTGTTGGATTCCACAAAGAATGCCATAAAAAAATTTGCGATGACAGATTAATTGAGAGATGTTATGGGGATTTGCAAGGGAAAACACATTCAGCATACGCAAAAGAGTGTGGTGAAAACGATTTGAAAAAATATTTGCAATGGCACAAATCCCAATATTTGGATTATAACCATTCCAAAGAATTTGTTAGAAAGTTTGGTGAGCGGGATCTGCTAAAGATAAGACGTAGTTATTCTGCCCGTCCACCAAATGGGGAATCGATAAAAGATGTTGAGAAACGAGTTAATGAGTTTCTGAAAGATTTGCTTAAGATATGTAAGTTGTATAAAGTGAATGTAGCACTTTCAGTTCACGGAAATTCTATGAGACCAATTCGAAAATATTTTGAGAATCTTAGTACTAAGGAAATGATGCATCTTGAGAACCCTTGGGATAAGGCTTTTGTGTATGAAGTTAAGGTTTAGAAACTTAATGAAAATACAGATTGAAAGCACCAATTAAATTTTTTGAAGCACTTAGTTATCTAATAAGTTTATTGAATTAACCTGGACTGCAAATAGTTAAATATTTTTTTTGATAATTTTAATTTCTGTAAAATTTAAGTAAGACTTATAAATAAATACTCTTTTGGAATAGTAACATGGATTTAAGCAAAGCCCAAGAACTAGCTGCAATTACAGCAAAGACAATTCTAGAAAAAGCGTATATTGGAGAAGATGGTCAATATGATGTAATGCTTTTTGGATCTACTATCCGAGAGGAAGCAGAACCGAAGGATTTAGATTTATTAGTTATTCATAACCATCCACCATTAGATATCTATGCATTTTTTACTGAATATGATCCAAGTGAAGGTGATTGGGTGGCAATGGATAGAGCAAGAATTGGAGTGCTAGAAAATTCAGTTGAATTATTTTTGAAACAATTAGGATCTCATGAGTTCAGAAGTAACAAAATTGCAAGGAACTTTTTTGCGCGTCTTGGTTTATTTAAGCAAAAGATATCAACCGTTGAAGGAAGTCATTGGATTAATGAAGATCGAAGAAGAAAAAAATTAGAGGATCTTCCCGTTAATACTGGATATTTTGAATTTGGTGATTTGATGATTAGAATTGATCCAGAAAAAGATAGAGATGCACAAATAAATGAATTTCGTGCAAAATATTCTAATAAATTTGTTTGGGATTCAGTTAAAGCAGAATTTGCTAAACATGATGGTTTAGATTATAGTGTATTACATTTAATGGCAATGAATCAAGGTGTTTTAGAACCAACAAATAAACTATGCGCGTGGACTAGAGGCATGATGCTTAAGCAAGCTCCAGATGCACAGTTTTGGCCAGATATCTTAACTGAGGGAAGATTGTATAATTCAGAATCAGGAGAGTTTGATATTGCTGTAGTTGATAAATATGAAAAAGCAATTGATCTGATGAGTCGGTGATTTTCTTAAAAGTTTTATTTTTATTTCAAAGCAGCTTGTTCTTTTCTAGATAACATCAATCTTTCTTTTTGAGTAAAATATAATAATGTCTTCGGCAAAGTTTTGCTAAGAAGATGTGCAAGCATTGCAGAATCCAAGGGACAAAGTTTTTGTGTATAAATTTAAAGTATAACTTTTTAAAACAGAGCAATTCTTTTTGGAAAAATGGTAAATGATGTAGATTTATTAGTTAAGATAAGTGGAATAATTTGTACTAGCTCTATTTATGATTCAAAAACAGATCTTTTTAATGTAAGGCGAATTGGTTCTGGACAAAGAAGCTCTGTTTCTATTGATTACTGCTGTAGAAGAATGTCTGATTTAAATATAACTGTGCCTGAAGAGCGAGAAAAGATGTTAGAATCTGCTGGAAATGGAGATCTTCCTTACACTGGTTTTACGATAACAATGGATCCAAATTCTTTGATTGTTTCCGGACAATTAAATGTCCACCTTAATTATAGGGGAGAAGGATATGGTCGGGAACTAATTGAACTTGCAGAGAGGGTAGTTAGGACAATGGGGATGGATGAAGTTCGAATTGAAAGTCCCAATGAAGGTTTTTTTGCATATTTTGGATGCGAAATTGTTGATGATGGGGAAGTATATGCAGTTAAGAAATTTGGTTAAATATAATCATTCTATTCTCCACTGCCTACATTTTTATAAATAATGTATATGTTTTATCCCAGATTATGTCAATTATTGATTTTGAAAGATGGGAAACAGCTCAGGGCCTGTATGATGTTTTAGTTTTAGATGTTGATAAGGAAGCTAGGAATGATTACATGATTAGTTTATATTGTTTAGGTGTTGATGAAGGTTATGTAGCTCAAGCTGCAGATTTGGGTTTGCATAATGGTATATCTCCTCGGCAAATGGCTAATCAGGTGTGGGATGTAGAAATTGATTATTGCTATGCTGTTAAGGAAGTAGGGAGACATTTTGGAAAGCAACTTGTTGTTAATTCAGATATTCGAAATAATTTAATTCTTGCAGATTTGTTTGGAAGGGAGTCTGTTGGCAAAAGGTTGTTTGATTTGGTTGAAGAACGTTTTTAGTTTGGTTAATTATTTGTTATTTCTTTGGTTTTGTAGAAAATCTCTTTAGCGCTGGTCAGGCTTATTCCACTCCAAACCAGTTCGCGATTGATTTTGCTTCTTGTTCCAAAGCAAAATGCTCCTGGTGATCATTGTCTTTCTTCGCTTGCCAGCAAGGGGACCTGCGCGCCAATGCAGTTTTTATATCTCTTTTACCCGTAAACCTTTTAAATTAAGCACTAATGATCGGCATATAACAATCAAATAGACTTATGGGGGGAAAAATATGTCTGTAGCATTATTTGCATTATTAATGAGTTTACTAGCACTGCTATATTCTGGATATCTGTCATTTCGGGTTCTAAAAGCACCACAAGGATCTGATAAGATGCAAGAAATCGCAGGAGCTATCAGAGAAGGAGCAATGGCATACATGGCACGTCAATACAAGACGATCACTATCTTTGCTGTTGCAATAACAATATTATTAGCACTTTTATTCGATCCACCAATTGCAATTGGATTCGTTGTTGGAGCTTTACTATCTGCTGTTTCTGGATACGTTGGATTAAATATTTCTGTTCGAGCAAACGTTCGAACTGCCGAAGTTGCTAAAAAAGGAGTGGCTGAAGCACTCAAAGTTGCTTTCAACGGCGGTGCTGTAACAGGTATGGCAGTAGTTGGACTTGCACTTTTTGCAATCAGTTCATTATACATGTACTATCAAGACCCACTACTTCTAGTAGGACTTGGTTTTGGAGCTTCACTAATTTCACTATTCGCTCGGGTTGGTGGAGGAATCTACACCAAAGCAGCTGATGTTGGAGCCGACCTTGTTGGTAAAATCGAAGCTGGAATTCCAGAAGATGATCCAAGAAACCCAGCAACTATCGCTGATAACGTTGGAGACAATGTTGGAGACTGTGCAGGAATGGGTGCAGATTTGTACGAAACTTATGTAGTGACTTTGCTTGCTGCAATGCTTCTAGCTACAATTCCAAGTGTATCTGGAATGTATAATGCAGCAGTGGAATACCCATTAATGCTTGGTTCAGTTGCTATTCTAGCTTCTATTATTGGAACTTGGTTTGTAAGGCTTGGTAAGAACAAAAGTATTATGATGGCCCTTTACAAAGGACTTTGTGTTTCTGGGTTAATAGCAGCAATTGGATTTTACTTTGTTACCAAACAAACTGGAAACCCAATGAGTCTGTTTTATACAACTTTAATTGGACTTGTAATCACACTTTGTATTACTATAATTACTGAATATTACACTAGTACTAAGTATCACCCAGTTAGAAAAATTGCTGAGTCTTCCGAAACAGGAGCTGGTACTAACTTAATTTCAGGATTAGCTTTTGGACTGCAAAGTACACTATTTCCAGTACTAGTAATAGTGGCTGGAATCTTAGGAGCTTACTGGTTATCAGGACTCTATGGGGTTGCTATTGCAGCAGTTTCAATGCTTTCACTAACTGGAATGGTAATTGCGTTAGATAGTTATGGTCCGATTACTGATAACGCTGGTGGAATTGCAGAGATGAGTGGCCTAAGTGCAACGGTAAGAAAAGTAACTGATGAACTTGATGCAGTTGGTAACACAACTAAAGCTGTTACTAAAGGATATGCTATCGGTTCAGCAGCACTCGCTACTCTTGCTTTATTTGCAGCTTTTGTTGAAGAAGTTATCAAAGGCGGAAGTGGAGAATTAAACTTTATTTTAACTGAACCTGTTGTACTGGTTGGACTTTTCATTGGAGCTATGCTACCATTTATTTTCTCAGCGGTTTGTATGACTGCTGTTGGAAATACTGCCCACAAGATTGTAATTGAAGTTAGACGTCAATTCAAAGAAATTAAAGGTATAATGGACGGTTCAGGGAAACCAGAATATGCTAAGTGTGTAGACATAGTAACTTCAGCGGCACTAAAGAACATGATTCTGCCTGCAGTTATTGCAGTAGTGTCACCAGTTGCTGTTGGAATGTTGCTTGGTGCTGAAGCTTTGGGCGGTCTCTTAATTGGAGTAATCTTATCTGGTCTTTTGATGGCACTCTTTATGAGTAACGCAGGAGCAGCTTGGGATAACGCTAAGAAGTATATTGAAGATGGAAACCATGGTGGAAAAGGCTCTGATGCTCACAAAGCAGCAGTAGTTGGAGACACAGTAGGAGATCCATTCAAAGATACAGCAGGACCAGCTTTAAACTCTTTGATTAAGGTTATTAACACTCTAGCTATTGTGTTTGCACCTTTCTTTATTGCGTACGGTTTAACTTTGTTTTAAGTTGAATTTGTTTTTTTCTTTTTTTCCTCCCTCTTTTTTTCTTATTTTCTTTACTCTTTTCTTAATATTGCATTAATTACAATAAAGTTTTTAAAAAAGGCTCCAAAATTTATACTATTAATAAATATTCTGAAAATGGAAGGAGCAGGATTAGCTGGACTAATAAGAAATACAGGAAGTGGCTTAGAAACAGTAATTACTAGTGGCAGCCCTATTTCTTTTGGACAAGAAGAACCATTGGTTGATTTTGATCAAGTTAAATGTTTAATTCGTGATGTTTATTCTGGACTCAATGTAAAAGAATTGAAAAGAAGATACTCTTCATTCAATTTAGATTTTGATAGGAATTGGTCTTGGGAAAATAGAGTAAAAAATGCTGAATCTATTCTAAGAGATTATGTTACAATAGAAGATTATGTTAATTTTGCTGCTGATTGTGATTTAGGTAATGGATCAGATCAACCTGAACCAATTGGAAATGATGATTATCAAAAACTAGTTCAAGAATTAGAAAGAATGACAGATCAGGCGTTAGATAAATTAGATAAGCGGCATAGAAAAGTTAAGAATTTTGAAGCAATAATTAAACCAAGGCTCTCTGGAATTTCTGATTATTTAGGTGATACTACTCATGGGATCTTGGCTTATGTTGAAGAATTATCTGATATTGGATTTGAAGATGAAGAAGCAACTGAACCAATTAGACAAAATTCACGAATTGAAGATTATCTACAAAGAAGAAAACAAGAAGCTGCAATTGAAGTTAAAGTATGGTTTTCAGATATGGTTGGTAATCCTAATCCCGCAAGATACTTAGCTCAAAAATTAGAACAAGTTGGTTACAAATCAAATGGTGAACAAGAGATTGCAGAAGTTTATGCTGATCAGTTAGAGACAAGAGTCAATAGCAATTCTTGGAGAACAGTTATGGGTGAGAAAAAATCAAAAGGAATCTTTGGAAGAGTTTCAAATTTCTTTAAAAACAGAAGAATAAAATCTATTGAAAAAGTTATTGGAACTTACGCATCTAAATGGAGAGCTCAAGCTGATGCGCTCAAAGGAAGAAGTGAACCAGAAAGTCCGAAATCAGTGCCAGTTTCAGAAGAAAATTTAGCAAGGATATTAACTCCAATAGTAAAAGGAGATGAAGAAAGCGGAGTGGATGTTAATAGGGTGGACCCATATTTAACAATTTTTAGAACTCCAAGACGTGATTTTAGATTAACTAATGCAGTCTTAGCGACAGGCGTGGTTTGTACTTCTATTATGGCTTTTGGCTTTAGTGTATCTTATGCAGATCATGCAAATGATGTAAACCAAGATACAATGGATTGGTTAAATGGAAGTAATGGTTATGAACAAGTTTTTCTTGATTATGACAGGCTTGCAAGTAGTTTTGGTGTAGATGTATCTTCAGATGCAGATCCTGAACCTGTAGATTCAGCAGGGTTTTATTCAGAAATTGTTTCGCCAAAAGCACAAGCAACACCACTTTCAGAACCTGTTGAAATAACTGATATAGGTCAAATTATTGTAGATCATATAGATTTGACTAAAGGCCAAATACATTACAGTGGTCAAGAAGAAGCTCAATTAAAATTATTAAAACAACTAGCTAATTTTGGTTCGCTAACAAATCATAGTCAACTGTTTATCAGTCAATTGTATTGTTCAAATGGGGAATTGCCTCGGGGAGAATTAATTGTTACTGGAGAAGGTAATAATATGGAAGTCACTGAAATTGTTGGGAATGAAGTAATTAACACTAGTTTTTACAAGGGAAAGCTAACTTTTGGAACTTAAATAATAAAATCTATATTAGAATAAAGTTTAGAATAAAGTTTAAGAGACATAATCTGTATTTTAGGTTTCTTATAGTCTTTAATTTTTCTTTTTCAAATTTTCAGAAATTAATTTCAGTTACGAGAAACTTTTTGTTTTAAACTTTTTCCTAACACAAAACAAGTCTCACCCCACCTATAATGGTTTCTTAAAGTGGCTTCTTTATGATATCCATGTTCTTTATAGAAATTTAATTGGGCTTCTGATTCTGCTATGTTTAATTCAATCTTTGCTGTTTTAGATTGCTGATGAACATACTGCTCACATTCTTTTAACAATGCCAAACCTGCAGTTTCATTACTAAAAGCGAAGTGGCGAAACTTCCATCTAGTATGGTTTTTATCTACAGACTCTCCTGTTTTGATAATAATAGCTGCTGCAGTAACTTGTACTTCATTATTCTCACTAGCTTCTTGAACAACTAAAAATTGATTTTGTCTAGCTTGCAAACTTAAATAATGAGAAATTTTTGGTATCTCTTGATGAAATATATCATGTTTAGGATAGAATGCTCTGAATAAAGTAATTAATTGTTTGATATGTTTTGGTTCTGCTCTTGAGATGTGCATATAGGATGGTATTTTTGAGAAGTTAATTAATGTTTTGTAAAACTAAGATAGATAGTCGTTTTTTAATATAATGTTAAAATAACTTTAGTTTGTTTTTACATTAAAATTAGTTGAAATTTCTTTAACAATAGTTAAAGATCTACTTGAATTCATTAATTTTAAATAATATCAAATCAAATTTATTTCTTGTTTACTTTAATTTAATTTTTCTTGCAAAATAAGAAATATCTTTAAAAAATAAAACAGAAGATTTTTGAGATAATTTTATAAACTAAATTCTCCTCTTTAATGTTTTATAATAGTAAATATTTAGTTGGTGGTGTTGATGAATGGAAGAACATAAAGTTTTAACAGGAATGCTACTCATAGCATTAGTAGTTTCTGTAGTAGGGACAGTAATTACATTAGATAGACTAGGTGCAGTAGGTGGAGTTGGTTTAACTGGGGCTGCTGGTGGAACAGGTGACTTGAACATTACATCAGACATTACCATAACTTTGCCAGATTCAGCTATTGATTTTGGAAATGGTAAAGTAGATCCTAGTGTAGGATATGCCACAGTTAATAGTGAAGCAGGAAGTACATCAGGTGGAACTTGGGCTAATGCAACTGATAACATTACTGTTAGAAATGATGGGAATGTTGGAGTAAATGTAACAGTTAAATCTAATAAACAAGATGGAAACCATACATCAAACAGTTTCATTTGTCAAAGTGATGCTGGTGGTTGTGGAGTTGGATATGAAAATGGTGGAGAGTTGACTGCTTTGCAATATAAGTTTCAACCATTAAACCATGAAGCAAGTTCTTGTGGAGCTAATTTAGCTGGAACAACTTCATTTTCAGTAAAAGATACTGACTATGAGTTTTGTGGTTGTCTGAAAACAGCATCTACTGAAGACGAAATTGCTTTAACGTTAAATATAGGAATTCCTGCAGATGCACAAGGACAGAAATCTTCAACTATAACATTTACTTCAGTACAATCTGATGTAGCTTGTTAGGTTGAGTTTTTTCTTTTTTTCTTTTTTTTTAAAACCTATCCAATTATATTAATCCCAAATAGATAAAGAAATTCAGCAAATAAAATCTTAATATAACCTAGATAAGGAATTCTAACTAAAGCTTTACCATAAATCCTATCTATAGTAATATCCTCTTCACCTAAGTTCCCACCAAAACTGTCTTTATTATGGTCACCTTTAGTTTGATAATGATATTCTAATTCACCTGTTTCTGCATCTTCAACAGTCCAAATATCAACTACTCTATGGATAATTGGATGAGATTTACTTGATTGAAAAACTAGAATATCTCCTATTTCAATATTTTCTGTATTGGCTCGCCAGAGCATAATTATATCTCCTTTGTTGAAACCATTATGCATAGGAAAATCTTCGAACTGTTCTTTAGAAATATCTATCTCTTCACTAGTGTACCAATAACTACAAACTTCCCACCAACTGTCAAACCCATTTGGAAAATAATCATAATCTTGTCCACAGATTTCTCCTTGGTGCAGCCCGTGTTCCATACTCTCACTTACAACGGCAACTACTGGGAAAGCAGTACCCAAGACTAAACCCAAAATAGGATAGAAAATGAATTTGATAATTACAAATGCAATAATGATATTGGCAATCCAACTCCAAGCAGATTCGTCATGCCATAAAAAATGCCAGACTTTTCTTGCATGTTGTTTGTATTTAGCTGAATTTTTCACAAGTTATAGGTTGTAAGCTCAGCTTAAAAAGCTTTTTATAACGTGAAGTGCTTTATTCAGTTAATGCAAAATCCAAAAACGATTTTTTTAAAAGCAATCCTTTCAAAAAAAGAGCTTGCTTCTGTTGATTTGAACTATGCAAAGTATGAATTGGAAGCATTTTTAGTTAGAGATTCAAAGGCTAAGAAATATTTGGAATCAGGAAAAATAAGTGAACGTTCAAAAGAATTTAAACAGATAGTAAAGGCAGTTAGATCTGTTCTTCGAAGAGCCCACTCGCTTTTTGAAGTAGGTGATCGAAGTGAAGAATATCTGCGTTTCCATGAAGAGATAGGAGAAGTTAAGACTTGGAAAAAATTAGTGGAGTTAAGTGAGGCTGTTCTTGCTTCTCATGCATCTAGTAATGAGCGAAAAGAAGATTACAAAGAATTGTACACTTGGCTTGCTAAAAAAGTTAAGCCATTAAACTCAATAATTGATTTGGGTTGTGGTTTGCATCCGTTTTCTGTTGTTTTTTTAGGAAAGAAAAAATTGAAAGGGATGAATTACCTAGCTTTTGATATCAACAACTCTGAAAAAGACCTGTTAGATTTGTTTTTTGACAAAACTGCTGGTTTTTTTGAAGGATTTTATGGCAAAGCTGATGTGATGAATTTAAGAAACAAGCAATCACAGAAACGTTTGAAATCTCTAGATAATTGTGATTTAGCTTTTATGCTAAAACTAACAGACCATTTGGATCGGGGTCAAGGGCATAAGGCAACAGAAGAAATATTAGTCTCTCTGAATTCTAAGTATGTGTTATTATCTTTTCCAACTATAACAAGAAGTGGTGCACCTATGAGGTTTCCAAAACGCAAATGGGTGAAATATCTATGTAATCGTTTAAATTATGGAATTGAAATCTTTGAAACAAAAAATGAGTTGTTTTATTTGATTAATAAATGTTGATAAAAATTAAAGGTTTTTCTCTCTATTACCAACACCAACTGCCTCAGAAATATTCTTGTAACCGTCTCTTCTAAGAAGTTTAACTAGTCCTTTATTGGTTCTCTTCATCATAGATGGGCCTTCATAAATCATCCCAGTAATAAGTTGAATCAATGAAGCACCAGCTTTGATTTTCTCATAAGCATCTTCAGCTGTAAACACCCCTCCACATCCAATTATGGTATACTTGCCTTGAGTTTTTTTGTAGACATGAGAAATCATTTCATTAGAAGCTTTAACAGTCAGCTTTCCACTAATTCCACCTTTGCCTACTTTAGCAAATTCTTTTTCTGGAACATTTAATTCTTCTCTATTTTTAACTAAATTGCCAATTATGAACCCACTGATTTTGTGTTTATCTGCAACTTCAATCAATTCATCTATTTGTTCAAGTGATAACTCTGGTGAAACTTTAATGTATCTTGGCTTTTGATAATCAACAGTATCTAATTTAGTAAGTAATTTATCTAAGCGTTCTTTAGAGGTAAACGGCTCTCCACCATAAGCATTTGGACAACTAATATTAATTGCAATGTAGTCTGCATATTTCTTTAAAATAATGAACGATTCATAATAATCCTTAATTGCTACATCAACATCAGCAGTTTCTTTACAATTAGTTTTTGCAATACTGATTCCTAAAGGAAAAGAAAATTTTAACTTTTGAAGCTTGCTGGCAATTTCATGGGCACCACCATTTTTTAAGCCATAATAAACAACTAGTGATTTTTGTTTAGGTAATCTCCAAAGCCTAGGTTTGGGATTACCAGAGCAAGGAAGAGCAGTAACTGATCCAATTTCTTCAAAACCAAAATTCATTGAAGGTAACACCTGAGTTAAGTGTGCATCTTTATCGAATCCAGCAGCTAAACCAATTGGATTTTGGTATTTAATGCCATCTACTGTTTGAACCAAAGCTGAGTGTTTGTAGTTGTAAAAAACTGATAGTAAATATTTGATTGGTCCTATCTTTCCTGCGATCTTCCCTGCATAAGTTGCTATATCATGGATCTTTTCTGGATCTATCAAAAAGAGAATAGGCCGAAGTATATTTTTGTAAATCATTATATTAAGTTGAAAAATTACTGTTATTAATGCTTTTCTATTTTAGAAATTATCTTCTCAGATCAATAAAAATTACCTGATATGCACAGTAGTGAAATAATTCTTTAAAATATTTTTAGCTTCTTGTAGTTTTTTGTTGTTTGGTTCACCTATATTTTCATAAGCATAGTCTATTTTTAATTGCTTATATTTTTCAATACCTGAACGGCGGTAAGGAAGAATTTCTACTCTTTGAATGTAAGAATAATCTTTAAATTTCTCTCCAATCAGCTTGATGTCTTCTTTGTTATCAGTGTAACTTGGCATTAGAACGTATCTTAACCAAATTGATTTTTTCTTTTGTTCACAATAATCTAAAAAGTTTTGGAAATTTTGATAACTTCCTTTAGTTATTTTTTGGTATTTTTTTTTGTCTGCGTGTTTGATATCCAGCAAAACCAAATCAACATAATTTAGAAGTTCTCTTACTGAATCATTTAGAATTGATCCTGCTGTATCAATGGTAATATGGTAACCTTGATTTTTTAATTCTTGACAAATTGGAATAAGTGATTTTGCTTGTAGAAGTGGTTCTCCTCCAGAGAAAGTGATCCCTCCTTCCTTTGAGAAGTAAGGTTTTTGTTTTTCTAAGAGTTTTTGAATTTCAGTTAAAGTAATTATTTGATTTTTTTTAATTTCTTGAGTATCTGGGTTATGACAGTAAATACATTTTAGGGGGCAACCTTGTAGGAATAGAACTAGTCTGATGCCTGGTCCTTCATGGGTGCCAAAAGTTTCAATGGAATGGATGTTGAGAGTTGGTTCTTGCATAGTAAAAGAAAAATTGGATGTTATTTATTAGATCTTTGGCTCTTTGAATCAGAACAGAAACAAGTAGGTTAATAGTTATATTTGATTATATATAATTAGAGATAAGTATATTAATAACTGCCTCACTTATGTTATGTATCTATTCAATAATTTGAAAAAAGTTAAACATATTGACTTTTTATTTAATATGAATAAAATTTGAGGAGTGGATGGGAAGATGAGTTTAGTTCAAGAAAATGGTGTTTTTAAGGAGATTCTCGAAAGAATAGAAAGAGACAATGTTAAATTTATTCAATTACAATTTACTGATTTACATGGGATGATAAAATCTGTTACAATTCTAAAAGAAAATGTTATTGAAAGCTTAACTAAAGGTACTTGGTTTGATGGAAGTTCTGTTGAAGGTTTTACAAGAATTAGTGAAAGTGATATGTATCTAAAACCAGACCCTAACACATACGCTGTTTTGCCCTGGGCAAGTCCAACAGGAGTTACAGCAAGATTTATTTGTGATGTTTACACGCCGAATGGTAATCCTTTTGAAGGTGATCCTCGTTATATTTTAAAGAAAGTTTTGAGGGAAGCAGAAGAATTAGGACTTGAATTTAATGTTGGACCAGAATTAGAATTTTTCTTATTCAAACGTTCAGAGTCAGGAAAGGTAGTTCCAAAAGCACACGATGCTGTTGGCTACTTTGATTTCTCTCCAGGGGATCTTGCAAAAGAAGTTAGAAAAGAAATAGTTCTTGCTTTAGAATTTTTAGGAATAGATATAGAAGCTTTGCATCATGAAGTTGCGCCAAGTCAACACGAAATTAATTTTAAGTATGGACCAGCATTATTGACTGCAGATCGAGCATTAACATTCAAATATGTAGTAAAAACTATTGCACATAAGCACGGTTTACATGCAACTTTTATGCCAAAACCAATGTTTGGAGAAAATGGAAGTGGAATGCACGTTAATCAAAGCCTTTTTGATAAACAAACAAAAAGAAATTTATTTTTTGATCTTGATGGTGAATATAAACTAAGCAAGATTGCTCAGCATTTTGTAGCAGGGCAATTAGCTCATGCAAAAGGATTTTGTGCAGTTGTGGCTCCAACAGTAAATTCTTACAAACGTTTAGTGCCAGGATATGAAGCACCAGTATATATTAGCTGGGCAGGGTTTAACCGTTCAGCATTGATTAGAATTCCACGTTACTCTCCTGGTCGAGAAAAATCAACTAGAATTGAACTTCGTTGTCCCGATCCTAGTTCTAATCCTTACTTGGCATTTGCAGTTATGCTCAAAGCAGGATTAGATGGTATAAAGAGAAAACTAGAACCACCAAGACCAATTGAAGAAGATCTTTTCAAGTTAAGTTCTTCAGAGCGAGAGCGAAGAGGAATCGCAACACTGCCAGGTTCACTAGGTGAAGCAATTAATGAATTAAAGAAAGACTCAGTGGTTAAAGAAGCATTGGGATCTCATGCTTTTTCATTGTACCTTAAAGCAAAACAATTAGAATGGGATAGCTACCGAATGCAAGTAACTCCTTGGGAGATAGAGATGTATCTTAAGAGAATGTGATAGTTGGAAGAATAAATTGAATTTATATTTTTTCATGGAATGTCCTTGCCAATACTTCCTCTTGTTGCTCACGAGAAAGTTTGATAAAGTTTACAGCGTAACCAGAAATCCTAATAGTTAACTGAGGATATTTTTCTGGATATACCATTGCATCCTTTAATGTTTCACGATCTAGGACGTTGACATTCAAATGGTGGGCGCCTTTTGAAAAGTATCCATCAAGCAGAGAAACTAAATTGTTCATTTTTTCTTCTTCAGTTGCACCTAAAGAACTTGGAACGAAACTAAAAGTATTGGAAATTCCATCGTGAGCGAATTTGTATGGTAGCTTGGCAACAGAATTTAGTGATGCAATCGCACCATGAGTGTCTCTTCCATGCATAGGGTTGGCTCCAGGAGCAAATGCTTCGCCTTGTTTTCTTCCATCTGGTGTGGCTCCAGTCTTCTTCCCATACAAAACGTTGGAAGTGATTGTCAAAACAGAAAGGGTAGGAATGGCATTTTTGTATAATTGGTGTTTTTCCAATTCTTTTTGAAATCCAGTAATTAACTCTTGGGCAATACTATCCACCTTATCATCGTCGTTCCCAAATTTTGGAAACTCTCCTTCTATCATAAAGCCAGTAGAAATTCCTTTCTCAGTTCTTTTTGCTGTAACTTTTGCAAATTTAATAGCTGAAAATGAGTCTGCAACAACTGAAAGGCCTGCAATACCAAAAGCCATGTTTCTAATGGGATAGGTATCAATTAAGGCCATTTGAAGTCTCTCATAATAATATTTATCATGCATATAATGAATTACATTCATGGTGTCAACGTAATCTTTAGCAATTTCTTTTACACACTTGTTGTAATTTTCTTTTACTTGTTTGAGATCTAAGGGTTGATTAATAGGAATTTGAGGAATACCAGAGATTACCAATTCGCCAGTCACTTCATCCCTTCCACCATTTATTGCCATAAGAATGGCTTTTCCAATATTACATCTTGCTCCAAAAAATTGCATGGTTTTACCTAATTCCATGTGCGAAACACAGCAACTAATTCCATAATCGTCTGTGTTGAATTCTTCACGCATCAAATCATCATTTTCAAATTGGATACTCGAAGTGTCAATTGAAACTTTAGCTGCAAATTTTTTGAAATTTTCAGGTAAATCCTTTGACCATAAAATTGTTAGGTTTGGTTCAGGTGATGGACCTAGGTTGTAAAGAGTTTGCAAAAATCGATATGCAGTTTTTGTGATTTTGTGTTTGCCTTCTAAACTGCAACCGCCAATTGCTTCGGTAACCCAAGTTGGGTCTCCTGCGAAAATGTCATTGTACTCTTTTGGTCTTAAGTGCCTTACTAACCTTAACTTGATTACGAATTGATCAATTAATTCTTGAGCAGTATTTTCTGTTAAAGTGTTGTTTTTCAGATCATGTTCAATGAATATATCAAAAAAAGCGCTAACACTTCCTAAACTCATTGCTGCCCCATCATGCTCTTTTACTGCCGCAAGATATGCAAAGTAAGTCCATTGAATTACTTCTTTGCTGTTATTTGCTGGTTTTGCAATATCAAAACCATAACGCTTGGCAAGATCTCTTAATTCTTTTAGTGCTCCAATCTGCAGAGTTATTTCTTCACGAAGGCGTATTGTATTGTCGTTTGAATTATTTGAGGAGTTATTGTAATCTTTTTGCTTCTCTTCAATTAGTTTGTTTACACCAAAAAGTGCAATCCTTCGGTAATCTCCAATAATTCTTCCTCTGGCATAATTATCAGGAAGACCAGTAATCACTCCTAATTTTCTTAGTTGACGCATTTTTTTGGTATAAGCATGAAAGACACCATCATTATGAGAAGTACAATATTTTCTGAATATATTAGAAATTTTTGGGTCAAGAGTGTAACCATGCTGCTCACAAGCTTTTTCAGTAACTCTAATTCCTCCGTGAGGTTTTACTGCTCTTTTTAACGGTTGATCTGTTTGCAAACCAACAATAATCTCTGTATTTTTATTGTTAGGGTCAATGTAACCAGCTTCGTGACTGTTGATTCGAGAGATAGTTTTGATGTCAAGATCTAGAAGCCCACCTTTATTGAATTCTTTTTGGAGCAGATCTTTACAAATGTTCCAGATATGTTTAGTTCTTTCTGTTGGCTCTGTTAGGAAACTAGAGTCACCATTGTATGCGATGTAATTGTCTCTTACAAATTTAGCTATATTAATTTTATGATCCATTTTTGTTATAAATAAAAAGTTAAAATAAGGTATATAAGAATTGTGGATTATCTATCGTGAATATTGTTTTATTGTTAAAATAAAGAAGAAAAAAAGTACAATAAATAAAAAATTAAATTACACTTTTGGCACTATAGTTTTATGATACTTATTTAAAACTAATTTATGGTAAAAGTTACAGCACCGGCCATTGCAGCATAGCTACCTAAAATCATAAGTTTGACTAATTCAGCATTATATCCAGTAATTCCTCCAAATAACCACAAAGCAAAAAATTCAATTATAACACTAATTAAATATAAAGTTAAAAGTTTTCGATATACTATAGACATCCCTTCTTTTTTGATAAAATCATACTCTGTTTTGTAAATTAATAATCCAGAGACAATAAAAATGAAGACTAAGATTCCTAATATATTAGTCCAAGGTAATTCTGTGGCTAATGTTTCATAACTTAAAAGACTTTTTCCAAGACCAACTCCTAAAAATGCACCTGCGGTTCCTCGGATTAATTCAAGCATGTGTTTACGTTTGAAGGTAAACTTTCCAAATTGAAATAATTGGGATTCAATTCTTTTTTCTTCTTTTTTGATTTCTTGTTGTTTTTTCAAATTAATTCTTTCTTCTTTATCCACTTTTTTCTCAAGTTTTTTGAGACTTTTAAGTTCATCTTCAATATGTTCTTCAACACCTAAAACTTTTTTTAGTTCAGAATCTAACTGTTTTGTAGTTACTCTTGTTTTAGTTGATCTAGTCTTTTTGTTTACTGATGACTTCTTAGAAACAGATTTTCCTTTTTTAGAGTTCTTGGAACTAGTCTTGTTTTTAGCTTTTTTTTTCTTGATAGTAATCATCCTAATTACTAAAGACAATTTTAGGCTTTTTATAATTTACTAAATTTTGTATTTTAGAATGATTTTGATATTAAAGAAAAAAAAATAAAGAAAAAAGAAAAAAATCTAACTTAACATCCAGCTCCGCCTGCAGCAGTTGAAGTAAAAGTTAATGTTGAAGATTTTTGTCCTTGTGCATCAGCAGGAATTCCAATGTCTAAAAAAAGTGCTGCCTCATCTTGAGTAGATCCTGTTTTCAAACAATCACAGAAGTCATAATTTACATCCTTTTTAGTAAAAGCAGTTGTTCCTACTGCCAAAATGGTACAAGATCCTGCTTCATTATTTACTGCTCCAAAAGCATATTGTAAAGCATTA
The DNA here is from genome assembly GCA_002688265.1 of archaeon. Taxonomy (GTDB): domain Archaea; phylum Nanobdellota; class Nanobdellia; order Woesearchaeales; family GW2011-AR9. The sequence continues at coordinate 18,591 of NZCK01000019.1, forward strand.
TTTTCTCCACCATCATCATAACCTACACCACATCCTCCAGCGTCACTTTGACAAATGAAACTATTAGTTGTGTGGTTTCCGTCTTGTTTATTAGATTGAACAGTTATATTTACTCCTACATTTCCATCATTTCTAACTGTGATGTTGTCTGCATCTCCAGTATTGTTTTTCCAAGTCCCATCGGCTGTATTCGCTGAACTACTTACTAAAGCATATCCTGCACTAGGGTCTACTTTTCCATTTCCAAAATCAATTCCAGAATCTGGCAAAGTGATTGTAATATCTTGAGTGATATTCAAGTCACCTGTTCCACCGGCAGCCCCAGTTAATCCATTTGCACTGTTAACTCCACCTACTGCACCTAGTCTATCTAATGTAATTACTGTCCCTACTACAGAAACAACTAATGCTATGAGTAGCATTCCTGTTAAAACTTTATGTTCTTCCACTTTTTCCATACCTCTTTTTTTATATTTTAATACTAAATATAGTAAATGAAGAATAATTTCTCTCTATTTAAATTTTTAGAAAATATTAAGGAAAACATGCTAGAAATATGGCTAAATGAGGTAAAAATAAAATAAAAGAGAAAATAATAGAATAAATTAAAATAAAAAATTGGCGTTGGGCGAGGCAGGGCTACTCTAAATGACTTCGCGCAGATTTTGTTCGCTCCGCTCCAAAATATTCGTCATTGATTGATTCTGCTTCTCTTCACTCCTGCATTGGCCAGCGCGCCAATGTTAATTAATAATTCAACAGAATCTCTGCTTCCTTACCAAAGTGTTTCTTAATAGCTTCGAAAACAGGTTCCTTAATGAAAACTCTCCCTGGAAATTTAGCACCAGACAAAGCCTTCTCAAACTCTTCAAGACTACTTTTCTTAGCAACACCTAAGCTGCCATCTTTGTTAAGAGAAGCTTTCTCAATCTTACCATCACGAGCATCAATGTCTCGAACAATAAAAGCTTCTTTTTCAAGTAAAGTGATCTCTGCAAACTTGGAACCATGCTTAACTCGGATCTTAGCTCTTTGTAATTCAAGTCCACGTTTCATTTGCAAATAATCTACTAAGAAACGAATCAAAGCAATACTTCCTTGCTTAGCTTTATGCAATTCAGACTTGCTAAGTTTTCCTGCTTCGGTTTTCTTCTTCGCAGCTACAATCTCTTTTAACTCACGCAAAAATTTGGCTGGGACTTTTCCAGAAGTAATTAATTCTTCTTCAAATATCTTTAAAATTTCGCTTTCCTTAGCACGAGTTACACCTTCTAACTTAAGAATATCACGAATGATGGTTACAACCTCGTCATGCAAATGGATCAAACTATTTTGATCCTTACGCTCTTCGATCTGAGTAAACAATTTTTTGATTCTGGCAAGAAATTCTTCAGTTTCTTTAATCATCTTATCAATTTCTGTTCCGGAAATTGTTTTCCTATCGCCATGTTCTAAATCTTTTCTAACCTGTACATTACGTTTTAAGATTTGAATCCACTTCTTTTCCAAGAGTTTTTCTTTCTTTACAAAAATATCTTCAAGAACTTCTGGTGTCTCCTTTGGTGTTGGTGGAGGAAGCCCATAAAGCATGATTGCAGCCTGACTTGGAGTTAAGGCTGCATAAAATAAATCTTCCATACCCACATTTCTTAGAGTATGTTGAATTCTCTTTTGCATCTGCTCTCCACTACTCATGAAAATATCAATTGCTTCACGACTAGGTTTAATTTTTCCAAGTCTTAACAGTTGTTTCCAAGGCATGAAAATTCCACGATCATACATTGGAATTCCATCTCTTAGCAATGTAAAGATAATTGGGTTTGCTTCTTTTAGAGAGTCCCAGAAATCAGTTAAGATGTAAACCTGGATGTTTAGCTTGTTAGTTATACCAGTTATTTGACCTGCTTCAGCACCCATTCCGATAATGATGGCTCTTAGTTTTTCTTTTAATTCTAATCGGCTCATCTTCTTAACATCAGTGTCATCAATTACAATCCAAACATCAATATCTGATTTTTCAGTTGCTCGCCCTTGAGTTAAGGACCCAGCTAAAACGTATGAAAGAATGTATTTCTCGAATTTCTTGATAACCATACTTTTGTGAATTTCTGAGATTCTAATCGCAGCTAACATTCCAGTATCATAAATTGGAGCGGACATTGCAATTAATTTAGAAATTTCGTATTTGGCATCATAATAATTCTGCCAAAGGTCTGTTAATAACATACTCTGAGCTTTGAAATTTTTGTCTACCTTGCCAGCAATTTCAGTTATTATAGTAGAAAATTTTCTATGAAGTTCATCTTTAGTCATTTTAGTGCTTGTTGTATCATCAACTAAAACTAGAATTGGAACTTCATCAGGATTTTTAACTTTTGCTTTAGGATCAGCTGGTAGAGGTTTTCCATCTGGTGCTACTTGCGGTTTTTCTGGTGGCAAAACAGTGATTCCTACAATGTAATCTCCAAATTTGTCTACAACTTTATCTTTGAATTGTGCTAATTTTTCTTGAAGTAAAGTTAATTTTTTCTGCATCTCAGGAGGTAAATTAGGTGTATTTGCTACTGCACCTGCAGCTTTTGCAGCCCCATCTTTTGGATTTACTGCTTTAATTGATTTTGATTTTAATGATTTCTTCCCTTTCTTAATTGCTTTTGCCATAGATTTTTCCTCTAGTATTTGTTATTTATTGATTTGCTCAAAAATGTTTAAGACATTTTTGGCACCAAAAGGTTTTTGTCTCAAAATTTCCCCACATTCTCTGAGACAGAACTAACTGCTCAAAGTTAACTATATTTTACATATATATATGTTTTTGCCAGGCAGTGGGACATTTGGGTTAAGTGTTCGTTTGGAAAAAAATAGGTTAGATTTAAAAAATAGTGTTTATCTGGCTGTTTTGGACGATTTTTATGAATGATTCAGTAATTAGTTATGATAGAATGTCAAATGTAGAATTACTCTCTACATTACATGCTTTACTAGGAGAAGCCGTTGATTTGCCTGCAGTAAATTTAACTGAACTTGGAGTAATAACTGATGACGCGACTTTTTTCTTAAGCGATTTTTGGGAAGATGTAAGAGATGCTTATGAAACTTTAGCTTATATTTGCAAAGATGATATGCCTCAAGCAGGGCAAATTTATCAATTATTAGAAGGAAGAGAGAAGTTATTTTATGGTCGTCAAATTGATGAGTGATGGGGTGATTTTTAGTGTGAATTTTGAATGCATTATAAATATATTTGTTATTGATGAAGTCTGTTGTGCCATAAACCTTAAAAAGAAAGAAATTGTTTATTACTAATGTGATGGAAACTATAATACCTACTATTCTAAAAATTATTGGCGCTGTAAGTGGCGCAGGAGTGCCTGTGTTCTGGTTAAAATCAGAAGCACCTGATATGTATAAATTACATGAGAAAAACGTTACTTATGCGAAAAAATTAGCTGATACTCATTCACATATGGTGAATAAGGGATTTTCTGAAGGGGTAGAAAAACATCTAAAAGATAGTGATGGAAACATAGATTTTAGTCGATTAGATGATAATGATGTCCAACAAGACTTTACTAAAACAATTACTGATTTTTATGTAAAAAAAATAAAAGATGATCACGGAATGGAAGCAAAAGATGATTTCCATAAACAAATGCTTCTACAAGCATATGCTGGAATAACAACCTCACAATTACAAGATATCGTTGGTAATTATGGAGCTAATCTCAATTATGATTTGTTTAGTGGTAGAATTGCAGCACAACTAACAGAAGGAATTAGGAAGAATTTGTATGCTAATGCAAGTGATCATATTAAAGATAGTGATATTGGTGGAATTGTTGATAAATTAGGACTTAAAGACAAACTTAGGAAAGGTCAACAGGTAACTCTTGAAGAGGCACGCGATTTAATGAATCGTCATGTAACTGGCGGCGGATTGAATGAATCTTCTTTAAGAGATGTTTTGAAGAAGAAGTATAAAGGAAATCCACCTAAGATAAAAAAAGATGATGATAAAAAGAAGAAGTAATTCTCTTTAGTTTTCTTTTAGTTTCTTTAATATTAGTCATTTTTACTTTATTTTTTACTTTAACGCCTAAATTTCTCTTTAATTGATATCTGGGCACAAATTTGGCTTTTTTGAAAGTAGAATCTATTGTTGTGACTTAAATTGCCAAAATAGTCACTAAACAGTGACAAACCAATAGAAACATTTATATATACAAGTTCCTATCTGAATAATGTTCTAAGATGACACAACAAGACCAGAGTGCAGAGGGGGACGAGGCTAATTTGGAGAGCCGATTAGATGGCGCTAGCCCTATTCAACCAGGTCAAAATGGCACTTATTCTGTAATGTTTATTGGAGACCCGCACAACAACTTGCAAGGTCTAAGAATGGCAAGGCAAGTTGCTGAGAGTCAAGGAGTAGATACTCGAATTTGTCTTGGAGATATTCTTCAAAAATTAAGTTCTGATTATACTAGAGATCAAGGTCTGATTACCGAGAGGGCAAGAGCTCAATTAAGAGTAGATAGTCCTCTAAGAGAGGCATTAAAAGAAGGGAAATACAGTCAAGCACAAATTGATATGATCACAAGTGCAGCAGCAGCTTCTGAAGCGACTGTTAGTAAGCATGCGGATAGAACTTATAGTTTAACTCGAGAAATTGATCCTAACCTAATTACTATTGGAGGTAACTGGGATAGAGAAGAAGAAATTCAAAGAATTTTTGGAGACAACTATCGGGGTACAGGGTTTACTCAAGAAGATAACGGAATGAAAGTTCTTTGGGCGTCTGGTGGAGGAAGTGCGCCTGTTGGTGGAGCTGGAACCACAAGAGGATTCTTATGTGATAACCAACAAGAAGGAGTTAATCGGGCAAGACCTCTGCAATCATTATTAGCTAATCCAAGAGCTGAAGATCAAGAAGGAAATGAAATTGATCTGTTAGTAACTCACGTTGCACCGCCTTCAGAAGGAAAACACAAAGATAATTTTTCAGTTTATTTACATCGTTTTATGAGCGCAAGGAAAAGTGTAGGTTTACCTATGCCAAAACTTTTGGTGAACGGGCACCACCACAGTGCTAGTGCGACAATTGATTGGATTAATTATCAAGATGATGAAACTGGAGCTGAGTTTAAACAATTAACTTTTACTCCAGGTGTTTTAGCAATAGATCATGCTCAAGAAGGATCACATGGTGCGTTTTGTATTGGGGAATTTGATAGCCAAACTCATCAATTAGTTGGTGCTAGTGAGTATCATGTACAAAGAACTCTTAGTGGAACCATGAGAGTTGTTCTCTATGGGAAGCATACTCTTGACCACGCAAAACAAAAAGTTAAATTTGAAGAAATTGGAACGGTTGTTGCCGAAGAAACTTTAGAAGATATTTTTGGAAATCGAGGGCCACTGAAAGAATTAGATCTTAATTATGCTTTATCAGATAAAGGATTTAATGTAGATTATACTGGACTTAATGCTCAAGAATTTGATCAAAGATTTAGATTAAACTTTTCATTAATTAGAGAATATGGGGAACAAAGTAAAAATCAAGTAAAAGCAGTTTTAGATGAAGTTAGAAACAAATGGGATTTAGAGAGAGCGGCAGAAGGAATCCCGCAAACAGCAAGTTATAGTGCAGCTGACTTAAGAGGAAATCAGGAAGAAGTAATGCAGGGTCTTGCTGTCAAAGCTGCTGAAGTATTTGGAATCGATCCAAAAACTTTTGATGAATTAGATGAAACAGCAAGAGAATTTAAAATTAAACAATTAGTGCAAGCAGCATTTGGAATTAGTTTTAGAGACATTGAAGATGCTACCAAAAATGCTAGTTTGAAATTTGAAGATATGCCTTACAATTGGGGAAGTGGACTTCAGAAAAAAGCAAATGAACACATCAGTGGTGCAGCTCAACAATATGTTCTTGCTCCAATTGAAGATGAACAATGGATGGATGTAATTGATAATGTTTGGTCTCCGCTTAACGTTAAGCGAAGTAGAACCTTAGAGAGAAGAGAAATTTATGGATTAGTTGGAAAAGCATTGCAAGCAGGAATCTTAAGTGAAGAAGAACTTACTGCAACCAGTGCTTATTCTACTGTTAAGGACTTTAAGAAAGGAACAATTATGACTGATGATGAAATCAAAGGGACTTTTGATATTCGTTATGCAAATGAAGATGATTTAGGAATTAGCAAAAGAAATGGAATCCCTGCAAGTGAAGCAGCCGGTTTGCAAAAATTGATTGATGAGCAAGGAGTCCCTGTTTTAAGAAATGCTAAAGGAGATTATATTGTAACTCCAAAGGGAATTGGATATTTAGATGATGATCTTAAAGAAGCTGTAAACTATGATCCAATTAGATTGAGTGACCTTTTGGATTCTGGGAAAGCTAAACTAGTTAGTCAAGGAGACGATTATTTGGCTAGTGTTGGTCAGGCAATGTATCCTATTAATTTAGAAGAAGAAGGAATTACTAAAGGCCAGTATGAAGCAACTCCTCTTTGGCAGGTTTTAGTTGAGCAGGAAGCTTTGAAGAAAAATGGTAACAAAGCGTTTATGGAACGTTTGGCTCAAGATAGTGAGTTTAGAGAAGCGTTAGCAAGACAGCAAGATGTTAGTAATGGAGGAAGTTATTCTGTAAATGGCGGAAGCGATCTCCCTTCTTCTGGACCTAGTGTAGATATGCCTGATTTGCCTAGTGATATGTAGAGGAATTGACAAAAAGATTGGTTTCTACAGCACCAATTCCCTCAATAGCTTTTTATATAATCTCTTACTCTCTTATCTTCTATGAAATTTAAAGAATATTCACTAGATAATGAAACTGCTGTACTACACTACTGGCACTCAAAGAAAACAGTAGAAGCTCTTCGTAAAAGAGGAGCTGGAAAAAAGAAGTATTACTTCTTACAAGGACCACCTTACACTTCTGGAAACATTCACCTAGGACATGCTTGGAACATGTCTCTAAAAGATGTTGTATTAAGATATAAGAGAATGCAAGGACTTGATGTTTGGGACAGAAATGGTTATGATATGCATGGTCTGCCAACAGAACAAAAAGTTATGAAAAAGTTTAATCTCAAAGATAAACAAGATATCTTAGATTTTGGTTTAGACAAGTTTGCAACAGAGTGTGAAAAGTTCTGCACAGAAATTATGCACATCATGGATAAGGATTTTAAACGCTTAGGAACCACTTTTGACTTCTCTAATCCATATCAGCCTATCAAAAAAGAGTTCATAAGTTCTGTTTGGTGGCTAGTAAAACAAGCACACAAAAAGAAAAGATTGTACCAGGGTCTTAGAACAATGCATTGGGACGCAGCAACAGCTTCAGCTGTAGCTAAACACGAACTAGAATACAAATCTGTAACCGATACTTCAATTTATATCAAATTCAAAAGGACAACTAAGGGAGCTCCAAAAGATTCACACTTTGTAATCTGGACCACTACTCCTTGGACAATCCCACTTAACCTTGCAATCATGGTTAACCCAGATCTGGACTATGTGGATGTGGAAGTTGAAACTAACGGTGGAAAAGAAGTCTGGACATTAGCAAAAACCCTTCACGAATCTGTACTTGAGAAAGCAAAGATAAAAAAATTCAAAGTTATCAAAGAATACAAAGGAAAGAAACTAGAAGGAAAATCTTATGAGCATCCACTGAAGGTATTTGACAAACTGCCAGAAAATGTTCAAGCAGCAAAAAAACTTTTTACTGTTCTACTCACAAAAGAATATTGTGATGATACATCAGGAACTGGTTTAGTTCACACAGCTCCCGGTTGCGGACCAGAGGATTATGAAGTTGGCCATACTAATGGAATTCCTCCATTCAACTGCGTTAACGAAGAAGGATTCTTTGCGGATTTCAAAGACGAAATGAATGGACTCAAAGCTAAAGATGATGATAGCAAATTCATTCAAATGCTTGATGATGAAGGAGTATTAATTGCTAAAGAAAAATACACTCATGATTATCCTTATGGGGAGCGAAGCCATGAACCAGTAATCTTTCGAACCACAAAACAATGGTTCTTTAAAATGGAAGATTTGAAAGAAAAATTACTGGCCATGAATGAAAAAGTTTATTGGAATCCAGAGACAAGTAAGAACGCATTTAGAAGTTGGCTTGAAAACTTAAGAGACAATTCTATCAGCAAACAAAGATTCTGGGGAACACCAATTCCTATTTGGAAGTATGTAGATCCTAAAACTGAAGAAGAAGAATTTATTGTTGTTGGGAGTATAACTGAACTTGAGAAATTGTCTGGACAAAAAGTAAAAAACCCACACATTCCTTTCATTGATGATATAACTATTGAGAAGGATGGCAAGGTGTTTAAACGTGTTCCTGATATCTTAGATGTTTGGATTGATGCTGGGACTGCTAGTTGGAATTGCTTAGATTATCCTCAGAACGAGGAATTGATTAAGAGATATTTCCCCGCAGATTTTATCTTAGAAGGAAAAGATCAAATTAGAGGGTGGTTCAACCTTTTAATGGTTGCAAGCGCACTTGGTTTTGATAAACTGCCTTTTAAGAATGTATACATGCACGGTTTTGTAACTGATGTTGAAGGAGTTAAGATGTCCAAAAGCTTAGGAAACATTACTTCACCATACGAAATCATTGACAAACACGGAGCAGATGTTTTGCGTTTGTATATGGCTTCAACAACAGCAGGAGAAGATATCAGTTTCTCTTGGGAAGAAATTGTTGTTAAAGAAAAGTTTTTGAAAATAGTTTGGAATTTGCATAAGCTCTTGATTAGTTCAGCTAAAGAAAGTGGAATTAACCCTTTCGCTTTGGATGCTGATTTAGAAGAAATGCAACTGGGTTCTTCTGAGAAGTATATTTTGAGTAATCTGCAGTCTACTCTTACACGAGTTACTGATTTGATGGAAACTTATCGTTTAGATAAAGTTGGAGATGTCATCGAAGCTTTGTTTTTTAACTTGTCACGTAACTATGTGCAAATGGTGAGAGATAGATTAGCAACTGGCAGCAAAGAAGAGAAAGAGATTGTGCTTTTTACAGTTGCTAAAGTTATGCTTGATGGACTTAAGATGTTACAGATGTTTTGTCCATTTGTAAGTGAAGTAATGTATTTGAATTTAAAAGAAGAATTTTCTTTGGAAGAAGAGAGTATTAGTCACTACATGTGGCCAAAAGTTGAGAAAAAACTAATGGACACCAAACTTGAAGCACAAATGCAAACTTTAGACTTAGTTATGCAAGCATCTTTGAATGCAAGGGAGAAAGCAAAACTCGGTTTGAGATGGCCAATTAAAGAGTTGGTTGTTGTCAGTGCAGATTCAAAAACTGTTAAAGCAGTAGAGAGTCTGCGAGATCTATTGAAATCTCAACTTAATGTTAAGGATATTACTGTAATGCCAAACTTGCCGGGTGTAAAAGTTGAAGCTGAAGTTAACATGAAAACAATAGGGCCTCGGTTTGGAAAACAATCACCTGAAGTAATTAAACATTTATCTAAAGTTAAAATGGTTGATGTTTTATCTTCAATAGAGGAGAAAGGTAGTTATGTATTTCATTTATCTGATAAGAGTGATGCACAAATTTCAATGAATGATCTTTTGGTTTCTCGTGAGGTTCCAAAAGGATTTACTGAAGGGTCTTTCAAAGGCGGATTTGTGTATGTGAACATGTCTCGTTCAGCTGAATTAGAAGCAGAAGGATATGCAAGAGAATTAATGCGATTAGTTCAGAATGAGAGAAAGAAAGCAGGACTTGAAAAAACTGATGTAATTACTTTGCATTTGCAAGTACCTAAAGATTTGGCTGAAGCTGTGTCTAAGTTTACAGAAATGATTCAAGCAAAGGTAGGTGCAAGCCATGTTTTAGTTGAATCAAAGAAGGCTGCTAAGAAACATAAGCATACTGTTGAAGCTAAAGTTAAGAAGCAAGAGTTTGTGATCAGTTTCGATAAGGAGTAGATTTTATTTTATTGGACTTATTTTTTCTTTTACCCAATTGTAGTATTCTTCATTGCAAGAAACTGATTTAATTAAAATCATGGGAACTCTGTAAGGATGCAATTCTTCTAATGTTTTATGACAAAGATCTTCAGTTTCTCTTAGAGTTTTACAAGATATTTTGAATTCTTCTTCGTTTTGTTCTTGATTTCCCCAATTGTAAAGACTTTGAATTTTTGTAATGTTCGCACAGGCAATAATTCTTTTGTTAAGCAAGGTTTTTGCTATAGTTTGAGCTTGCTCCTCTTTAGCAACAGTAGTTTCTATGATAGTAATTTTATGCATTTTGATAAGGGAAAGTTTTTGGAATATTTATTTTTATTGGGTTTGTAGTTTTTAAAAGCAGAATCTTATTAAGTAAGAATGATGCTGATGTTATTATGAATGAAGAAATAGTAGCCAAGCTTCAAGAAATTTGTAGACAAGAAGATAAAGTTGATTCACTTTTGTATAAGGGAGAAGTTTTGCAAATAGATCATTCTCGGTTCTCTGAGATTGGAAAAGGAGAGTTAAAGAAAGTTTACTTTGTTGATGGTGGCCAAGCAGAACTGTTAGTTGCAGGGAATTTTTGTTTGCAATACTTAAGAGTTGCTGCAGTTAGTTTTTCTGATAAAGGAAAAGAAATTCACAAACTGAACGCTTATTGTTTAGTTAGAACCGAAACTATTCGTGATCAGATCTATTACATTGCTGAATTGTTTTTAGATGGAAAAAAGATTGAGGGAATTACATTTGAAAAAGAAGAATTAATGGTTTCTTCAAGCAATGAAATGATTAAATCTGGAAGACAAAGAGCTCCAATTACAAAGTTGGGGGGGATTGTAAGACGTTTTATGGAATTAAAGCTGACAAAGTTACTGGCTGAGAAAGATCCAGAAGCATATGTAATTTTAGATGGCAGTTTAGATGCAAGGTATCCAAAAGAGCAAGAGATAATTGACAGTTTGCCTTCGAGAGTTTGTGCACTCGCTAAAACAACTCAACTCTTTACTGTAAGTGGTAAGAATCCTGTAGTTTATTTGAATAAAATTTGTTCTATGAATAATCCATGGGTTTATTCTTTTAGCGAGAAATTGCATTTTGTGAAATTGCATTGGTCTGCTTGGCATGTTTTCAGATTCGATGGGGAAAAGACTGTTTTAGGAAGTCTGTTGGACCAATCAAAAGACCCAACCTTCTTAGGCTATCCTTATGGTTTAATTCTAGTTGATAAGTTAGCAAGAGTTAGTGAGCAGGAGAAGTCACAATTGCGAAGTAAGTTTCTACTTAGAAAGGATCTAGCTTTTCTCAAAGAACATTTAGCTAGCCAAGATGCTCATGAGATATTGGATAGGATAGGTTAATTATTTATATCTTGAGTTAAAGAAGTAATCATAATGGCAGTTAAAGCAATTGATATCGCTCTAATTCCTTCAGATGAAGTAATAGATTATTGTTTAAATATTAATAAAAGAGCTAAGGATTTAGATAAAGCATTTTTTGAATTAGGAAAAGAGGATTTTATCCCACATATTAGTTTAGCGTTAGGATGTGTTGATGAGAAAGACATTGCTTTTATCTCAAACAAACTTAATGAGATTTTAGAAGATAAAACTGAAATAGATTTAGATATCAGTGGTTTTGGAAAATATGCACAAAAAGATGGAAGTTATACTTTGTATCTTGACATTGTTATTTCAGATATATTAAGATCCTTTCATGAAAAAGCCATTGAAATTGTAAGACCTTTTTTAGTCGAAAGTAAAGATGCTTTAGTTCTAGTTGAAGGAGAAGAAACAAGTATCAGTGAAGGAAGTATGAAAATATTGAATAATTATATTGAGAGTTATGCTTATGAGAATTTTCATCCTCATATCTCTTTAGGTGTTTTTGATTTTGAAGAAAAAGAAGAATTTACTAAGACACCTTTGAAGTTTAAAGTTTCTAAATTATCATTGTTTCATGTTGGGAATAGGTGTACTTGCCGTAGAGAGACCAGTTCTGTAAATTTGAATTAATCCTCATTCAAATGTAACTTACCATCTTTATACTCTAAGTTGTGAGATATAAACACAATATCAAAGTTTGATGTTAAGAATTTGTCTGGTTTCAATGCCTGGGTTCCACTGAAAATTTTCTTCTCTATCTTTTCTAAAACATTGTGAGAAGGTTTCACTGAAGAGAGACCAGTGTGAAACTTAGCATGATGAAAAGCAGAATTAACTAATTCTGTACAGAAGTATTTGGCGTAATCACTTTCAAAAAAGAAGTCATAAGGCTTTCCTAATTGTTTTTCAGCAAATAAACAAGCTTCTTGAATCATTCTTCTTCTTCCTTTAACGTACCTTGGAATTCTAAGAATAATTAATACATCATACTCTGTTGCTACATGGTGCCAAGTTGATAAGGATACTCCGTCACCTACTGCACCAACAAACCTTCTTCTTCCTAAATAAAGCATAGCATGAGTTGTAATTCCCGAAATTGCTAAACTAGATAACTCTCTTAAATTGCCAACAAGAACAATGTCTCCTTTGTACATTCTATGTTTGGCTCTAAATATATCTTTGTGAGTAAGACTATTTTTTCTATGGTGAATTACAATTCCTCCAAGAACATAGATGAAATTAGCAAATATTTTTTTGTACAAAGGGTATCTTTTTGGAAAATTATGAATTAGATGGTCTTTTGCGAAGAGCATAAGTGTAAGAAAGTTATTTTAACTTAAATATTTGTTGATTTGGGTGTCCACTTTTTTGGAAAGGGTGGTCACCTAAATTTTCTTTTTAATATCTTGTATTCCTTTAAGAATAATTCTATTGTAGGACGAAGATCTCCTCTTTTTTGGTATTCTTGTAATGATCTGTAATATTCACGCCTGTGTTTAAATTCAATGTTGATTGGAGGAAAATCATGTTTAATCAGTATATTATTTAGTAAAACTCTACCGACTCTTCCATTTCCATCTGCAAAAGGGTGAATTGTCTCAAATTGGTTGTGGACTACTGCTGCTAAAACAATTGGATGATATTTGTTTTTATTTCTTTGATACCAGGTAACTAGTTCTTTTAGTAAACTTGAAACCAAAATTGAAGGAGCACCTTGGTGAACAATCTCTCCTTTGAAATCTCTAATAACTACTTCTACTCCTTTTTTTCTTATCTTTCCGGCGAAAGACTTAGAATTTTGAAAGATAATTTCATGAATCTCTTTAATAATTTTAATTGATAACTGAGTTTTACAAGTTCGGATGTAATCAATAGCACTTTTAACTCCTTGAGCTTCAGCAATATCTTCTTTTGGAGCATCTTGAGGCCAAATATTGTTAGAGATGATCTTTTTAACTTCAGATAGGATTAGAGTAGAACCTTCAATAGCATTTGTGTTATAGGTAAAACTCTCAGTAAATTCATTCCATTGTTTTTTTGAAAGATGTTGGATCTTTACATAATTTTTTGAGATTAAATTATCAATCTCTTTAATTTCTTCTATTGAAAGGACTGTGTTAAAAGGATTATTAATTCTCTTACTTTCGTTAATTTTAACTTTGATAGCTTTTTCTGCTTGTGGACGAATTTTTAGAAGTTGTTTGTTACTTAAATTTTCACCTAAATAACGACGAGTCTTCTGGACTTTGCCTTCCTTTTTGTAAGAATGAGTAAGATAATACTTTTTTTTCTTTCCAATTTCTCTTATTTCTAAGTACATATACTCTCTATGGTGTCCACTTATTTAAATTTTTTGTTTTTAGGTGACCACTTACTCTTCAGCTTCAGCCCAGACTCTGTTGAATTCTTCTGTGAATTGCTTGGCAATATCGCTTGAATGAATGATTAAAAGAGTTTCGTCATTATTATCAATCCCATTATTACTAGGATTCATACTCCCAGTAATTACTGTCTCTTGGTCTATAATGAACACTTTGTGATGCATACTATTAGGGTTGCCGTCTTTTCTAACCTCAATTCCTTGGTAATCGAATACCTCAAATTTGCTGTATTGAGAATTCATTCTTGATTCAAACACTCCTTTGATATCCAATTCGTTCAATTCATGTTGCACTAAAATATTGTTAGCAATACCTTCATGAGTGAAACTGAAAGTCATGAAATAAATAGATCCTTTTGCTTCTTTGATTTCTTCCTCAACTGCATTTGCACAATCGTCATCTGGGCAGAAGTAAGATTCGATGGTTATATCGTTTAAGCTTATGGATATTGCGTTAGGATTTCCCTTTTTGAAAACTCCATTCCAAAGTTCTTGAAATTCAGCTTCAAAAGCTGTTGCTAAGTTTTCTGAATTAATGATTAATAGGTTGTTATCATTCTTGTTTGCACCATTGTCTGTTGGGTTCATACTTCCAGTTAGAACTTTATTATTGTCTGAGATACAAAACTTGTTGTGCATGTAAGCGTAGCCATCTTCTTTGACGAAATCTTCAGAGAATTTGTCATAATATTCATCGTCAGTTACAACTTGCACTTCTATTCTTTCTGCTTGATTTCTTAAGGCATCTTGCACTGATTCTAAACCAATGTCATAGAAAGCGCAGTGTAAAGTGGTTGTGGCTTCGTTTATGAAGTTTAGTAAAGTTTCTTCACAGTTTTGTGTTGGACAGAATGTGACTTGGATTGCTTCGTTTGTGTTTTGATTATCTGTTGTTTCAATAGTCTCTTCAATTATTTCTTGTTCGGGTAAACCAGTTGCTGCTCCTGTAATTGTTCCTATATCGCCTAAGTCTTCTATTGAAATATCATAATAGGAGTATAAACTTAGAAAAAGAACCGCGAGGATTGTGATTGTGAGATATTTTTTCATTTATGAAGGCAATAATCATCTAATATATTAATTTAGTTCTTCTCATCCACTTCATCCAAAAACTCATTAAGTAATTCATGAATCTTACACTCTGGCCTAACATATGGAATGAAGTCATGCTCTTCTGCTATCTTCAAATACTTCTCAAGCTCTTTAACATCAGGACAATAAAGAAGTGCTTCTGTTTCAGCTGAAATCCCTTCCAAATACTCAACTTGATGTCTTGGATCAGTTCTATCACGATTCGCAAGAGCAATCACTGGAAGTTTGCGTCTTAGAATTTCAAAAACAGTCCCAGGTCCGCCATGACAAATAACAAAACTGGCTTTGTCATAATACTCATGCAACTTTGGAGCGAATTTGAAGAACTCGCAATGTTTGGGTTCGTAAGATCCGTGACCTATTTGAATGATAACTTTGCTAGGAATTTTTCCAATCTCTTTTAGTCGATCGATTTCTTTGATCAAAGGATCGAATCTGCCGTTACCTACTGTAACGAAAACTGTAGCAAAAAGTTCTTCTGGTTTTTTTGGTGTCATTTTTTGATTTTTTTTATTTCTGGCGTGGGTCAGTAAGGCTTCGTCGTAGCAAGCTACTCCTCGGAACACTGCCACTCACACCTCAATGTTTTATTTGAGGAAGCTGCGACCCGGATGGTGCAACCCCCGCAACGCTTTCAATATGTTTTATGATTGGTGCTCGTAATTGGCAGTGTGTTCGCCCTTACTGACCTTAATTACGATAACCTCCCTTTGAACTTAGCCTTAGGATATTGATGTAACATATTCTTCCACTGAACAATAAACAAGTCAGTAATTCGATAAACAAACCTTCCTGCTTGACTTTTATTATGTACTCTTACCCAACTCTCTAAAAAGATAGTCTTGATTCTAAATATCTTTGCTATCCAAAACAAAGGTATTGCCATACTTGGCCCACTACATAAAACAACATCAGGTCTTGAGTGTCTTAAAACATTAATTACATCTAAACTAGCTGGAACCATCTTAAGAGCAACTTTGCCTAAAAATTTGTCTTTCATATCTCTTGGATTTTTCATGTAATAAATTGGACCAGGTTTTCTAATCTTAGCTTTACTGGTTTTATCATCAGTACATATAAGGTAGCATAATTCGTGTTTCTCTTCAATCCCATCAACTAATCTTAAGATTTGAGAAGTGTGTCCACCCATTCCAAGTGCTACTAATACTTTTGCCATGTATTTAATTTGTTTTAAGGTTTTATTTTATAAGTTTAGTGGAAGATGATTACTTGTTTAGAATGAGAGAATAAATGAAAATAAAATAAAAAGAAATTTTATTGCTTCCGATCATGAGCTCTTCGACTTGGACGAGCTTTTTCATAACCTTTGCCCTTTTTCGCCATACCACGAGATTTCTTCCCTGCAGAAGTTTTCCCATGAAATACACGGGATTGGTTTGCTTTCTTACCTGTCCAAGCCATTTTTGGATCTGATTTGATCACAGGATGGTTTGGATCTACACAGATAACTTCAAACCAATAATTCTGACCATCTTGAGCTACCCAATAACTGTTTAAAACAACTAAGTTTTTGTAAGTTTTTTGAACACGCTCTTCTGCGATAAGCCCATAACTTTTTCTCAAATTTAATCTTTGAGTGTATCTCTTAGGACGTCGTCCTCCTTTAAGCATTGGCCTTTTGTGACCACCACGAATAACTCTTTCTCTTACCATTACGTATCCTTGTTTTGCTTTGTATCCAAGGTTTCGAGCACGATCAATTCTAGTTGGTTTTTCAATTCGAATTGTGCTTGGTTGACGTCTCCAAATTAGAAGTCTTTCTCTGTATAATTCGTTTAAGTTAGCTTTTGGTTTTTTCCAAAGCTGTTGAACATATTTGTACATTCCCATTTTATTTCGGCCTCCGCTTGTGCGGTATATCAAACCAGATTCTTGATTTTCTGGTTCTTTTCGTTTTTTAGCTTTTTTTTTGTTAATTTTTCAGATTCAGGCAGCAGCCAAGCGCCCACATGTCTGTTTTAAGTAGAAATGCTATAGTTTCTTTATAAAGATTGCTTAAACTATTCAATATTGTATGCGTCGATGATAGTTTGTTGGTTGTAAAGTTTGGTGAGTTGAGGTAGAATTAATTGTTGTATTTGAATAAATCCTTCGTCAGATAAATAAAATGATGTTTCTAACTCAAGCAAATAATCTTCACCAATAACAATGTGTCCTGCAATTTGATCTTCAAGTCTACTATGTAGTTTTTCTGTAGCATCGTCTTCACAGTTCCCTTGAAAACTAATATTTGAAAGATTAATATCATTATCACTAGCTTCAATCCATTGATAAGATGGAGTCATATAACTTGCATCAATAACTGCTTGAGGCACAACTCTGGTCTGATCACAAGCAGTTAAAAGTCCAACTGCAAGCATACAAATTGGCAAGTATTTTGACATGTTTCTGATTGGAAATTGTCTGTTTTTAAGGTTTATGGATGATTTGTGTTTTCTTCTCTCCAGTTCAATAGAGTTTATATAATAAAAGAGAATAGTAATTATGGGGATAGGTGTTAATTTAATAAAAGTTTCAAGAGTTTTATCGGAGGATATTTGAAATGAACGTAAAACAAATAATGCAAACAGATTTCTTGACATTTAAAGAAGAAGATGACATATCAAAGATAGTTGGATCTCTTATCAAATACAAAAAAAGAAATGCTGTAGTTTTAGATAATGAAGGAAGTTACTTAGGAATCGTAAGTAGAAAAAAACTACTTGGAAGAAAATATATTAACAGTAAAGCAAAAAACGTGATTCTAAAAACTCCAATAGTTCTTGAAGACTTAGACTTACTGACCTGTGCAAAATTAATGCATGCAACTGGAATTAGAACTCTTCCTATAGAAAGAAAAGGAAAACTGGTTGGTTTAGTTAAAATTTTAGATTTACTTAAAGAATTGTCTTTAGAATTAGAACAAGCAAAAAATAAAGTTGCAAGCTTAACATTAGCTAAACCTGGTCCTCTAAAAAAAACAGACACAATAGCAAAAGCACTAGCTGTAATGATTAAACAAAAAGTAGACAACACTTTAGTTTTCAATGATAGGAAACTAGAAGGAGTTCTTTCAGTAAGAGACATTTTACGTGTTGCAATGACCGGAAATCAAAGAATTTCAAACCCAGGAAAAGCAGGTAGGGGTGCCCAAAGTCGTGGTGCTGTAGTTGATAGAACGCCAGTTATGCAAATGCCTGTAGGATCTTTTATTGCTACTGGACCACTTTTAACTGTAACCAAAGAAAATACTCTAATGGATGCTATTGCTTTAATGCATAGAAGAAATATTAGAGATATTATAGTTCAAGAGCATGATAAAGTTTTTGGGATGGTTACTACAAAAGATTTGTTGAATTCTTTTGTTAAGGATTCTATTCAACCAAATCTTGCACTTAGTATTCGTGGTCTAAAAAAATTAGGACTACATGATATGCAAGAAGCCAGATTTTTAGCACTGATCCGCTCTGAAGCTTTAAAATTGCAACGCAAAGCAGGAGAAGAAATTCAAATTTCTTTGCATCTGAAGATTAAGAAGGCTAAAGGAGCTGCTCATCAATATGAACTAAAACTTAAAACCGAAGGAAGTCAAGGAAGATTAATGAGTGAAGCTACTGAATGGAAACTGGATGCTGCAATTCGATCAGTTTTTAGAGCTTTAGCAGTAAGTAATGAGAAAAAATCGGTTAAAAGAAGTAGTAAGCAGAAAGGACGTGGAAGAAATAAAAGATAATTTTCTTTGTTTTTTAATTATATTTTCTATTTTTATTTATTAATAAAATGATAGTTGTGTTTAGTTGGCATATTAATTAACAAACATATCTGGCCACAAACATTCTAACTTACTCCTATATTCATTTACAAGTGGTTCGTATCTAGGATCACAACCTAATTCTTTTTCAAATGTTAAAAACAAAGTAGAATAAAACCAATGCTGCTCATCTCTTGTTCCATTAAACCGACTCCAAAATTCTATACCTTCATCTTTTTGCTCACGACAGAAACTTTCTAAATTACAATACTTGTCAGCAAAAATTAAGACCAATTGCTGATTATTGGCACCTTGAACTTTCTCAATAACTTCTTGTTTACGACTTTTCCAACTTGATTTACTATGGATTGGTCCTTTTTCTTCCATATTTTCTGTACAAAAGTTAACTAAATCATAAATTTCTTGATTAAAATCAACTAATAATTCATCTAAAGTATAACTAGTATCTTCAATTGTGTCATGTAAATAAGCAGCACAAACTTGGGCAGTACTACCATGCATTCGATAAATTGCATTGGCAACCTCATTTGGATGAAGAATATAAGGAATAGAAGTTCCCTTACGATATTGACTTTCATGTTGTCTTGTAGCTATTTCTTGAGCTTTGAGAATCAAATCCCAGTCATAATCTATTCGAGGAGAATTCAACATATAAACATAAACTGAATATAATATAAAAAGATTATGGAGATTTAATTTAGTAGTTGTAATCTCAACTCAGGACAGTTCTTTATTTCTTGTTAATTTCCAACATATCTGAAACATTTCTTGCATTTCATCAACCTTAACAATGTTAATTTTAGTTTTACTAAATGTTAATTTTTTTAAAACTAATTTTCTAATTAAAGCAGAACCTGCACCAACACCCCCTGTAAAAACTAATAAATCTACCCCATTTAAAATTGCAATTGCTGAGCCAATAGCTTTTTGTACTTGATGAATGTAAATTTGTAAAGCTTGTTTTTCTTTGCTATTATTATTAGATTTTTTCTGTTTTTTTATTTTTTCTAAGATTATTCTTAAGTCATTATTTCCAGTTAAACCAAGAAAACCAGATTCTTGATTGAGAATTTTGCTACTGATTTTTAGAGTTGGATCAACACTTCCAGACCTAGTCGAACCCATTATTCCTTCAAGTGGACTAAAACCCATAGAGTTATCTATACTTTTACCGTTTTTTACTGCAGTAACACTAGAGCCACTTCCTAAATGACAAATAATAGTTTTCTTTGCTAACTTTTTTTCTTTTTTTAATTTTGAGATCGCTGATTGGACTGCTAACCCATGATATCCAAAGCGATAAATTTGGTTTTTCTTAGTAAGCCTATTTGGAATCGCATAAGTTTTAGCATAATTTGGGACACTTTTATGAAAACTTGAATCAGAACAAGCAATAATCTTGGCTTTTGGAAAATGTTTTTTAATTATAGTTATTTCTTTTAAAACAGGTTTGATGTGAAGTAGAGCTAAATGTTTTATTTCTTTTAATCTGCTAAGATATTTTTGATTGATTACTTGATGTTCTTGAAAAAAGATTCCTGGGGCAACCACCCTAACTCCAAAAATCAAATTACTTTTACGCAAATCAATATTTTGTTTTTTTAATTTAGAAATGATTATACTGAAAATAGAGTTTTCTTTTTTTCTCCCCTTATTATTATTATTTAATGTTAATATTAATTCAGTTTTTGATTTATTTTTAATATAAACAGAGTATTTATTAGAACTGCTTCCAATATTAGACATTATAAATATTTTAGAATTCATACTTTCTCCCATTTCCAAAATTTTATTTCTTCAGGGTCTTCACCATACTTTAAGATGTACTTTTTATGATCTCTAAGTTTTTGTTCGAAAGAGATGATCTTCTTTTGAGCTTGTTTCTTAGAAATCTTTTTTTCTTTTAGCAGTAGGTTTGTAGCTTCTATACACAAATGAAATCTACTTGTTTGATTTCTCACATGCATATCAAAAGGAGTTGTTGTAGAACCATGTTCAGTGTAACCGTGAACATGAAATCTTTTTGGGTTTTCATGATGAATTAAAAGTGAATTAACATCATTTGGATAACCATGATAGTTAAAAATAACTGGTTTGTTCTTTGTGAATAATTTTGCAAGTTTATTTTTTCTTAGTTTGTTGTGATTTTCATCAGTAATTTGTCCAATACCAATAGAAGTTAACTCCATAATGTTAATGAATCTAATTTTTATATTAGGAAAATCTATCTTGAGACATTGAATTGCTGCAATTGACTCTTTGGTTAGATAATCTCCAACTGCTGCAAAAATGATGTCTGGATTATTGTCACTTAGAAAATCCCATTGCATGAAACCTTGTTCTAATTCTTTTTTAGCCATATCTAAAGTTAACCAACGAGGTTCTACAGTTTTTCCAGCAACAATAACATTAATTTTGTCTGTTGATTTGAGGCATTTTTCTAAAACAGCTAAAGTACTTGATCCATCTGGGGGGAAATAAACATTGGCAATATTTCCTGGTTTTTCTAACATACCACTAATAAATTTAGGATTTTGATGCGAAAAACCATTATGTTCTTGACGCCAACCACTTGACGTAAGAATGTAATTTATAGACGCTGCACCACGTCTCCAAGGAATTTCTCTTGATACTCTAATAAACTTTTCATATTGGTCAGCCATACTACTGATTATTTCAATAAAAGCTTCATAGGAAGCCAAAATGGCATGGCGGCCAGTTAAAATGTAACCTTGTGTTAAACCCTGAAGTGTGTGTTCGCTTAACATTTCAATTACCTTACCAGAGTTTGCTATATCAGTGTCCCAAGATTTTTTGGGCCATACAAATGCTCTTTTTGTAGATTTGAACATAGCGTCTAATTTGTTAGAGTAAGTTTCATCAGGAGAAAATAATCTGAAATTATCAGGATTGAGTTTAGTTAATTGTTCCAAATATGCTCCAGCTCTTCTCATACTACTAGAACCAATTGTCCCTGGGATGCTTGAGTCCTCAGTTAAGTTTTTGATGTTTGGTAATTTGAGTTTCTGTTTGATCTTAGCAGCGTAGGCATGATGATTTAAACCCATACAATATTTTTCTTTAGGAGTTATAGATTTTATCTCTTTACAGAATCCTGTCTTTTCTGAAAACAATTCTTCAAATTTGTAAGATTTAAACCATTTTTCAATTTTTTCTAATTCGTAATCGTCAGTTTTCGCTTTCTTTCCCACAACTTGATGCGATAAACAGTTCCCTTCTATTTTTTTATGATGTAATTCTTTTATACCTGTCCAACCTTTTTTTGATCTTAAAATAATCATTGGAAATTTGGGTTTGTTTTTTTGTTTCTTTGATTTTTTGTTTCTTGCGTCATTTTGAATTTTAGTAATTGTTTTGTAAGCTAAATTTATTGCATTATACATGCTGCTATACATTTTATTATCTTCTTTTTCATCAACAATAATCGGAAGGTACCCATAACCTTTGAATAAATTTTTTAATTCAGAATTAGACATTCTACCATAAATAGTTGGTCCTGAGATTTTGTATCCATTTAGATGCAAAATAGGTAAGACAGCACCATTAGTTTTAGGATCAATAAATTTGTTGCAATGCCAAGCGGTTGCTGTTGGACCAGTTTCAGCTTCACCATCTCCTACTAAGCAAGTTACAATCAAATTGGGATTGTCAAGAATAGCTCCATAACTTGTGGCTAAGGCGTAACCTAATTCTCCTCCTTCTAAAATAACTCCTGGTGCCCCCGGGTTACTGTGACTTGGAAAACCGTAAGGCCAACTAAATTGGCTAGTAATATATTGCAAACCTGCTTTTGTTTTCTTTGCTTTTTTGTAAAATTTTTCAAGGCTACCTTCCATAAATAAGTTAGCTTGTAGTGCAGGAAATCCGTGACCTGGCCCCAAAACAAAAAGCATACTTTGATTTGTTTCTTTGATTAATCTTTGTAGATTAGCGTAAACAAAATTTATTCCTGGACTTGTTCCCCAATGGCCAAGTAGTCTTGGTTTAATATCTTTATGACTGAGTTGTTTATTTAGAAGAACGTTGTTTTGTAAGTAGATTTGGGCAGCTGCAATGTAATTTGCTGCTCGGTGGTATTTCTTTATTGCATCAATTGCTTTTGCTTTAGTTAATTTTGGAACCATCTATATAAAATAAAGAAAAAAAGCTATATTAATGTATCGAATGAGAGTTGCTTTTTTAATTGTTTATGATAATTTTTTTAAAAGATTTATTCCAAGATAGTTATTACTTTGACTTTGTGGATAGACTTTAAATATATTGTTTAATTTTCATGGAATATGGATACAATAAAGAAATGCCAAAATCTTATGCTAGGCATAGCTATAGGAGATGCATTTGGAGCTGGATATGAAAATTTATCAAGGAGCGAAGTACAAGAAGCCCTTAATATGACTCAATATGACTGTTATCCATTTGAGTCTGGTCACAAACCAGGACATTATACAGATGATACTCAAATGTCTATAGCTGTTGCAAAAACATTATATGGTATGTGTTTTGACAGAAGGAATCTTACTCATTCATTTTTGGAAGAATATAAATCAAATAATATCATAGGATATTCAAGAGGTTTTTTATCTATATTAGAAGCATCAAAATCTCCTGAAGATTTTATCAATAATGTGGTCCATACAGAACGAAATGGTGCAGTAATGCGAGCAGTACCTATTGGTGTACTACAAGATATTAAAAAAGTCGTAGAAAATAGTGTTATTAATGCTCAAATCTCTCATAATACTGATAGTGCAATAACAGCATCTGTTGCAATTGCTCTTGCTTCTCATTATTTCTTTTATAATCTTGGTCAACCAAGTGAAGTTATTGAGTTTTGTATTGATAATATGGGTGGGTTTAATCCTGAGTCATTAGAATATCTTGCTGAAGTGTCAAAAATGGGTGAATTAAAACCTGAAATTTTGTTTGGAGAGGAAAACAAAGATCATGGGGTGCCTATTCACGGATTAAAAACTGCTGGTGCAGTATTGTATCTTTTAACTCGTTATTCCCATGATGGAATGGAAACTTTAAAGCAAGCAGTTTTACTTTTGGGAGATACTGATACAACATCATCAATAGCATTAGGGATAGTACAATCCGCAAGTGAAGGAGGATTGGATGATTTTCTCCAAGATGATCTACAAAACGGGGATTATGGGAAAGATTATATTCGAAGAATAGGAACAAGGCTTGCTACCATTCTTCCTATGGAAGTTAGGAGCATAAAACGGCTAAATTATCCTGGTAGTCGTCAATCAATGATAGTGCAAACACTTGACGGTCTGCTTGAAATTTTGGATCCAATTTATCTTACTCAAGTAATGAAACAATTATTTGATCAAATTGACTATAAACCAACTGACATAATCTTAGCGGTTGATGCATCAGGATACATCCCTGCTGTTGCTGCATCGATAGTTACTGGTTTAAAACTTGGAGCATCTAAGAAAGCTGATTTGGAAATTTCAAATAGAATTGAGTTTTATGAACCTGGAACTCCTAATCCAAATGTATTCATGTATTCCATACCAGATAATAGCCGTGTAATTATTGTTGATGATGAAATAATGTCAGGAAATACAGCATATAATGCTGCTAAAGCACTTATGGAGAATGGTCATAAAGTACTTGCCACAGTTGTTCCTGTTGAATCAACTAGACATAATTCCAGAGAAAAGCTTAGCAGTAAGGGGATTTCCTTAATAAGTCATACTAAGCATGATTTCTCCTAGTAATAATAATGCACAGCAAAACTTTTAGAAGCCAGACTTTTAGGGAATAAAAATATTTAGGGAATAAAAATTATTAGCTTTTTACTTCAGTGCCTCTTATTTTTAATTATAATTAGATTTTCAACTGCGAAGTTTCTAGGAAATAAAAGAAAAGTATTTTACTCTGACTTTCTGTAAATTAATTATTGAATAAATTTATAGTTCTGATATAAACTCTGTTATACTCAAATTACATTTCTCCCCACAATTTATTTAAAGCAGTAGCGGTCTTTTTAGTTTTATGACAGAAAGAGCTGAATATAAATTAGTTTCAATGAAACAAGAAACAAAAGACACAGTTAGTTTTGTACTTTCTGGTCCTTCACTTGAACATCAAGCAGGGCAATTTGTTATGCTTGAATATCCAGGCAAAGATGCTTCTGCTAAAGAAGCTGATAAACCAGTAAAACGTGCTTATTCGATCGCTAGTGGACCTAAGCGAGCAAGATGGGGCAACATTGAACTCTGTGTGAAAGAAATGCCTGGAGGGTGGATTTCAAAATTATTACAGAATGTAACCTTGTCAACATCATTTTTTTTATCAGGACCATTTGGTCGTTTTATCTTTAATCCTGAAGAACATAAAGATATTGTGATGCTCGGTGCAGGATCAGGAATTGCACCATTTGCAGCTTTCTTAGAAGAAATCAGAGACCTTAAGTTAGATACAAAAGCAATGTTAGTGTTTAGTAACAAAACTGAAGAAGATATTATTTATCGAAAATTGCTTAATGATTTAGTTAGTCATTGCAAAAATGCTGAAGTCCATTACACTTTAACTCGTCATACAAAAGAAGATATTGAAGGTGAAGATATTTGGCTTGGAAAAACAGGTAGAATAGACGCTACTATGCTTAGTCATTTGTGTGGTGAAGATTTGTCTTCTAAAGATTTTTTTATCTGTGGACCACTCGTGTTTGCTAAAGAGATGCGCAGAATACTTGAAGAGTTAGGTGTTGATAAGGAGCAAGTACATTTTGAAAGTTATGGGTAGGTATGAATAATGGAAGAAAAGAAATTTACTGAAGAAGGACATTTGATCAAAGAGAAAAAGAAAGGCATAGCAGAGTCTGGCTCAGAAACAGCAATGCCAGAAGATATTTCTTGTGTTGGTACTTGCTGCTGGGAGTTACCAATGACTCATAAAGAAGGAATGAGAGTTCCAGCACGAATAATTGCTAATAAAGAATTAATTGAGCAAATGGATAAAGGAGTCTTTGATCAAATAACTAATGTTGCATCACTTCCAGGGATTCAAAAGTATGCGTATTGTATGAGTGATGGGCACTGGGGCTACGGATTTCCAATTGGTGGAGTTGCAGCCTTTGATCCAAAACAAGGCGGAGTAATTAGCCCTGGCGGTATCGGTTTTGATATCAACTGCGGGATGAGATTAATTCGAACTAATTTGCACGTTTCAGAAGTGCAACCTAAAATCAAAGAGTTAATGCACTTATTGTATAAGAAAGTTCCAACAGGTGTTGGGCTTAAAGGAACTTTTAGACCAACTCAAGATGAATTTGATCAAGTAATGCTTAAAGGAGCAGAATTTATTATCAACAAAGGTTTCGGTTGGCCTGAAGATTTAGAACATATTGAGAGCAAAGGAGTTATCCCTGGTGCTGATCCTTCTAAAGTATCTGATAAAGCTAGAAAGCGAGGAATTAATCAACTTGGAACTTTAGGCTCAGGTAACCATTACTTAGAAGTTCAAGTTTCTGATAAAGAAAACATTGGTGATGAAAAAGCAGCAGCAGCTTTTGGAATCGATAAAGACGGCCAAGTTGTTGTAATGGTGCATTGTGGTAGTCGTGGTTTTGGACATCAAATCGGAACTGATTATCTAAGAATGTTCGTTGAAGAAACAATGCCAAAGTATGGAATCAAAATTTTAGATAAAGAACTTGCTTGTGCTCCATTTGATTCACCTGAAGGTCAAGCATATTTTGCAGCAATGGCCTGCGGAGCTAACATGGCTTTTGCAAATAGGCAAGTCATCACTCACAAAATCCGAGAAGCTTTTGAAAAAATCTTTGGCAAAACTGCACGTGAGATGGAAATGTATTTAGTTTACGATGTAGCTCACAACATTGCTAAGGTTGAGAAGCATAAAATTGACGGCGTTGAGAAAGAATTGGTTGTACATCGTAAAGGAAGTACCAGATCTTTTGGACCAGGTCGAGCTGATGAATTGCCTGAAGATTACAAAGAAGTTGGACAGCCAGTTATTTTAGGTGGGTCAATGGAAACTGGATCTTATTTGTTAGTTGGTCAAGATGGCAGTGAGGAAACTTTTGGATCAACTGCGCACGGAGCTGGCAGAGTAATGTCTAGAATGAAAGCAAAAAAACTTTGGCGCGGAGATGAACTTCAGAAACGAATGGAAGAGAAGGGCATCTACGTTAAAGGAGCATCAATGAAAGGTCTTGCTGAAGAAGCAGGTGGGGCTTACAAAGATGTACATGCAGTTGTGAAAACTCTTGAAGAAGCAGGTATTACTAAAAGGGTTGCAATGCTAAGGCCTATTGGGAATATTAAAGGTTGAAGAATATGTTTGAAAATGTTAGAAACACAGGATTGGTTTTGCTTGTAGCATCAAGTGTTATGGTTTCTTGCGCAAAGCCAAGTCCAGTGATTCCTTTTAATTTGAGTGCAGATTTTGTTGTTCCTGTAGCAAATTATTTTGATGAACCAAAATTGGATGATTCTGGTAGAGTATTAGAAATTAGTTCAATAGGCGTTTCTTGTGGTTATAGTGCAGATGAAGGTTCTTGGTTTTTAGCTAAGCCAGAATACTTTATAGATCTGAGTCAAGTTCCTTTGGAATGTAATGTAACTGATTATGATTTGCTTTTCAACCCAGATAAACCGTTTTGTTATGATTGGATGAATGAACAAGCGAGATTAGCTTGTGGTGGAGATGTCAAGTTTAAGATAATGTAATTTGTCTCTTAAGAAATAAGATGGGATGGTTTAACTCAAGAGGAAGCAAGTTTAATGATAAACATGAAACTACAAGAACTTCGAAGACAAATATTGCACATAATTACTGGAACAATAATTCTATTTGGATTTTATTATGATTTGTTATCTTCTTTGAGTATATTTTTAATTCTAATCTCTGGAATAATTCTCTCTTTCATTGTTAAATATCAAAGATTAGTTTTTATCTCAGACTTCTTAGAACTGTTTCAACGTCAAGAGGAACAAGATTCAGTTCCAGCTAAAGGAGCTATCTTCTTTTTCTTAGGAGTGCTTTTGGCAACAAAGATTTTTACAAAAGACATAGCACTTGCTTCCATTGCAATACTCACTTTTGGGGATTCTATTAGTCATATTTTTGGAAAAGAATTTGGAAGAGTGAAGAATTTCTTGAACAATAATAGTAAGAAAGCGCTTGAGGGATCCATCTTTGGTGCAGTGTGTGCTTTTTTTGGAGCAGTTATTTTTGTAAGACCTTTTGAAGCTTTTTTAGCATCATTCATTGCAATGTTTGCTGAATTGGCAGAAATGAAATTAGCAGAAGAAATAATTGATGATAACCTTTTAATCCCACTAGTTGCTGGAACGGTGATTACACTTTTGAGAAAGTTTTTTGTAGGATTTTGATTTTAAATAGAATGATTTTACATTTTCCCATATATGAAAATATCTTTTCTAAATGGGTACTTGCTTACTTTATAACTTGGCAATTTTTTGAAACCTGCTTTCTTAAATAGACTAAGAATCTTAGTTTTATCTTCGATCACATTACTATTCGGTGCTACATTCAAAAAATGATGTGTTATATAGAAACAATATTTGGCATTTGTTGGCAATATTTTTTCTATTTTATTTAGATAAGAAGCCAAATCTTCTACATGTCCAAGATCATTATGAGAGATGAAAACATTAGCCTTAGTTACAGACCTAGGGATATTTCCTGGTCTGATCTTATGAATATCTACTTTGTGAGATCGCTTTTGCTTTTTGATTATATATCGCAAATAAATTCTTTCCTCATTAGATGAACAAAAGATATGATGTTTTTTATAATCATGTTTTTTTCGATGAATCATATGACTAATAATACCTGTTGGTGAATTAGAATCAACTATCACAGTATTTTTATTATAAGGACCTGTGATTTTAAGAATTTGCCGGTAAGCTGGCAAGACTTTTGGAAGAAAGTGGAAATAGTGTCTCATTTTGGCGAGAAATGATTTTCTCAAAGTGATATATTCTACTTCATAGAATAACTCAATAAAGAAGTAGGCTGGAATTCCAAACAAAACAAGAGCTATTGATATTTTTAATATCTCCCAAGCATGATGAGTTTCTTTAGTGAACATAAAGAGTAAGAATAGCATGAAAAGAACAGTAAAAATAGGTCCAACTTTTCCAAAAGGAACTTTATAAGACCTATTTATATTAGGTTTTTTGAATCTTAAAATAACAACAGCCAATAAAACAGCTGAGTAAATGGCAAGTATAATTGGAACTAACATATGCAGTAAAGTCTCATAGTTTCCAGAACCAATGATTACAAGAACAATCAAAGTGATTACTTGAAAAGCTATTGAGATATAAGGACTTTTGTATTTTGGATGTACTTTTGCAAATTGAACAAAAAACAATTTGTCTTCAGCAACTGACATTAATAATCTTGGTGCGGTAACAATCCAACACGCAACAGCACCTATGATTGAAATGAATACAAGTATTGTAAAAATTAAGGATCCTGTTGATCCGAACATGGCTCCAGCTAAATCTGCAAGTGGTGCAGTTGAAGACCCATAAGTTTGCCAAGGAATCACTCCCATTGATACTAATGAAAGTAGTAAGGCTAATACTGCAATGATGACTGTTCCCCAAATTAAAGCTTTTGGCATAACTTTCTTAGGATTTTTTGTTTCGGCACTCAAGAACACTGCACTTTCCCACCCGAAAAAGGTTTCAGCAATAAAAAATATAGTAAGCAAGATAGAGAAGCTAGGCATAACAAAAAATGGATCAAAATTAGCAAAATCCAACTTAAACAGACCAGGGATAATTAAACCTAAGACTGTTGCAAGGGTAACAAGAGCAAAAGAAACCAAAATAAAAACCCCTGTTTGCATTCCTGTATAAGCCACCAAATTGAATGCAAAAATTAGAACTATGGCAATTAGGATATAGTATTGAGAGTGATTTGGAATTAAATATTGAAGAGCACCAAGAAGTAGCATAGCAATAGTAATGTTTCCGGCAATCGCTGTCATCCAACCAATAGCAAAAGACCAGAATCTGCCATATGCTTGCTTTGCAAATTCATAAACTCCTCCTGCTTTTGGAAACATTGCCGTTAATTCGCTAAAACACATGGCAATATACAAAGAAATAATTGATAGAACGGCCCAAGATATTAAAGATGCTGGACCAGCATTTTTTGCACCAGCTGCTGTTAAAAAATAAATACCAGTTCCCATGATGGAATTTACTGTGATTAAGAGTATTGCTTTGAAAGGTAAAATCCCCTTCATAGTTTCTTCGTGAGTGTGCTTTAACTTCTTTGAACCTTTCTCTTTTGTAGCAACATTCCTGAGCCTCAAAAACCTTGGCAGCCTTGTTGCAACTCTTAGCAAACGCAGCATTCTACCAGATCTTGCAGCAATTCTTAAGACTCTAACTCCTCTTAATCCTTGAGATAGGGCTAAACCTCTAACATCTATGAATAAGAAGTTTAGAGGGATTGTTGCTATGATATCTAGCCAGTATTTCCTAAACCAAGTTTGCCAATTAGCTTCTTCTTTGAAACGAAAGTGCAAATCGATTGCAAAGATAATTATAATATATGCATCAAAAATATTTACAAAAACTCTAGTAATCAAGTTGATACTAAAGAATAGATCATAAATTGTTATTGTGAGTAGTAGTATTAGTGATGGAGGGATGAGTAGAGAGACTATGTTGTCTAAGTTTGATTTACTGCGAGCATTTGTTCTAGTAGAATTTTTTCTTGGTTCAACCATCCTATTAAAAGGTAATTATTTTGGTATTTAATTGTTTCCTTGAGGAAGGTTGAGTTGTAAAGCTTCCTTTCTCATCTTGATTTTTCTCTTTTGTCTATTATAATTAATAACTAAAGTATGTGTTGCGTCTCTAATCTTTCTAATCAAAAGCATCATAGGACTGGTTTTCTTGAATTTTAGCGTATCATTTGAATTTGGTAAAACAATCTCTTCATCTTGTTTCGCTAAACCAATAAGGGGAATTTGAAGATTTAATTGTTTAAGCGCTTTCATTGAAGCTGTAACTTGACCCTTACCACCATCGATAATTATTAACTCAGGCATTTCTTTGTTTTCTTTTTGTAATCTATGATACCTTCTATAAACAACTTCACGCATTGCTGCAAAATCGTCTTGTTTGCCTAAAGTAGATTGAATTTCGAATTTGCGGTAAGCTGTTTTGTTGGCTTTGCCATCTTTGAATTGAGTCATTCCAGCTACAATGTGTTCATCACCCAAATTAGAGATATCAAAACACTCAATTGTTTGTGGAAGTTCAGGAAGATTAAGTTTGTCTTGTAATTCTTGCAAAATTTTGTTTTCTAAAAGATAATGGGCATTCTTTTCAGCTATTTCAATTAGTTTTACTTTGTCTCCCCTTTGAGGAATAATGAATTCTACTTTTGATCCTTTTAGTCTTGTTAAATAACCTTCAAGGGCCTTCTTATCTGACTTATTATTCCAAGCTTTTCTATTAATGATAATCTCACTTGGAATTGAATTTTTTGAATAATATAACTTTATGAAATCTTCTAAAAGTTCTGGGTCGTTATCAAACTTGTACTCTTTCTTCCCAGAAATAACCCCTTTGTGAATTGAAAAAACAATTATTGCTGTTTTGTTTTTCTGTTCTAGCATCGCTACTACATCTTGGTTGTATCTGACTATTCTATCTACTGCTTGTTTTGCTTCCATGTACTGAATCGCTTCAAGTTGTTTGCGTTTTTCGAGTGCCAATTCAAAGTTTAAGTTTTCTGCAGCAGTTTTCATATCTCTTTGTAATTGTTTTTCTATTACTTTACTATTGCCTTTGAGAAATTGAATTGCTTGTTTTACTTGCTCTTGATATTCTCTTTCTGTAATTTTTTTAATACAAGGACCTTTGCATAAATTGATATGATAATTAAGACAAGCTCGTTTAGGTAAATTTTTGCAAGTTCTAAGTTTGAAAATTTTTAGACAAAGTTGAATTAATTCACGTCTGGCACTGCCATCAGTAAATGGTCCAAAATAAGTTCCATCTTTTTTGATGATTCTAGTTGATAAAATCCTTGGAAACTTTTCGTTGGTTGTAAGTTTAATGTAAGCGTAACTTTTGGCATCTTTTAAAGTAATATTGTATTTTGGTTTATGTTGTTTGATGAGTTTGTTTTCTAACAGCAAGGCTTCTACTTCAGTGTTAACAACTATGGTTTGTAAATCTGTGATGTTTTTGACAAGAACGATGGTTTTAGCAGAATGAGTTTTTTTA
The DNA here is from genome assembly GCA_002688265.1 of archaeon. Lineage (GTDB taxonomy): Archaea > Nanobdellota > Nanobdellia > Woesearchaeales > GW2011-AR9. Next base: position 50,508 of record NZCK01000019.1, read on the forward strand.
TTAGATTCTTGAAAGTATGATCTAACTCTGTTCCTAAGGTTTTTAGCTTTACCAATGTAGATAATGTTGTTATTTTTATCTTTGAATAGGTAGACTCCTGGATCTTTTGGTAGGTTGGTTAGTTGTTCTTGAAGCATGGTTGAATAAATATAGGTTTATAGATATAAATGCTTTTTTAACTTATTGCAGTTTTATCTACTCTTCACTAGAAATACTTATAATAAATTGCTAAAAATTCAGATATATGAGAATAGTAAACACATTTAATGATCCAAATAGTCCTGGGCCAAGTTATCACTTAGGTATTGATGGAGCATACCCAAATGTAATTACAGGAGGAGATCCTGATAGAATTGAAAAATTAGCAGGTCTTTTAGATGATGCAGTATACATTCATAAAAGAGGTAATCTTACAGTACATGGATTTTATGAAGGACTTCCTGTAACTGCTTTTTCTACTGGAATGGGTCCATCAAGTGTTTGTATTACTCTACCTGAAGTAATTGAAGCTTGCGATGACGATGATATGCTTTTACTTCGAATTGGAACATCTGGAGGACTTAAAACACATTTAGCTGTAGGAGATAATGTGGTAACTAGTGATGTGTTTCATGATGAAGGTGTTTCAGCAAAGATCATGGGTGAAGGGTATCAAGGCAGTGCTTCAGAAGACTTTAGAAAAGTTATAGAGAAAGTAGCAAGAAGAAATAATATCACCAATGGTTTAGATGTTTTTGTAGGAAAAACTGTTACTACGGACGTGCTTTATTTCGATGCAATAGGTGATCTTAGCCGATATGAAAACTCTTTAGCAATTTCAATGGAGTTTGGTGTTATCGCTGCTCTAAGAGATTGGTATAACCAAAATGATGGAAGAAGAATTATGGCAGGAAATCTCTTAAGAGTTAGTAATATGTTAGTTAGATCTGATGTGGATTCTAAAGTAAGTAGACCAAGTCCAGATGAGATAGAATATCTACATATTAAATCAGGACTTGATGCTCTTGTTGCTATGAGAAGAAAGAGATAAATTTCTTAATTTTTTAGAAAAAGCTTATATTATTTCTTTGAGAAATCAGTCACTTGATGAAGTAAGAAATGATCTAAATTATGTTAAGAGAAGGGTAGCAGAAGACTGTGAACAACCAATAGAATATGTAAATAAACAAGTAGAAATAATCTCCAAAATGCCAGATATCATGTTAAAACATATTTATGAATCAGTAGGCACTGCCTGGAATCAATTAAACAGAGAAAGATTTTTGGATTTAATTTCAGGAAAATATGCAGATAAAAAACATATTGCAGTGAGTTGTGGATATAATCATAACGAAGTGTTTAGACCACTTTATGGCATATAATTTCACTTCAACAACTTTGTTAATAACTCGTAACCATTAGTATTTTGGTTGCTTATCCTTGAGCAGAGTTATTTCTTGATTCACGTCGAAATAAATCCTTCAAAAACTGACCAGTATAACTTTTCTTAACCTTAGCAATTTCTTCTGGTGTCCCTTTAGCTAAAACAATCCCACCTTTCTCCCCACCTTCAGGACCCAAATCTATCACATAATCACAAGATTTGATCACATCCAAATTATGCTCAATCACATAAATAGAATTGCCTTTATCAACCAAACGATTGAGAACCTGCAATAACTTACGAATATCCTCAAAATGCAGACCAGTAGTTGGTTCGTCTAGTAAATAAACAGTATGTCCACGTTTTTGCTTAGCAAGTTCACGAGTTAATTTAATTCTCTGAGATTCACCACCAGAAAGAGTAATGGCACTTTGACCCAACTTAATATATCCTAGACCAACATCATACAAAGTTTGAACTTTACGTTTAATCGAAGGATGGTTTTCAAAAAACAAAAGAGCAGCTTCGACAGTCATATTCAAAACATCAGCAATATTCTTTTCTTTAAACAAAATAGAAAGTGTATCTTTATTGTACCTTTTTCCTTTACATTCATCACAAGTCACATAAACGTCAGGCAAAAAATTCATTTCAATTTTAATAGTCCCATCTCCACGACAACTTTCACACCTACCACCTGGAATATTAAAACTAAAACGTCCAGCTTTGTAAGCTCGCATTCTAGCTTCTTTGGTTCCAGCATAAATTTTACGAATTTCATCAAAAATTTTAGTATAAGTTGCAGGATTAGACCTTGGAGTTTTTCCAATAGGTTCCTGATTGATCAAAATTACACTTTTAACATCTTCTGGAATTGAAAGAGATTTGTGCGCTCCCATTTTCTCAAACGTTTGACCTAACTTCTTCTTTAAAGCAGGGATAAGTGTTTGATTCATTAAAGTAGATTTTCCAGAACCAGAAACTCCAGTTATGACACAAAGAATTTTGGTTGGCAAAGTAATATTGACATTTTGCAAATTGTTCTGAGTGCAACCAATCAAAGTAATCTCATCTTTAGAAGTCTTTGGAAGTTCCCTTCTTTTTGTAGGTAACTCTATTTGTTCCTTTCCACACAAAAACTGACCTGTGTGGCTGGCTTTATTTTTCATAACTTGCTCAGGTGTCCCTTCAGCTACAATTGATCCGCCATGTACACCAGCGCCAGGTCCCATATCTATTAAATAGTCAGCCGCTCGCATAGTGTCTTCATCATGCTCAACAACAATTAAAGTATTACCAAGGTCCCGCAGACGATGAAGTGTGGCAATTAACTTTTGATTGTCTTTTTGATGTAATCCAATACTTGGTTCATCTAATATGTACATAACTCCCATTAAATTTGCACCAATTTGAGTTGCTAACCTGATCCTTTGCGCTTCCCCACCACTCAATGTTCTTGCGGTTCTTGACAGATTAAGATATCCCAGCCCTACATTGTTTAGAAAAGTAAGTCTGTCAGTAATTTCTTTGAGAATTTGGCTGGCAATGAATAAATCTTTTTCGTTCAATTTTTTTGGAATGATTGTTATAAATTCTAGAGACCTTTCAATACTCAAATCTGTAATTTCAATAATGTTCTTACGAGCAATCTTTACTGCAAGCATAGTTTCTTTCAAACGTTTACCCTCACAAATTTGACAAGGCTTACTTCGCATCATAGTCTCAAGTTTTTTCCTACGGTATTCAGACTCTGTTTGTTTGTAAAGACGCATACTCTGAGGAATTATTCCTTCAAAGCCTTGGTCCATATGCATTCTAGCACCAGTGCTCCACCTACCTCGAATCTTTTCAGTAGTTCCATAAAGCAAGATTTGTAATTGTTTTTCAGTGTAGTCTTTTATTGGTGTAAAAATATCAAAACCAGATTGTTTTCCAACAACAGCAATTTGCTGGCTACGCCATTTATTATCCATTTTACTATAAATAGCAATGGCACCATCAATAATACTCAATTTTTTGTTTGGGATTATAAGTTCAGGGTCAATTTCTAAATGCTCACCTAGACCAGAACAGGTCCCACAAGCTCCAAACGGAGAATTGAAAGAAAACATTCTTGGCTCCAATTCTTCGAAAGTGATCTCTTGATGAGTTGGACAAGCACCAAAATTGGAGTACAAAGTTTCACCAGCACCTCTTCCAATTTGTTTTAGTGTTTCACTTTTACCTGTTTTATTCTTTGAAGATTTTGATTTATTTCTAGAATTTTTTTTGATATTCTCTTCTGCCCTTTTATCTGGATCCAGAACAACCAATTTTCCATCACCTTTTTGTAAAGCAGTTTCCACAGCTTCACTGAGCCTTAACCTAGTTTCTTGATTAATAGTAATTCGATCAATCACAGCTTCAATCCAATGTTTTTCGTATCTACCTAACTTTATCTCATCTTTAATTGTATCTAAACGATAAATTCTCCCATCGCATCTTACTCTGCTGAACCCTTCCTTTAATAGATCATCAAATATTTGTTCATGAGTTCCTTTTTTCCCTCTAACGATTGGAGCTAAAATGATTAATTGTTTGCCAATGTCAGACATGATCATATTGGTGATAGTTTCTGCACTCAGTGGTTTAATTGGGCTATCACATTTAGGACAATGAACCGTTCCAATTCTGGCGTATAGAAGCCTTAGGTAATCATAAATTTCTGTTACAGTTCCGACAGTGGATCTAGGATTTTTACTAGTGGTTTTTTGTTCAATAGAAATTGCTGGTGAGAGACCTTCAATACTGTCAATATCAGGTTTGTTCATGATCCCTAAGAATTGTCTAGCATATGAAGATAGAGACTCAACGTAACGCCTTTGTCCTTCAGCGTAGATTGTGTCGAAGGCTAAACTGGATTTTCCACTTCCTGATAATCCAGTGATAACTGTGAATTTGTTTCTTGGAATAGTAACTGTGATGTTTTTTAGATTATGTTGCCGAGCACCACGTACTATAATATCTTTTAACATGATGGCACCTCTCTGTGCTCTTGGCAACGATCGACAAGCTTTGCTTGTCGAAAATTGATTTCTTTTTTCACTTGCCAGCAAGGGACATTCGCCACACTAAATGAGGAGTTAGTTATTCTTGATATATTGACGCTCGCACTACTGATTTCTGTTTGGGTGTAATTTACGTCTTTTAGCATACCATAGTATATTTTTGAGTCTGCTATATAAATCTTGAGTAGAGCTGTCCTGTGGGTAGTGGGTGTAGAAGTAAACAGATAATGAAGAACAAGTTTTTATAGTGCTAAGGAGTTCTAATTTTTATGTTAATCCTTCCAAGAAATGACCTCAAGAAACAAGAACTGCTAGAGCCAATTGCAGCTAAATTTCAAAAGGACAGAGAATATTTGGAATCTGAAGTTAACAAAATAATCAAATCTTTTGACACTGAAGATCATGTCCTATTTAGGCGTGAACTAATAAATTTTAATTATCTTGGACGTGACCCTTACAAAGGGGTTTACTGGTTGAAAAAAAGTAAACTTTCTGAAGAAGAATTAGAGAAAATAGCGGCTAGACAGAAAAAGATAAGGAAGATAGAGTAACTTTTCAAACAAGCAATTTCCTTTGCCACTCTCTTAAACAATCTCTCTTACCTGTGACAACAATCTCTAGCATTTGATCATTACAAGCAATTAAATGTCCCCTAATACCCAATTTCTCTGCAATTTTATTCCTCTTGGTTTCAAGAGCTTCATAATCTCTTTTTTGCTGAGCAGTCATTTTCTTTCTTGGCTTTGGAGGAACCATAATCTCAACACCTTTAGCAGATTGAACTGCATCAGAAAATAGTTTAGTATTGCTTTTTATATATCGATTAGATTTTGGCATATATTTCCAAGCCCGCTCGGTTCTTGGAGGTTTCTTTGCAATCTCCATCATCTGTTTAGTACCCAAAACATAATGCAAAGGTTTGTCATGCTTTTTTGCTAAATTGTCACGAAGTTGCCAAAGCTTAAGTAAAATAGCTCTTTGTTTATTATCTAAAGAACGGATTCCTTTCAGATCGTAAAAACTTTGCTCATGATATTTTAAGTTTTTGCCAGCGATTTCTTGACACTCTTGCTCGCACCAAGTAAGACGTTTCTTCTCTTTTAATTCTGCTACCAATTTTTTCTTAATGAAAATTAAATTATTAGTATCTCCAATAGCATAAGCAAGCATTTTTTCACTTAGAGGACGCCTAGTCCAATCGTAACGTTGAAATTTTTTCTCTGCTGTGATCTTACAATATGCTTCTAAGAGTGATGCTAAACCTAATTTCTCTTTTCCTATCAAGAGACAAGCCATTTGAGTATCAAAAACATTTTTTGGTCTTGATTTGTACTGGGTGTAGATAATCCTCAGATCAAAACTGTAATCATGCAGAATTTTTTCTATTTTTTCATCTTCTAAGATTTTTAGTAGAGGAAGTAGGCTTTGCCTAGTTGGGAATTTCATAGAATCAATTACAAAATGCTCTTTTGGCGTTGAAATTTGAATGAGACAGACGTATGTTCCATAATGATGCAAACCGTTTTCACATTCAATGTCGATTGCGAAACTCTTTACTTTAGAAAGTTCTTTGCAGCATTCTGTTAATCCTTTTTGGGTTGTGATGAATTTAAAGCAATTGTTGTCATCAGTATCTTTAGTTGCTTGTTTTTTAGCCGTTTGGCTGCTTTGAACCTTTTGTTTTTCTGTTTCCTTTGGCTTTTTTTGAATTCTTTTTATTTTATTGATTTTTATCACTTCAATTGCTTTAAAGAGGATAAACGGGACTTTTGCTTAAAAACCTGTTGATTTTTGTGGTTTTATTTCTAATAACATAAAGCTTTTTAATAAAATCCTTGTTTTTAAGTTTAGAGTGTGGTTTCTTGGTTGTTAATAAAAAGAAAAAAGAAAGAAAAATGAGACAAATTGATATTCGGCCACAAACCATTCCTGATGATGTAAAAGCATATTTTGCAAGCACAGGAGTTAACCTTGACGATCATTTTGCTAGTTATTTTGAAACCGCTGTAGATTCTACTTTGTTATCAACAGATGGAATCTTTCCTTGTATAGGAGGAATATTTTATCGGCAAGGCCATTTAGGATTAGGTCATTTTGATCCTTATCTTGAACCGCTCCTTGAAGAAATTGAAGAAAATGTTTTGCCAAGAATGAATTCTTATGGTACTGGACCAATTTCTTGTCGTTTTTTTACTGGGATTGGTTTTAGATCTAGGCCAAACGGATGGTGGGATTATGATCGATTTTCAGATAGAATCAAAGAAATAGATTTAAATTTTGATGAAGAAGGGTCAAGATTATTTGAATTATTGCATAATGAGATGATTTGGACAATAGATCAATTGCAGGCAAGACTTGTTGGTGATGATCTGAGAAAAGTTGAGATTAAAGTTAAATATTCTATTGGGCCAAGTGAAATGTTTAGATTTGAAATTTAATTCTATTTTTGTTATCAATAATTACTTCTTCTTATTCTCATACTCTCTAGTGTTTTGTTTGATTTCTAACTCTTTCTCCATACCCTTCAAAACTTCTCGTAAATCAATTGCTTTTTCGAAATCTAGATTCTCTGCTGCCTTTTTCATATCAGCTTCGATCTCCAACATCTTCTGCTCTAATTGTCCTTTCCCAAGATGTTTAATACCTCTAACTTCACGAGTTTTCTCTGCAACTTCTTTAATAATAGTTTTTGGAGTAATACTATGTTCTTTGTTGTACAATTCCTGTTTGCGTCTTCGCTGCTTAGTTATCGCAACCGCTCTTCGAATTGAATCAGTAATCTTATCAGCAAAAAGAATCACATGGCCATTTGCGTTTCTTGCAGCTCGACCAATTGTTTGAATCAAACTCCGCTCATTTCTTAAAAAACCTTCCTTGTCTGCATCCAAAATAGCAACCAAACTAACTTCAGGAATATCTAATCCTTCACGCAGTAGGTTAATCCCTACTAAAACGTCAAACTCACCTGCTCTTAGAGCCCTTACAAGTTCAATTCGATCAAGACTTTGAATGTCGGAATGCATGTACCTAACTTTAATATCAGCTTTAGCAAAATAATCAGTTAAGTCTTCTGCCATCCTTTTAGTTAAAGTTGTGACCAAAACTCTTTCATTTCTTTTTGTTCTAATTGCTATTTCGTTAATCAAATCTTTAATCTGACCATCAATTGGTTTAACTTCAATCGTCGGATCCAAAAGACCAGTTGGTCGAATGATTAACGGAACTACTTGCCCTGATTTTTCTAATTCGTAATTTGCTGGAGTGGCTGACACGAAAACAACATGTTTGAAGAATTTTTCAAACTCTTGGAATTTTAATGGCCGATTATCAAAAGCACTTGGGAGCCTAAAACCAAAATCGATTAGATTCTTCTTCCTAGCATAATCTCCCTTGTACATAGCATTGGACTGAGGAATACTTTGGTGTGATTCGTCAATAATTAATAAGAAATCATCTGGAAAATAATTAAGCAAAGTGTGTGGTGGAGTACCTTCTTTTCTTCCTTCAAAATGCCGAGAATAATTTTCAATGCCAGAACAATAACCCAACTCTTCAATCATCTCTAAATCATATTTTACTCTTTGTTTAAGTCGCTGTTTTTCTAACTCCTGCAATTCTCTTAGCCTTTGTTTTAGTTCATCTCTAATTGCTTGAATAGCGTTAATAGTTTTTTCTTCAGGAACCACAAATTGTTTAGCTGGGTAAATTGTGAACTCTTTGATATCTGCAACTTGCTCAGCTGTTACCTTATGCCGTTCAGTAATTTTATCTATTTCATTGTCCCAAAGTTCTATTCGAATGTAATTGTCATCATAAGGAGGATAAATTTCAATAGTGTCTCCTTTAATTCTAAACTGTCCAAATTCTAAACTGCTTGGGTTTCTCTCATATTGCATGGCAACCAACCTTCTGATAATTTGATACCGGGATATCTTTTGTTTGGTTTTGACTTTTAATGAAAGTGCTTTGAAATCTTCTGGATTTCCTAAACCATAAATGCATGAGATACTGGCTACTACAATCACATCTTTTCTGCTTAGAAGAGAGGCTGTAGTTCTAAGACGCATTTTTTCAATTTGTTCATTGATACTAGCATCTTTTTCAATGTAAGTGTCACTCGTTGGAATGTAACTTTCTGGTTGATAGTAGTCATAGTAAGAAATGAAGTATTCTACTCTGTTTTCTGGAAACAATTCTTTGAACTCTGAGTATAACTGAGCAGCTAGTGTTTTGTTGTGTGCGAGAACTAAAGTTGCTTTACCTACTTTTTGGATTAAGTTGGCCATGCAAAAAGTTTTACCACTGCCAGTAATCCCTTGCAAAGTTTGCATAGGGTATTTATTGTAACCTTCTGCTAGCTTTTTTATGGCTTGAGGTTGTCCTCCAGCTGGCTGGAATTTGCTTTGGAGTTTGAATGGAGATTTGGAAATTGGCATAGAACTTGTGTTTGTGATGCTGATTTATATGTGTTTGGTGGAGTTGTCTAGTGGGTATGAGAAATATGAATTATAAATTTTGAGCCACAGCATAGACTGCGGCAACTGCTCCAACAGAACCTACAGTGACCACTGCAGCTAAACCTTTTTGAACAGTAGGACTTTGGTTTTTGATCATATCTGGAAGACGCCCATTTTCTTCAACACCAAACACTTCACGATAAGAGTCAATTAAATATCCTCCAGGATATCCCATTACTGCTCCAGCAGCAGCAGTTGCCACGGTTGCAATAGCAATTTTCCTCCAATCAGTTTCTCCAGACATCCAATAGATTACTGGTTTTAACCCCAAAACTGCTGTACCAGTAAAAAGTACATCATGTAATCCTTTTTTCCATTCTGCAGACTCTTCAGTTATACCTATCTTCCTCTTTGAAAAGTCACGAATTTTGGTCAAACTTGCTAATCCTGCATAAGTTATTGCTGTACTAATTGCTCTAGAATTTAATGAAACACCAACAGTCATACCTGCCATCATTTCAAGTACTGCATAGGTAGGGTTAGCTAATGAAACAATAGCAGTAGCATCTGATAGGTGCCTTGGTAACTCTCTCTTTATTATATCTTTAAGCATATCACTGTTTTTTCAATGGTAATATATAAGTGTTTATAGTCTGTTGAATTAATTAGTCTTTATTGAGATGGAATTTTGTAAAGCCTAATTATTTATGAGTTTAAGAAATCTAACTTTTTAATTAACTCATTATAGATTATTTTTCTCTTAGATTCTGATAATGAAAATAATTTTTTCTTAATAAGTAATGATGAAATTGTAAATATGTAGTTTAGTTTAATTACACTGTTTTTAACAGCACCTTCTTTTTTTGTTAAAGGAATTCCATGCATCTTCGTATTGCTAGTAACCCCTGCCACGACAATGTTGTCAAATTCTTTGAATAGTACAAGTGCAGGTCTGATTTTTACTTCAAAAGTATCAGGAAATTGAATCTTTGCAATAATAATATCACCTGCTTCTACCATTTATATAGTCTCCCAAATTTCATCTTCTTTGTTATCCCAAAGTTCTTGCATTTTTGCCTGCTGAATTTTATGCAGAAATTCATCATATTGGTTTTTACTCCTTGTTGATTTGAACACCTTAAGCATGTTTTTGATTAATTCATTGTATGTTTGTCTGGGGTATTCTCTTGCTTCTTTGAGAGCGTTGACAATTGATTTTTCTAATTGGATTGTTGTTATCTCTATTTTGATCACCTATAGTCCACTATAGTGAGTCATATATATAAGGTTTTCAGTATTTTACTATAAAGATATGTAATCCAATGGGCTTTGAACATTAATTATCATTGGTCTTGCTAAATGTAGATATCTCATTGTTGTATTAATTGAATTGTGGCCTAAAAGTGGTTGAACACTAGTAACAGGATTACCTTGTTCTATCAAGTGTGTTGCAAAGGAATGCCTGAAAGTGTGTGGATGAATATTCTTTTTGATTCTTGCTCTTAGTTGTGCTTTTTTTACAATTGCTTGAATTGTTCTAGTGCTCAATTTTTTGTGTTTGTAATATGAAAAGAACAAATAATCATTGGATTCAAGTTGATTTTTATTGATCCATTTTTTTAATTGTAATTTAATTTTTTTGGCAATAATTATCGGGCGATCTTTTCTTCCTTTACCTTGTCTTACCCAAGCATAATTTTCATCTAGTTGTAAATCTTTTACTTTCATATTTGTTAATTCACTTACTCTGATTCCTGTTGCATAAAGAAACTTTATCATAAGAAGATGCTTTGGGTTTTGAATTGCATTGAAAACTTTATGTAGTTCATTTTGTGTTAAAAATTCTGGAAGCCTTTTGATACGTTTTTGATATTCAATTTTAATAGTTAATGTTTTATGGAGAATCTTTTCATAAAAGAATTTTAATGCTGAGAGATAGACATTGATTGTACTACTTGCTCTTTTCAATTCCATTAATCTGTGGATATATTTTTCAATATCTTTTTTCTTTAGTTTTATTGGATCAATTCTAATTGTTCTAAAAAATTTTTGTAGACAATGTTGATATGTCTTTATAGTTCTGGGACTTAAGTTCAGTCTTAATCCTTTTTGTCTGACAAGTTCGTGAATGTTCATAAATTATTGATAGAAGAACTTCTTAATAACTCTTAGCTGAAGGTGGCCAGTGCCAGTGGGGAAATGCAGGTAAATGTATTTTGGATAAATGGCTGTTTAGTAACTTATTGGTGGGTGCTCATAAAGTTGTTGTGGGCGTTAGAATATTGTGGTTAGGGGTCTTTAATAGTTAATATTTAGCCGAATTCGTATAAGAGATGTTTCACGCAATTTGTCCATCACCTAAAGTAAAAGTACGCTACGCTAAAAATTAAGAACTCTAAAGTTGGCGCCTTGTGGATGTCTACTCTATGAATCCGTAATCAATATCCCAAGAACATGAATCCTTTGTATATCCATCCAATATTTTTTCACAAATAGCTTTATCTTTCATTACAAATGCTACTTTTCTAAAACACTCATCTTTCTTTCCTAAACTAACAATATTCTCGCAAATTGATACATCTTGTGTTTCTTCTGCTACCAATATTAAACAATCAAGTTTCATTGAAGCATCCTGAATTTTATTACATGATTCCTCTGTCTTTTCAAAAGAAGCCAAACACCAATTCTTTACATCTGCATTTTCAACTTGCTGACAAAGATTTTTATCATTATTCGCTAAAGCAACTTCTCTAAAGCATTCATCTTTCGTATTTCCAAATAATTCTAAAGTAGATTCTGCTGTTATTTCACTACAAATAGTTCCATCTTGTTTAGCAACAGCAACTCCTTTAAGACATTGATTTTTGTTATACTCTTCACTAATTTTATCACAAACTGCTTTATCTTGTTTTACTTTAGCAACCTCAATAATACATGGCTCTTTTGTAAATTCGTCAGTTATTTCTTCA
>NZCK01000020.1 GCA_002688265.1 archaeon
AATTATTTCTTTCATTTTTTCAGAAATTTTACGAAAATTTTTCTGCTTTAATTTCACTCCAGAAAAATCAACAAATGCCTGGTCATGATAAAATCCCACATCAGCTACTTGTGATTCTGGGTACAACTCCGACATTGCTTTAGCCAAAACAAGACCGGTTGTTAGAGCAACTTTTTGTATTTCGCTTGCAGCATTTTTTGAAAATACAAATTTCTCATCTTTATGTTCTTTTGTCAAATCTTTTCCTTCGGCAACTGAATCATCTACTCCAAACTCCCTACTTAATTCTGAAAGTGGATGTCCTTTACATGAAACATTGAATGATTTGTACCATCCAAATGGTGCTCGATAGACTTCGAAATTTTTATCTGAAGACAAAATTTTTTGAGCTTCTTGCATTACTGATTGTCCGAAGCTAGGATTAGAAAGTTTGGAACTTAAATGCGCATAAGGATAAAGAACAATTTTTACAGCATTAACTTGCTCTGCAATTTTTTTGATTTCACTTAGATATCTTTCAATTATTCCATCTTTATTTTCTTCATCTGACTTTTCAACTGCAGTAAAAATCACTAAACATTCTTCAACTCTAACAGCATCTTTTGATTCTATTTCTTCAGCGCCTTTGAAAGCTTTTTTTTTTGCTTGATACTCAACATAATCAGCATGGATTGCTAGTATTTTCATTTTTTTCTCCCTCTTATTATTAATTAAATAACATAATTATTCAAAACAACACAAGAACCATATATAAAAAGATATTGCCATTTAATTTTAAAAACATGTATAAAACAAAATAAAAATAAAAATAAAGAGAATTATCTTCTTCGCTTCTTAGCTACTTTTCTCTTTGCTGGTTTTTTCTTAGCAGCTTTTCGCTTAGCAGGCTTTTTCTTTGCAGCCTTCTTTTTAGCTGGTTTTTTCTTAGCAGCTTTTCGCTTAGCAGGCTTTTTCTTTGCAGCCTTCTTTTTAGCTGGTTTTTTCTTAGCTACTTTTTTCTTGGCTTTTTTCTTAGCTACTTTCCTTTTAGCCACCTTTTTCTTAGCTACTTTTCTTTTTACAGCTTTTCTTTTTACAGCCTTTTTCTTCTTAGCCTTCTTTTTCTTAGAAACTTTTCTTCCACGGGCCATTGAAGCACGAGCAACATTTCCTTTCTTGTCAATAAAATACAAATATCCTGATTCCTTCTTTACTCCTACTTTAGCTACTTTCTTTCGTCTAGCTTTCCCTTTTTTACGACCTGCTCGGCTCATCTCTGCACGAGAAATATCCCCATCTTTATCGATAAAATAAAGGTAACCTGACTCTTTTTTCAATCCAACTTTTGCAACAACTTGTGCTTTTGCCATTTAATTACACCTCGATTTCTCCATTATTTTTTAATTAAATTAGTTAGATGATAGAACGCAAAATACTTATCGTAACTACCACCACCCATTTTTCGAGGACAAAGAAGACATTTTCAGTATATAAATCTTTCTTTGAAATTACATATTTATTGCCATTTCGTCGAGAAAACCACTCACACCAACTATAAGTAGTAACTATTTTACAAATCAACAAAAATCAACAAGTAACACTTGATTCATAAGCAGTTAATGTCAAAACTGAATCTTTAAATCCTTGAGCGTCTGAGGGAATTCCTACAATAAATGTAATAGCAACTTCATCTTCTGTTGATGCAGATTTCAAACAACCACATAATTGATACTCATCTGCTACCAAAAATTTTTGAGTTCCACTAAGGCCATTATCACATGAACCTGCTTCATTTTGAGATCCTTCAAAAGCAAATATTAATCCAGAGGACAAATTACCTAATCCAACCCCACAACCACCAATATCGTAATCACACATGAAACTACCTACTCCACCTCCTGTTAGTTTATTAGAGGATATAGTTATGTTAAGCCCTACATTCCCATCATTACGTACAGTTATATTATCTGAAAGGTTAGGCCAAGTACCACCTGTATTTCCCCTTCCTCCCATACTATCCAAATAGGCATAACTTGACGCAGGGAAAACTTGCCCATTTCCAAAATTAACAGACGAATCTGGGAGAGTTATTGTTATATCTTGAGTTATATTCAAATCACCAGTTCCACCAACTCCACCCGTAAGTGTAGAAGGAAAAAAGTTTGAAATTCCAAATACCATTGCTCTTTCAAAACCATTATCTCCAAGAAGAGTATCAAACATAGTTATCGTACCAATAACAGAGAATACTAGAGAAACCAAAATCAAAGTTGTAATTAATTTATGTTCATCCACCATCCAACTAAAAAGAAAGAAAACTGCTTATTAATACTTTTGATTATTTAAATAATTAAAACACACCTTCTTTCCCGCTAAAATAACTTATTTCTTGCAAATCTCTTAGATTAACACATTTGAAATCTTCTATTATCCTAGGACAACCAGTATTCACCCACATCTCAATAAAATTGAAATCTTCCAATTTTGAAACATTAATATTATCAGTTAAAAAAACGTAAATATTTTTCCCCTTATCAGACATTTCTTTTCTAAAATTTTCTACAGCTAATGACTGATTCTGTCCTGGTTTACGAGTTACTAGAACTCCGATTTCTTTGCTAACAATAAATTTAGCCAACCTACCTTTCTTTTTCTTTTTCAAAGATTCAAGATAATTCAGATCTAATTCCTTTATGGTTTCTCCACGAGGACAATACATGAAAACTGATTTTTCATTTCGATAAAGCAATGCTGTTGGATGAAATAAACCATCTCCTAAATATAAAAAAGCATCAAATTCTTTCTCAGAACTAAAAGGAAACACATCACAACCCAATATTTGTCCAGAGTATTGTCCATGCCGACTTTGAAATACTTGCACTTCTTTGCCACCCTTCTCTAAAAAATCTTTCAATTGAGGCAAAAAATCTAAATACTGAATATTGCTACATATAACTAAACGTTTTGGAGTTTGGTCTAATAATTCTTGAGTAAATTGTACTTTTCCAGTATATTTAACTTCCACAAATAGGTGTTTCATATTTCTCCTCACTCCTGCATTCTTTTATATATGTTGCCATCTGTAACGGCAACGATCACGAAACTTATTTTCACAGATATATTTTTGAGGAAATACCTCTTTAATTTACAATAATTAATTAAAGTTGAAACAAGCAAAATATTTTAATGACACAATCAAGTTTTCGATTCGCGCATTTAGCAGATTTACACCTAGGATCTTGGCGAGACAATACACTTAGAAATCTCTCAACAGAAGTGTTCAATTTAGCAATTCAAAGATGTATCAAAAGAAAATATGATTTTGTTCTTTTCGCAGGAGACATTTTCAATACTTCTCTTCCTGCTATCGATATTGTTAATCATGTTGCAGCCAAACTTCAAGAACTTAAATCTGCAAACATTCCACTCTATGTTATTCCTGGATCCCATGACTTTTCTCCGACAGGCAGAAGTATGATTGATGTCTTAGAAAGTGCAGGACTTTTAATTAACGTCTGCAAAGGATCTGTAAATCTTGAAACCAAGCAACTTGAACTAAAACAAACAATTGATCTTAAAACTGGAGCCAAAATTACAGGCATCCTTGGAAGGCGAGGTATGTTAGATCGAACTTATTATGAAAATTTAGCAAGGTCAAAATTAGAAGAGTCCGAAGGATACAAAATATTCTTATTCCATACAACCTTAACTGAATTGAAACCAAAACATTTAGAGATGATGGAATCTCATGCAGCTTCTTTTTTGCCAAAAAATCAAAATTATTATGCAGGAGGACACATCCACCACAAATCATTAATCAATCTTGAAAACTATGGGCCTATGACTTACACAGGTGCTTTGTTCCCAAACAATTTTGCAGAGTTAGAGAAATACGGCCATGGAGGTTATTATGAGATAACTGTTACAAAAAAAGAGACAGAAAACCAATTTAATTCTCAAATACAATGGCTACCACTTAAAGTTAAAGATCATTTAGCTCTTATTATTAATTGCACGGGCAAATCAGTTGAACAAATTCACAATGAATTTAGATCACAACTTGAGTCTAGTGATATTAAAGATAAAATATTAACGCTGAGAATTCATGGCAAAATAGGTGATTTACAAATTAAAGACCTTAACACTTCAAATATGATTGTTGAAGCAAAGAACAATGGTGCACATTTATTGTTAGTTAATACTAATAAAATTGAGAGAAATGAATTTACAGCAACTTCCTTAGCTTTAGATGTAAGTTCCGAACAGATGGAATTGGCACTTATCAAAGAGCATTTATCAAAAAGAGATAATATTGACTCAGAAAAAGAATTGAAGTTAATTCAAGACCTTATGGTTAATTTAGATACTCAGAAAACTGAAGGTGAAAAAAGTTACGATTTCTCTACCAGAATTCTTGATACCTGTAAAACTTTGTTAGAGACTAAGCAAGTTTCTGAATTTAAAAAAGAAAAAGAAGAAAAAGAAAAAGATGAATAATGAAATTAATCGAAAGAAAAAAAGTTAATCCATAATCTTTTAAAGTTTTAAGTTACCTCCATTCAAAATGAAAAAAATAATTCAAAGTCTACTTCGACCAAAGAAAAAACTTAAGAAAAAAAGGTTTAGTAAGATGGCAAGCCTAGAAGACTTAGATCTATTTGGCAAAACTGTTTTACTCAGAGCAGATTTTAATGTTCCAATAAAAAATGGAAGAATTCTAGATAACTACAAGATAAAGCAAACTCTACCTACAATTAAAGAACTTATAAGAAATCGCTGCAAAATCGTTATCGTAAGTCATTTAGGTAGACCAAGAGGAAAAGCCAATCCTAAATTTTCTTTGGCTCCAATAGCTAAAGAATTAACCAAGTTGTTACCAAGAAAAACAGTTCATTTTCTTCATCATTGTATAGGCAAAGATGTTAAAGACAGAATCAAAAAGTCTAAACAAGGCCAGATAATTTTATTAGAAAATTTAAGATTCTATATTGAGGAAGAACAAAAAGATTTGAGTTTCGCACACTCCCTTGCTAACTTAGCTGACGTTTATGTTTTTGACGCTTTTGCTGTGGCTCACAGAAGACACAGTTCTACTGTTTTAATTCCTGCTTTTCTTCCAAGTGCTCAAGGTTTATTGGTTCAAGACGAAGTAGAAACAATTACTGCAGCAAGGTCTACTAAAGAAAAAAGTTTGTGGATAATTGGTGGCGCTAAACTCGACAAGTTACCTTTAGTAAAAGCTGCGTTAGACAATTCTGAATGGGTTTATGTAGCTGGTGCTCTTTGTTTTTCTTTCTTAAGAGCAAAAGGTGTGCATGTTGGACATTCCAAATTCTCTAAAGAATCAATTCAAGTTGCAAAAGAAATTTTGCAGCACAAAAATGCTAAAAAAATTATACTTCCAGAAGACATTGTTTGTAGTAACTCTATTCTCTCGAAAGGAAAAACTACAACTGTTAATATCGATCAGATACCAAGTTCAGCTATTGGTCTTGATATTGGAAAAAAGAGTACTGAAAAAATATTAACTTTAATGAAAAACGCAAAACAAATTATTTGGAATGGTCCGTTAGGTTATACTGAAGATAACAGATATCGCAAAGCAACAAATGCTGTGATCAAAGAATTACAAGTAACTCATGCTAGAACTATCTGTGGTGGTGGTGAAACTAGCGAGTTGTTAGTGAAACAAAAAGCTAGGAACAAAATTACTCACACTTCAACTGGTGGTGGTGCTACCTTAGCTTTGCTTAGTAAAAAAAGAATGCCTGCACTTGATGCTCTTGCAAAAAGTGCAAAGAAGTTTTATCTTTTTGAGTAGGTTTCTAAAGTAAAAATTATACTATTTGAACTAATCAAAGCCAACATATAAGTAAAGTTATGTTGATTTTATCAACAAACTTTGTTAATTCAGATGAATTAACATAAGCTTTAAAACCCCTAAAAACTTCCTTAAATAAACATGCCAGTTATCAAACAAAAGAAAGGCCATTATATTACAGTTCTACCTTATGGTACTAAAGTTAAATTCAAAGATATTTTCAATCTAAAACAATTTTATATTGCACTTCATCATTGGTTAGATGAGTATGGATGGGAAGCCCACAAGTTAGTAAACGGGAAGGTTAAATTAGACGGTGAGAGATACGAAATTTATTACAGAGAAAAAATCACTGGTGGTGGAGCAAAAGAGATGGACATCCTCTGGCGAATGTGGCGACCAGCACCTAATTCTAATTGGCTTAGACAACATATGGACTTCAAATTCAAGGTTCTTGGTACTACTGCAACAGAAGTTATCCGTGATGGACAAAAATTTAAAGCTCATAAAGGAGAAGTATCCATTGAAGTTAATGCTGGTATTGAAAAATTATATATCCCTGCTTTTGAACAACATCCAATTCTTAAACCATTTTTACAAATATTTGATAAGCGTGTTTATGAAATTCAAGAAAAAGAGAAGGAATTGTATCAAGAAGTTTATGTGCTTATGAATTTCATCAAACAGTGGTTCAAGTTGAAGAGATATCTTCCATATGAAGAGTCTAAGTCCTTCTTCCCAAGTCAAGCATGGCCTAGCCACCATAGAGAAGATAGTCACAAATAATTTAAAATTTAATTTTACCTTTTTTACTTTTTCAGATTATTTTTTTGACCTTTTTATTTCTAGAATCTTAATTCCACCCACAACATTAATATAACTCCTAGCTTCCATGAATCCTAAATGTTAATCGGAATTGTTGGAAAACCTAACGTTGGAAAAAGTACCTTCTTCAAAGCAATTACCTTGGCAGATGTAGAGATTGCAAACTACCCATTCGCAACTATTAAACCCAACAGTGGTGTTGCATACGTTAAAATTAAAGATGTAGCAAAAGAATTCAACAAGGCTGCTAATCCCAGAGAAGGTTACATTCAAGGTGACTTTCGTTTTGTTCCGATTCAAGTTATTGATGTAGCTGGCTTAGTTCCTGGTGCCAGTGAAGGAAAAGGGATGGGAAATCAATTTTTAGACGATTTAAGGCAAGCAGATGCTTTAATTCATGTCATTGATATTTCTGGATCAACCAATGAAAAGGGTGAATCAATAGAACCTGGTTCTTATGATCCAAGAGAAGACATTAAATTCCTTGCTGTAGAATTAGATTTATGGTATCTTGGAATTTTAAATAAAGGTTGGACTAGATTTGCTCGGCAAATACAGCAAGAGAAAGCTAAGATAGAAGTGGCGTTAGCAAAACAGCTCAGTGGTCTTAAAGTAACTGAAGAGCATATTGAAAAAGCTATCAAAAAGCTTGGTTTAAATAAGGAACAGCCACAAAAGTGGACTGAAACTGATCTTCATGCCTTAGCCACAGATCTTAGAAAACAGACTAAACCTATGATTATTGCTGCTAATAAATTTGATACTCCTAGTGGAAAAGAGAATTTTTCCAAAATTAAGAGTGAATTTCCGTCTCTTCCTTTGATTCCTGTCAGTGCAGAATCAGAACTTGCTTTAAGGGAAGCCGCAAAGGCCTCCTTGATTGAATATATTCCACAAGAGAAGTCCTTTAATATTCTAAACTCCGAAAGCCTAAGTGATCGGCAACGTAATGCTTTGCAATTCATAAAAGAGAAGGTGATGGACGCAAATGGCTTTGGCACAGGGGTGCAAGAAGTCTTGAATATTGCGATTTTTTCTCTACTTGATATGATTGCAGTGCATCCAGGTGGTGCCAGCAAATTAGAAGACAAAGATGGGAACACTCTTCCTGATTGTTTTTTAATGCCAAAGGGCACAACTGCATTGGAATTTGCATACAAGTTACACACTGACTTGGGGAAAAATTTCATTCGTGCAATTGATGTACATACCAAAAAAACTGTAGGTAAAGAACATGTACTCAAACATTTGGATATAATTGAAATTGTTGCTGGCAGATAAATACAAAGACAAAATAGTGGCCAAAGAACAATGAAGACTCTTAGAAAATTATTTCAAAAATTTGTACATTTATTTCATCAAAATAACATTCAGCATTTACGTGCAACAGAACTTCTTGCTTGGACTGAATTGCAAATAGCATCTCAGATGGTCGAAGAAAACTTTTCTGTTGAACAACAAAAAATTTCTGAATTAATTATTCATCATACTAGGCAAATGAGTCACATTATCTTTTCTATTGAGGACATCTTATCTGAAGAAGACCCACTTGAAAGTCCTTCAAATGACCTTTCTAAAATTTCAGCTACTGAGAAGAACATTGAATTGAAAGTAATCTTAAGAGAAACAAAAACCACCTTACAATTTCTAAAAGACTTATTCACAACTTCTGAGAATAAAGATAAAATAAAAAAGACAATACCTTCAAAAATAAAAGAAATTGAAATTGCACTCCATTCTTTAGAAAATGGGTCTAATTCTCTTAAAAAAACACATAAAGCTAGTTTACAAAATTTTGAACAAAAAGCTCCTTGGCAAAACTATATTGTGTCATTATTGGAAGAGTTATATCGTTTGCAAACAACGTTGGGAAGTATGAAAAGTATTTTACAACAATCCCGTCAAGGGCGCTATGGGCCACTTCTTGAAACTTCAGAAATTTTACATCAAATCACCTCTCACAAAAAGAAAGTGCATGAAGAAATTAAGACTTCATTAAGACGGTCTGAAGCTGCTTCTCAGAACAGAAGAAACTTAGAAGAAGAGTTACAATCAATTGAACAGAGTGAAAAATTTCAAGAAATAAATGACATTCAATCACAAGAAACTGAATTAGCAAAGCAATTAGAGAAGATAGAAGACAAATTGTTCATCTTCTTTGCTAAGTTAAAAGACACTTTGGGTGATTTAGCTGATTTAAATTCTGATTATGAATTACTTGAAGTAATTAAAGAAATTGAAAAGTTACAAGAAGAACCCTTGCAATTTTTTGAAACTGCTTCACAAGAAAAAGTTATGCCTCTTTTGAATTGGATTTTAGCAAAACTTGCTAGTGAAGAGTTACTTGCTCCTGAAGATGCTAACAATCCTTTCCAAGAACTATATCAAGAGTTAGTTAGTTCTGAAATGAAAACATTAGAAGAAGAATATTTGATGATCTCTGAGCAAAAGAAAGATTTACCACGCAGGAAAATGCAACATCCTCTTTATGCTAATGCACAAAATCTTCGTTATAGGAGGGACCATTATCTTAACTCAGAAGAAAAATTAAAAGCAGAGCAAAGGTCTCTGAAAGAAAAATTAGGTCATGCTTCAACCAAGGCTATGCAATATAAGATTAGGTTTGAAACTTTAGCCAAAGAACATTTTGATAAAGAAGTTGAAGTAGAGTTGAGGTAGAATAATTGTTTAAGAAAATAAAAAATATTTTTTATATTCAATAATGTCGATTGTATGAATATCTTTCACGACTTCTTCTTGCTAAATTAAATCCAAACAGTCCACCAAAAACACCTAGTCCAACTGTCAGCCATTTCCATTTTGAAAGTTCAGCGTAAGCTTCGTTTTCGGTAGCAACAATCTCTGGATCCATTAAAGTTTCTAGAATTGCTGCTGCCTGTTCAGAATCTTCAGTACCAGAAGCAACTATTGCAATTTCACTACCATAAGTTACAGTTGTGTCTGTTTCGAACATCAAAGAAGTGTCTGCACTTTCAAATTTTCCATGAGCCACCCCATGAAGCATTGTAAGATCACTTTTTTCATCTCCACTAACAGAATCAAAAATATTCAATCAGTCTTGATTCAATGCCTCATATAACAGAGAATCCATCTCTTGTATTGTAACCCTTGCTCCTTGTGGATTAGAATAAGTTTCTGGAATAACAAATTCCTCTCAATCTTCTCCAACCGGAATTGCTATTTCTGGAGTATGAAAAAGTTGAATTGCAACTACTAAATTTTTCTCAGGTATATCTCGTTTTAAAATATAAGCTGAAGGTCCTACTTCATGACTCTCCCTATATTCTTCTGCAATTGGTTGATAAACAGCATCTTGCGCAATCCAACGAACTCCAGTGTAACCTCCTCCCAGAATTGACGCTGCAAGTCCAACAGCCATCCAATTATTTCGTAATGTCCTTCCAATAGAGCCAAATGTATCTGCAACAGAATCTGCAGCCTCAGAAACTGTTTGTGTGATATATGCTAAACCTTCAGTTAATGGTCGAAGTTTAACACCTTCATTATCTCGCATCTCTTTAATTCTTTTACTACGTAATTCTTTTCTCAAATTTCTAAATGTAAACATACTAGCAGGGTTTGGTCCAACTTCAATTAGATGTTGTACATATTCACTTGGTTTTTCGTCTGACCTTCTAGCAATTTCATCTTCAGCAAGACTTATTTGTCTTTCTAAATATCCTAATCTACTTGATGCAAAATCTTCAACTAATGCATCTCCTAAACGATGCGTTGCAACATAACTTGCTTCATCAAGTCCTCCAATACCCCATTTAGAAACATGCTCTTTTACATGATTATCTCTTAATAACCCTGCTTTGTATCCATCATAAAGAACTATTGCATGTAGCTCATCAATATTCATATGTTGAAAAGACCTTTCTTGACTCATTGTAATTCACCATAATTTAAACAACCAGAAAACCAAAACCTATGTTTGCATTCATTTGGTAAGTATATTATAAATTTTTCTAAAAAATCCAACTAATCATTTTCAAAAACATCATTCACAACTTCTTGCACACCTTCACTAACAATACGAAACACAAACTCTTTCTCTCGAAGCAAACTACGGTGTTTGCGTAAGAACAGTGCACGAACACCTTCGCCTTTTTGTAATTCAATCAAACACTTAGATCCATACTTCAATAGGTCTCCGCCAACCATTTTTACTCCATCGTTTTTGCCAAAATCAGAATAAACTTGATTAGTCATTAAAACAGGAATCTTTTTTCTGCGAGCAAGTTCCACTGACGCTGCAATCTGCCGACCCAAACTACTGTTAGTTTCAAATATTGCATCTGCTTTTCCAAGTTCCAATCGATAAAGCATAGAAATCGAATCAACTACCAGCATTCCAACGTCACTCCAATCAATATCAGAAAAGCGATTGAAAACCATCTCTTGGTCTTTGAAGTTTAGTGGTTGAAAAAATAAAATTCTTGACAATACATCTTCTTTTCCGAATTGGTTTTCTAACAACTGAATAATTCTCTCAACTGCAATACCTCCTTCAGTATCGATGATCACTACTTTTTTTCCACTCTCAGCCATTCTTACAGCTGCAAGTAAAGCTAGGTTAGTTTTCCCAGACCCGCTTGGTCCAAAAATTGTTGTGATAATTCCTGATTCATATCCACCACTGAGATAGTAGTCTAAGGATTTGTTTCCTGTGGACACCTTTTTAGAGTTAGAAAGGTTTGAAGAAGCAAGATTCATGTTATTTTGAGTCATAATTGGCTTCAGATAGCTTCCATTATAAATTAATTTGTAGTTTGGATATATGCTTCATTCAAACAAATTATTATTTTCACTGGCACTGCCGCCCATCGAGGCCCTGAAAGAGAAACAATTTTCTGATTAATAAAATCCTTTAGGATTTTTAGGAAAATTGTTTGTTTCAGACAAAGGCCGTGCCGCAGTGCCAGTGATAAAATAAAAAATTACTCCTCATTAAGCCAATCCACATAGAAAATTTAATAAACCAAACTAGTCGATCAAGACCCATACGCCCCGGTGGCTTAGTGGCTATAGCACCTGACTTGTATCTGCTATGTTGCCAAAAGCAACAAACAGCATGGTAAGATATCAGGAGGTCGCGAGTTCAACTCTCGCCCGGGGCTCTTTTTTTCTTTTTTGGGATGCATTCCCCTGTTTTTTCTACATTCAATAACCAAAAAGATTATAAACTGATTTAGACACGAATGAACATAAATGGATACGTGTAAAGAAAATTGGACAGGGACAACTATTACAATCTTTGAATATTTAAGCAACCATGTAAATAAAAAATTCAACCAACGGAAACTTGCAAAATCTCTTAGCGTCTCTCCTACATCAATTGCAAATTCTCTGCCTACCTTAGAAAAACAGCAATTCATTACCATTAACAGAAACAAAGAAATGAATCTCAACCTTATCGAGTTTAACAGAAATAATCAGAGAGCTATTTGGCAGAAAAGAGCGATAAATCTAAAGTACCTCTATAACTCAGGAATTGTTGAAACACTCAAAGAGAAATATCCTGGAACAACAATAATCTTGTTTGGAAGCTTTGCCAAAGGGGAAGACACATACAAATCAGATATTGATATCGCCATTGTCGGGGCGAAAAGAAAAAAGAATATATCACTAAATATATTCGAGACACAAATGGATAAATCAATTAATATAAATTGTTATAAAGAGTGGAAGAGCATCCACAAATCACTCAAAGAAAATCTTTGTAATGGGATTATTTTGAGTGGTGGAATTGAGTTATGACAGTAAAGTTATTTGAAGAATATCTTGATGAAGGGGTTGCTATTCTAATAAGTCCAGACTACTCTAGAGCAAGATCATTACAAAAGGAATCAGAACAATCTTATAAGATCCTAAAAGAAATTGTAAGAAAGATTGGAGTTACAGATTCTAACGCAAATTACCTAATTAAAAATTCTTATGACATAATAATGGAATTAATTCGTTCTAAGATGTTCAAAGAAGGGTATAAAACACAAGGACAAGGTGCTCACCAAGCAGAGGTTGCATATTTGAGAGTACTGCGATTTAAAGATATTGATATAGAATTTGCTGATCAACTTCGTTCTTTTCGAAATGGAATTTTGTACTATGGGAAAACATTTGATGCAGAGTATGCAGAGAAAGTAATAGAATTTGTAGAAAAGGTGTATGAGAAATTAAATTGAAAATAGTTCTTAATTAAAAAATCAACATATTTTTACAAAAATAAACGTAACTTATGTGAATTGAAAATTCACAAAGTTCGTAAATTTCCCAGAAATTTACGTAACCTTAATAAAGAACATCAAGCCACCTTGTCCTATTAATCCCCCCTTAGTTCAGTGGTTTAGAACATCCCGCTGTAGACAGCTTTTTGATGTGCCAAAGTTTGGCTATGATGATAAAAGCTCAGTAGTTACGGGAAGATCCCCAGTTCGAATCTGGGAGGGGGGACTCTTTTTTCTTTCTTTTTTGTACTACTGAAAGTGCACATGTTTTAATCAAATTTTACTAAAAATTTGAGGCAGGGGACTCTTTTTTCTAATTACACATTGAAAAACCTGCGCGCCATCTACTTTCACTTCTCCTCTACTAAATACCCAATATTGTTATAGAGCATCTCATACAAACAATAAACCAAACCATCCAGATAAGTTTTCTTAGAACAAGAAATTAATCTATCACGAAGCAAAGAATATATCCCTTCAAAATCTTTTGCAAACAACAATTTAACATACTCAGAAACAATATCAGACAACTCTTTTGCTAACTTTTTCTTAGTCCCAATATTCTTAGCAATATACCTTAACTGATCTGCTACAGCCTCAAAAGTTGCACAAAGTAAAAACTGTTTATACGAAGCCTCAGATGAAACATACTTATGTAAATACCTCAAACAATACAATAAATGAGCATCAAAGATCATCTCTTTTTGGCGAAAATCCACCATACTAATCTCCTTTGAAACAATTAATTGTAAATCTTCGGCTTGTTGAACTAATTGGTGTCCTGCCCGACGAAGAATCACTTCAAAATTATCTTCAGGTACAGCCACAATCGATCTAAAAACTGTTCGAGTTTTGCTATGTTCAGAAATAGTAAATCCTATTAATTGAGACAACACCTTATCCATAAATTCTGGTTTCTTATGAAAGATTTCAATTTGATCATACCCTTCAACATACTTCCCTTGCAAAATGTGAAAAAACATACTTTTGCGTCTGCAATGCCGCAAATCTAAACTGATTTCTCTAAATTTTCTTTTGTGAGAAACACCAATCACTAAATCATCGTTTCCCTCAGTGATATCCACCGTTGACCCAGCTTCTAAGTTACGTTCAGACAACCATTTTGCTGGCAGTGTTACAGTTAACGCCCCACGTCCTTGTTTTACTAGTTTTCTTTGCATTTTTTTCGTTTTGAGTGTCATTATGGCGCTGGCCAAGGCCGAGCCGCTCCATTCAACTTCGCCTTGATTTTGCTATTGCTTTGCGTAGCAAAATGCTCGTTGAAATTCAACCATTTTTCTCTATTTCTCGGCAAAGAGGCGAGCGCGCCAATGACACCACTAAAGCCAACAATATATAACTTATATAACAAATAGAAGTTGAATATAAATCTTTCTATAGCCAAGTTATTAGCATGGCAAACACAAAAGATCTCAAACAAAGAATTGCAGAGTATTTAAGCCAAAAACAAGGTGCTGGATACAAAGAAAAAATAGAGGAAGAAAGACAAGAAGCTTTAGCTTTTGCTGAGCCAATTGCAGATCTATTCAACAGCTGCGAAATGCAAGAACTTTTTGCCTACAGACCAGGAATTGAAATCAAACTTTTCAGCCACAATTCTAGCTCCATGGGTGCTGCACTTTCTGGATCAAAGCCAACTTATGAGATTATTGTCAATAAAGAAGGACTTTGTGTTAGACGAGATGGGAATGTAGACGAAGAATACGCTCTTCCAACAAGTATAGACACTTGGATAAAAGTTCTCCCATATAACGGTCTCTTCCATGACAGTTCTCTTGGTGGTGATGGAGATTACCGCTTTAAACCAAATATAGATGATTACATACAAAGAATTGAAAGACAATTAGAGAGGTTAATACAATGACCCAAGACTCAAGATTAGAACAACTATTAATTGAAGCTAGCCTCAAAGCTGGATCACATCTAAGAGAACATGCCTTTGATCCAGGAACAATAAAATGGAAAGGGCCAAACGACCCAGTTACTGATAGAGACACTGAAACTGAAAAAATCATAATCGACTCACTTTGCACCCCTATTGACATGAAAATTATCGGCGAAGAATCAGGTTACACTGAAAGCTGTCAAGGATCCAGTAAATATACAGCAATAATCGACCCACTTGACGGAACTAAGTCTTACTTAAGAGGAGAATTTCTAACTGCAGTAAGTATTGGAATTGAAGAAAAAGACAAATTAATCGCAGGTGCAGTATATGATTTTATGAGGGACTTATTATATGTTGGTTTTAGAGGAGAAACTTATGTTATTCATAACAGCAAAAAAAGTCAATTTCAAACATTAATAAAAAAGCCTAAAGTTGGGATAATTACTAACACTGACCATCACAAATTAAGTGAAGAAGACTCCAAAAGACTAAGACAACTAGAGGATAACCCTCGGCTTTATCTTTCAAGACGAAGAGGTTCAATTGCCTTAGCCTTAGCCCACACCGCTTATGGAATTCATGATTCTGCTATACTTTACAATGAAAACAGTGGAAATGTTTGGGATGTAGCAGCTGGGATCTACTTACTTCAGTGTACAAATCATAGAATAACAGATATTGAAGGTAATCCATTCAATTCTTATCAAGCAAGCAATGGACTTATGGCACTAGGACCCAGATTTCAAAAGGAAATTCAAGGATAAAAATAAAATAAGCAAAAAAAAACTCATTCAAAAGCAAAAAAAACATCCAAAAACCCAAAAATACCCTCTAATTACCAAAACATTTATAAACAGGCACTTGGCCTGCACCTCAATGTGGCACGACATTTCTATAACTAATATTTAATCATAATAGAAGAATAGAAACCGTGCTGTTAGGGGAAGCAAAAGTTAGCAAAATATGCCTTGGTAGTGTAATGGTTATCATGGGGCCCTGTCGAGGAAGAGGTGTTTCATTTGAATTACTCTTCCAAAGTAAGGCCCCGATCCGGGTTCGATCCCCGGCCAGGGCGCTTGTTCCTTAAAAAAGAACTTTCATGAGCAGCCGTGGGCCGGTAGCTCAGCTTGGTAGAGCACTTGACTTTTAGTCAAGTGAAAAAAATTCACATTCATTTGCGAAGATATCAAGTGGTCGCGGGTTCAAATCCCGTCCGGCCCGCTTTCATGTTCACAAAAACAAAATCACAACTGGAGAAACCAAAAATGTCAATTAAAAAACATAATTTAGTCCCAAAACACACGCTTCTTACAGATAAACAAAAAGAAAAATTACTTGCAGACCTTCATGTTACAATTAAAGAACTTCCAAAAATAAGACTTAGTGACTCTGCAATTCAACCATTAGAAGCAAAATCTAATGATATTATCAAAATATCAAGGGAAAGCAGAAGTGCAGGAAACAGCGTCTATTATCGTATAGTTATTGAATAGAAGAAATAACTTAATTTAACATTTAAAAAATAAATATGAAAAAAGTAAAATAAAAAACATAATCAATTTCATCCACGAGGCAAACACAATGGACAAATCCATCTTAATCAAAAAATATTTTGAAGAAAAAAAATTCGTTGAGAGTAGTATTAGGTCATTTAATAATTTCATAGATTTGGGTCTAAAAGATGTTATCGAAGAAAACAAAGAAGCAGAACCAAACATTATTCCTCACAATATTGAATCGTTCAAGATTAGGTTTGGAAAGATAACTGTAGGAAACCCTCAAATTATTGAAGCAGATGGTTCAAGAAGACCAATCTATCCAAGTGAAGCACGTTTAAGAAAAATTTCTTACTCTGCACCTATTTTTTTAGAAATCTCATCTTACATTAATGATGTTCAAAGAGAAAACTTTCAAGCAGAAGTTGGAAAGCTACCAATTATGCTAAGAAGTAAGTATTGTAACTTAAAAGACTTGTCACGAGAAGATTTAATTACTAAAGGCGAAGATCCTAATGACCCTGGAGGTTATTTTATTATTAATGGAACTGAACGTGTTCTTGTAACAATTGAAGACTTGGCAGAAAACAATTTTGTAATTGAAAAAGATCAAAAAACAGGATTACCAAGTGGAAGAATTTTCTCAGCACAAGGATCATACAAAATTCCTCATCAACTTAATTTCAACAAGAAAGATGGAATTGCTCAAATTTCATTCACAAGAATAAAAGAGGTACCAATTGTTGTTCTCTTAAAGGCTTTAGGTATGTTGAAAGACGAAGAAATTATGAAAGAAATTTGTGGCGAAGAGAGTTACGAAGATATTTTAATCAATTTGTTTGAGTTTGCAGATGTTCGTTCAACAGAAGATGCATTTGACACTTTAGCAAGAAAAAGTGGATTTACTCAAACTAAAGAAGTAAGAGTTGAAAGAGCAATAGATATGATCGACAAATACTTACTCCCTCATATTGGAAGAGACAAAGCAAGTAGATCAATTAAAGCAAAGAATCTTTGTAAAATGTTCAAAAAATTAATTCGTGCCAAGCGTGGAGAAATTCCATTTAACGACAAAGACCATTATGGTAACAAGCGTCTAAGATTGTCAGGAGACTTACTTTTAGATTTATTCAGAGCAAATTTCAAGTTATTAGTAAATGACATTCTCTACAATTTTCAGAGAATTATTAAAAGGGGTAAATTGCCTTCAATTAGAGTGATTATTCGAGATAAACTCTTAACAAGTAGAATCTATTCCTCAATGGCAACAGGAGAATGGGTTGGTGGAAGACAAGGAGTCTCTCAAAGAATTGATAGAGCAAATTTTTTAGGAATGGTTTCACATTTGCAGAAAGTAAACTCTCCTCTTTCCAGTTCACAAGAAAACTTTGAGGCACGTGCTTTGCATTGTACTCACATTGGAAGGCTTTGTCCAATTGAAACTCCAGAAGGAACCAACATTGGACTTAGAAAAAACATGGCTATGCTTTGTAGTATTTCACAAGGCATGGATGATAGCAAGTTACTTGAAAAAATCAAGGAACTTGGAGTCAAAGAGATATAATTAATAATATTAAATACAAAAATATATTACAAAAAATAGGCAAGACAAACAATGGCAACTGAAGTATATGTAAATCAAAAATATCTTGGCACAGTAGATAATCTTGCTTTATTCATGGAAGATTTCAAAGACCAAAGAAGAAAAGGACAGATTGAAATTCAAGCAAATATTTTTTACAACAAAGCTGTTGGAGAAATACATGTCTCTTCACAAAAAGGAAGAAGTTTAAGACCATTAATTATTATTAAAGAAGGAAAATCTTTGTTAGTTGAAAAACACATTGAACAATTAACTGCTGGCGAAATTACCTGGGATGATTTAACTCGTCAAGGAGTAATTGAGTATCTAGATGCCTATGAAGAAGAGAACGCTTTAGTTGCTTTCAATGAAGAACAATTAACTACTGAACACACCCATATGGAGATTACACCTGGTTCAATTACTGGGATTACAACAGCACTTGTTCCTTTTGGTAACTACAACCAATCATCCAGACTTATTATTGGAAGTAAGAACCAAAAACAAGCTATCGGTTTTTATGCTGCGAATTATCATATTAGAATGGATATGGATTCCAATTTAATGCATTATCCTCAATATCCAATTATCAAAACTCAACTTCACGATGTAACAAACTATGCTGAACATCCAGCAGGTCAGAATGTTGTGGTTGCAATCATGTCCTATAAAGGATACAACATGGAAGACGGAGTTATTCTTAACAAATCAAGTGTAGAGAGAGGACTTGCCAGAAGTAGTTATTTTAAGCCAGTTAGTGCTGAACTTTTAAGATACAGTGGTGGTCTAACTGATGAATTAGAAATCCCAGATAAAGAAACAAAAGGATATCGAACAGAAGCTGATTACAAGTTCCTCGAAGAAGATGGAATTATTTATCCTGAAGCAAAACTAAATGAAGGAGATGTTGTAATTGGTCGAACTAGTCCTCCTCGTTTCTTGAATAGTCTTGATGAATATAACTTATCTGTAGGTGTACGTCGAGAAAGTTCAATTGCTCTAAAACATGGAGAAAGAGGAATCGCTGATTTTATTACATTAACAGAAAGTGAAGAGGGAAATAAATTAGTTCAAGTACGTCTAAGAGAGGAAAGAATCCCAGAGATTGGTGACAAGTTTACTTCACGTCATGGTCAGAAAGGAGTAGTTGGAGTATTAATTCCTCAGACAGATTTACCTTTCTCACAATCAGGTGTTGTTCCTGATTTAATTTTCACTCCTCATGGAGTATCATCTAGGATGACAGTGTCACATTTATTAGAACTACTTGGTGCAAAAGTAGGTGCATTAGCAGCCCGCCATGTTGACGCAACATTATTCGATTCAGAGAATGAAGATGCACTTCGTTTAGAACTTGCAAAGTTAGGTTTCAAAGAAGACGCAACCGAAGTTATGTATGATGGTATTTCTGGTAAAAGAATGCTTGCAAGAATTTATATTGGAAATATGTATTATCTCAGATTAAGACATATGGTTGCAAACAAAATGCAATCTCGTGCTCGTGGACCAATCCAATTACTAACTCGTCAACCAACTGAAGGTAAGGCCAGAGAAGGTGGGTTACGTCTAGGGGAGATGGAGAAAGATACTTTTGTTGCTCACGGCGCAACATTACTACTAAAAGAACGATTTGATTCAGATCGAGTTGCCATCCCTGTTTGTATGAAATCAGGATTAATTGGATACTTTGATGGTCGAACCAAACAATTAAAGAGCCCAATTTATGGTGAAGATTCTGATGTAGCGTATGTAGAAATGAGTTATGCATTCAAGCTACTACTTGATGAATTGTTATCACTTGGGATCTACCCTCATTTATCACTAAAAGATAAGTTTTAATTTTTATGAATAAAAAGAACAAGGAAGAAAATAAGAATAACAAGCAATGCTAAATAATTAACAACGCAGAATTAACGAGGATATGCAACCATGAGACCACAATTTATCTCCAAAAAAGTAGGATCAATCAAATTCAGAATCTTGTCACCAAAAATGATTAAATCTATGGCTGCTGCCAAGATTGTAACACCAGAACTTTATGATAGAGAAGGTTACCCTGTAGATGGGGGACTTATGGATACCAGACTAGGTGTTATTGATCCAGGACTTGTCTGTAAAACAGATGGGTTAAGACTAAAAGACACTTTAGGTCACTTTGGTTATATTGAACTTGCTCGTCCAGTAATTCATATTAAATTTGTAAAACAAGTTTACGATTTTTTAAAATGCACTTGTAACTCTTGTGGAAGAATTCTTATTCCTCAAAAAGACATAAAAAAATTTTCTGAGATTCTAACAACTATTGGAGAAGAACAGAGCATGCAAGCTCAACATCGAATGGTTCGAGAAGTAGTTACTAAATACAAAGGTAAAGGAAAATGTCCTCACTGTGCAGCAAAACAAGGAAAAATAAAACTTGAAAAACCATACACTTTTTATGAAGAAGATCATAAACTTTCACCAATCGAACTTCGTGCTTGGTTAGAAAAAATTCAAGATGATGATTTACAATTATTTGGTATGGATTCTGTAGCTATCCGACCAGAGTGGATGGTTTTAACAGTTCTTCAAATTCCACCTGTAACAATGCGTCCAAGTATAACACTTGAAAGTGGAGAGCGTAGTGAAGATGACCTAACTCACAAATTAGGTGATGTTGTAAGAATTAATCAACGTCTTTTTGAAAACATCAATGCAGGTGCTCCTGAAATAATTATTGAAGATTTGTGGGACTTATTACAGTACCATGTAACAACTTATTTTGATAACTCTATTGCTCAACTTCCTCCTGCAAGACACCGTGGAGGACAGGTACTAAAAACCCTTACAAAAAGAATTAAAAGTAAAGAAGGGCGAATCAGACACAACTTAGCAGGAAAAAGGACTGACTTTTCCGCAAGAACAGTTATTAGTCCAGACCCATTAATTGGTCTTAACGAAGTTGGTGTTCCTGAAAAAATGGCAAAGCATCTTACGATTCCAGAGAGAATTACTGAATGGAATAAAGAATATTTATTAGAATTTGTAAAAAGAGGCCCGAAGGTTTATCCTGGAGCTAACTATATAATTAGACCAGATGGTAAAAGAAAAGCTATTGCTGACTTTACTATGGATGAGATTACTGAAGAATTAACTGAAGGTTATATCGTTGAGCGCCATCTACTTGATGGAGATATTGCTTTGTTTAACAGGCAACCATCTTTGCACAGAATGTCAATGATGGCCCATAAAGTTAGAGTTTTACCTGGAAAAACTTTCAGACTAAACCCCTCTGTTTGTCACCCTTATAACGCAGACTTTGATGGGGATGAAATGAATTTACACGTTCCACAAACTGAAGAAGCAAGAAGTGAAGCGCAAGTATTAATGTTAGTTCAGACTCAACTAATTAGTCCAAGAGATGGATTAAGTGTTGTAGGAAGTATTCATGATGCAATCACTGGTAACTACTTGTTAACAAAAGAACTCATTCTTTCATATCCAGAATCTGTTGACTTACTTTACAGTTGTGGAGTTGAAGATTTATCTAGATTACCTAAAAAAGAAAAGTTAGATGGAAAAGAAGTATTTTCTGCTTTGCTTCCAAAAGATTTCACTTTTTATGGGAAAGATAAAAGTGGAAACCAAGTAAAAATAATTAATGGAAAATTAACCTCTGGTTTAATGGATAAAGCAAATTTAGGGGAAGAAAGCGGGTTATTGCTCAGAAACTTATACTCTCAATATGGTCCTGAATTCACAGCAGAATTACTTGGAAAAATTTCCAAATTAGGAATAGCTGTTCTTTTAAGACGTGGATTTTCTATTGGAATTGCAGACTTAGATTTAATGCCTCAAACAGCTAAATTAGTTGCTGAAAGTATTGAAAACAGTTTACAAAAAGCTTTCAATATTATTGAACAACATGCTGCTGGAAAACTTCAAGCACTTCCTGGAAGAACTGTAGAAGAAACTTTAGAACTACGTATGCTTGAAGTATTGAATAAAGCGCGTAACAAAAGCGGAGAAGTTGCAATGAAACAGATCAAAGAAAACGCAGCTTTGGTTATGGCTCGTAGCGGTGCTAGAGGAAACATCCTAAATATCGCTCAGATGTCAGCAATCACTGGTCAACAGGCTCTTCGAGGAAGAAGAATTGATCATGGTTTTACAAACAGAACTCTGTCTTATTTTAAAGTGCACGACATTTCTCCTGCAGCACGTGGTTTCATAAAAAACTCTTTCAAAAGTGGATTGAATCCTGCTGAGTTCTTTTTTGGAGCTATGACAGGAAGAGATGCATTAATGGATACAGCTTTAAGAACACCTAAATCAGGTTATCTTTATAGAAGATTATCAAATGCCATGCAAGATTTAAAAGTTGAATATGATCATACTGTGCGAGATGCAAGTGGAAGAATTGTTCAATTCCAGTATGGTGAAGACGGACTTGATGTCTCAAAAACGAAAGCAGGTTCTATTGACGTGAAAGAGATTGTACAGGCAGTAATTGGTGAAAAACAATGAAAAAAGAAATCGAAACTCTAATCTCAAGTTTTAAAGATAGATTAAGTCCTACTATTATTGAAAAAGCTATGAATGAAATTCCAACTACAGTAAGTAAAAAAGATGCTGAAGAGATAATGAATCTTATTCTAAAAGCTACTGTAAAAGCCAAAGTTGCCCCAGGGGAATGTGTTGGCCTTGTTAGTGCAGAAAGTATTGGAGAACCTGGTACACAGATGACTTTGAATACTTTCCATTTCGCAGGAGTAGCTGAGATGAATGTAACTGTTGGTCTTCCTCGTTTAATTGAAATCTTTGATGCAAGAAAAACTATTAAAACTCCTATGATGGAAATTTACCTAAAAGAAGGTCATTCTTCACTTGAACAGGTTAAAACTTTTGCAAAAAAGATTAAAGAAACTTTGCTTGCCGAAGTTTTATCAGATGTATCTGTAGATATATTAGATCAAAAAGTGTCCTTACAAATTAATGAAGAAGCTGCTAAATCTTATGGGCATGACACTGCACAAATATTAAAATTATTAAAAACTAAATTAAAAACTTTTTCCACCAGCCAAGGAGAATCTTCAAATGAAATTGAATTAACTATGAAGTCAGCTAAAACTGACAATCTTAAAGAGCTTCATGGTGTAAAAGGAAAACTAATGAAAATCAAAATTCATGGAATGAAAGGCATAAAGCAAGTTCTTCCTGTTGAAAGAAGTGGTCAATATGTAATATTGACTTCTGGTTGTAATTTAAAAGAAGTCTTAGAACTGGATGAAGTAGATTCTCTTAGAACATCAACTAATGATTTATATGAAATCGAAAAAGTTCTTGGTATTGAAGCTACTCGAAACGCAATTATTGAAGAGACAGTAAAAGTTATCGAAGCTCAAGGACTAAACATTGATATTCGTCATATAATGCTAGTTGCTGATATTATGTGTGTAACTGGGGTCTTGAAAGGGATTACAAGGTTTGGAGTAGTTAAAGAGAAATCTTCAGTATTGGCAAGAGCTAGTTTCGAGACACCTGTAAAACATATGTTTACATCTGCAATGGCAGGAGAAGTAGATAAACTACAATCAGTTGTTGAGAATGTAATGATTAATCAACCAGTTCCTGTAGGTACTGGTTTACCTAGTTTAATCACAAAAATGAAGTAAAAGATTAATTCATACAACAAAGCTTAAAAGTAGATACTATAACTTTTAAAAAAAAATAACTAAAAAAGGAAATTCAATCATGGCATCAAAAACAGAATCTGTAAAACAAATTTCAGAAATTAAAGAATTAGTTAATAGTGGCAAGGCAATTATTGGTAACAATAAAGTTATTTCCGCAATTAAGAATGGTTTAGTACAACGTGTTCTACTTGCAAAAAATGCGCCTGAAGAACTTAAAAACGATGCAAAGTACTATGCAAATTTAGCTAATATTGAATTTGTCGAACTTGAGCAAGACAATGAAGAATTAGGGGTAATTTGTAAAAAGAACTTTTTTATCGCAATTATTGGTGTAAGTGCATAATTGAATATTTTAGCTTAAAATAAAATAAAAAATAAATTAAAAAAGAGGCAAGTATTTTTGTAATATCCCTATTTAAAAAAAAAGAGAAAATAAATAATACAAAAGATTATTTCTACAACTAAGATGACAATTCGAGTAAAATTAGATTTAGACGCTTTAGTCTATGAGCAGCTTTTTGAAAAAACTTGCCAAGTTCGTTGTAAAGGTTTGCAACAAGGTCAAGATCAGTGGATTTTTATTGTGCCTATGGGAAAAGGTGGAAAAGCTATTGGTTCTGGTGCTCAGAATATTAGAAAATTGCAGCGAGTTCTTTCTCAAAGAAATAAATCTTTGCAAAATCTTCGAATTAAGATCATTGAATTTCACCCAAATATTAAAATTTTCATTAAAAATATTATCTCTCCTTTGCAGGTTCAGAGTATTGAAGTTGAAGGAGACGTAGTTAAAATCACAGATCCATCTAAAAAAACAAAAAGTTTATTAATAGGACCTGGGGCCAGCAAGTTAAGACAATTAAATAGTATATTAGAGCGATTTTTTCATAAAAAGCTTGAAATACAATAAAGTTAAAACGAAACAAAAAATAAAAAGGAAAGCCTACCAAGCATGATCGTGGGGCTAAGCTGAAAGCTTAATGCCGCACCTTGCTCGGAGTTGGCGAAAGAACTCATGGCAAAAAAATCACGTGGATTACGGGCAGCAAACAAGCTGCAAAGCCGTAGAAAAGCATCCAAAGTTCCAAACAGGACTCATCTTAAGAAAAAGCATGATCCATTAGCAGGATCTTCTCAAGCAAAGGGGATTGTTCTTGAAAAAGTTCAGATTGAAGCAAAGCAACCAAACTCAGCTATGAGAAAATGCGCAAGAGTTCAATTAGTAAAGAATGGGAAACAGATTACTGCTTTTATGCCAGGTGATGGTGCTCAAAAACTAATTAATGAACACGATGAAGTTGTTGTAGAATGTATTGGTGGAAAAATGGGCCGAGCTAAAGGAGATATTCCTGGAGTTAGGTGGCAAGTACTCAAAGTTAATGATCAAAGTCTTCAAGCTCTGCTTGGTGGAAAACTAGAGAAAGCTAGAAGATAAATATTATTATTATTATTATTATAATAATAACACAAAATAAGTAAGGCAAATAAATATGACAAGCGAGATCAAATTTTTCAATAAATGGGATTCATCTAGTGTAAACGTAGTTGATGCAGGTCTTGTAAATTATATCACAACTGATGCTAGATTGATGCCAAAAACGGGGGCTCGTTATGCAGGAAACAGATTCCATAAATCAAATACTTCAATTGTTGAGCGTTTAGCTGCAAAGTTGATGTGTTCTGGTCATAAAGGTAAAAAACATTTAATGAGTTCTGGGCATAATACCGGTAAAAAAAATTCTGTATTAAAAATTGTTGAAGAAGCTCTAAAAATTGTTGAGAATAAAACTAAACAAAACCCTATTGCTGCTTTAGTAAAAGCTGTTGAGAACGCAGCTCCTCGTGAAGAAGTTATCGCAATTGAATATGGTGGAGCAAGATACCCTAAAGCTGTTGAAGTTTCTCCTCAAAGAAGAGTTGATTTAGCTCTTCGTCATATGACTCAAGGTGCTTATCAAAAATCTTTCAACAAAAGAGTTTCTATTGCAGCAGCTTTAGCTGAAGAGATTACTCTTGCTTTTGAAGGTAATGTCAGAAGTGTTAGTATTGCTAAAAAGCGAGATCTTGAAAGACAAGCTTCTAGTAGTAAGTAAAACTGTTATTAAATTATTTAATTCTCTTTAATTTATTTGAAATTTATAAGAAATTAATCAGATAAAAAGATTTGAGGATCTATTTCTCTTGTCCCAGTTCCAATTCCAAAGAACCATTGACGCCTACTAAAAACACTTCGAGGTACCCTTACTGCTTCCCCCACATAAACTAACTCATCAGGATTAAGCGTCCTTATATATTCCC
Organism: archaeon; assembly: GCA_002688265.1. GTDB lineage: Archaea > Nanobdellota > Nanobdellia > Woesearchaeales > GW2011-AR9. Next base: position 25,834 of record NZCK01000020.1, read on the forward strand.
ACCCGTCTCCCCATCCACCAGAACGGTCATCTGAAATATTAAATCTAACATTTGGCACACCACTTTGAACTTCAGTTATTCTTAGCGGGTCTTCAGAAGGATCAGTTACTCCTTTTCTAACAGCCAATATCTCTTTAACAATTCCATCAACATATGCTCCATACAAATCAAGGTTCTCTACTAAAAAAGCATAGAAATTATTCACAGGTCTTGATGAATCTGTCCCTACAAATAAATCATCAACCGCAACAGCCCCTTCTCCAAATCTTTCTCTTAAGCAGTTTTCAATTTGACTTTCAAGTTCAATATCTCGAGAGTTAAATTGAGGCCCAACTGCTGTAATTGGTATTCCCTTCCCCTTTAAAGGGAAACTGATAAAACTTTCTGAAGGAACAGACAGGTATCCTACTTCTCGAAACTCTTTTGCCCACCCACTATTCAATTCTTGATCTTTAAGGCCTGCAAAAAGACCTGCTGCATAACCATTTCCTGGCCTGTGGAACAAAGTGTAATCTGACATAAGTTAATCCCACAAAATTCAACATATAAGTTTTTCTAATATTCCACCATATCATTTGAGAACAAGCTTCTAAGACAGTTTTTTAAATATACAGCATTATCCTTACAAACATGATTATCTTAGGTATAGAATCTACTGCTCACACTTTGGGTGTTGGAATAATTAAAGCTATAGTGAATAATTCTGACAACTCTGAACACTGTGAAGTTCTCAGTAACGAATATCAACAATATACTTCACCTAACACAGGAATGAAACCAGATGACATTAAAGAACATCATAATAAATATGCTGAACATATTCTAAGAAAATCTTTAGAAACAGCAAAGATTGAATGGAAAGATATTGATGCTATTGCATACAGCGCAGGACCAGGAATAGACCCTATACTTTGGATAGGATATCACAAAGCTTTAGACTGGAGTAAAACATATTCAAAGCCATTAATTCCTGTAAACCACTGTTGTGCCCATTTAAGCATTGGAAAAATTATTAATCAAGCCAAAGATCCTGCTTATCTTTACGTTTCTGGAGTTAATACTCAAGTGATTGTACAAGATGGCGGAAAATACCGGATTATGGGTGAGACTTTAGATATTGGTCTTGGTAATATGTTAGATAAATTAGGCAGAATTTTAGGGTTAGGATTCCCTGCTGGCCCTGATGTTGAAAAATTAGCTAAAACACAAACAAGTTCTAATTTCATTGAATTGCCTTACACAGTAAAGGGAATGGATATCAGTTTTTCCGGCCTTTTGACAAAATGTCAACAACTATTCGAGCAAGGAAAAGCTACAAAAAAACAAATTTGTTATTCTGTCCAAGAGACTGCTTTTGCTGCTTGCTGTGAAGTAGCTGAGCGAGCTATGGCAGCAACAAAAAAAGATGAGTTGATTCTTGTTGGCGGTGTCGGAGCCAATAAACGTTTTTGTCAGATGCTTGAGACTATGTGTAAAGAGAGAAACGCTAAATTTTTCAAAGTTCCAATGAGTCTCGCTGGAGACCAAGGTGCTATGATTGCTTGGGAAGGTTTCAAGCGAAAAAACAATCATCCAAAGATGGATGTTAATTGTAGATGGCGCACTGACGAAGTGTAATGAGATAAAAGTTTACCATAATTAGAACCAAGTAACTTTAAATACTAGTTTCTGCTCATAGAAAAAAAAAAGAATTAATGGTAATGGTGCTTATTAATGAACGTTCGTAAAGCAATAGTAGAAGATAGTGATTCAATTGTTAATCTACTTCAAGCAACAAGTGACACTAATCCAATCACGAAAAACATTCCTTTAGATAAAAAATTTCTAAGATCAATAATTGGCAATAAAGGAATAGACTTAGAAGTCTTTGAAATAAATAAGAAAATAGTTGCTTGCCATCTTGGGTTTGACAAAAAAATTATTGAAACAACAAAAGAGCTAAAATCAAACCCACTTTTCGCCCAAATACTTAAAGAAATTCTCTATGATTTCACTTTTCTTTATGGTGTATTCGCATTAGAAGATGGACAGAAAGATATCCACATTAAAATGATGATGATGTCATATTTAGACGAGACAAAAAAGAAAACTATTCTCACAATTATTCCAGATCAGGGCTTAGAGAATATTAAAAAACAGTTATTACTTTTCAAATTTCATGAAGAAAAAACAGCAGAAATTTTAGGATCAAAATACTCTATTTTTGAGTTAGATAATTAATTTATATTTCTAGTGATTCTAGACTAATTTATCCTTTAAAAAAACTTCAAAAAACAACAAGTTTATAAAGCCACAAATTCTATTAACAATACAGATTTATCGTCGATAAATGCAATTAAAAAATCCTTATTATTAGAATTAAAAAATCCAGAAAATACAGGCAATAAATTCTTCGAAAAAAGACAAAAAATAGGTGGAAAATTTAATGGAAAACATGGCAGAATCTAGTGAGCAGAATAAAGAGGATGAGTCACAAAATATTGTGGCAGACCAAGCTGTTAGTAATCCAACAAAAAATGAATATGTAGCTTCAAACATCAGTGTTTTGGAAGGCTTAGACGCTGTTCGTAAACGTCCAGGGATGTATATTGGAGATACCAGTATTCGTGGGTTACACCATTTAGTATATGAAATTGTAGATAATTCAATAGATGAAGCCTTAGCTGGTTTCTGTGACGAAATTAAGGTTATTATTCATAAAGATAATTCCATTACTGTAAAAGACAATGGTCGAGGAATTCCAGTTGATATTCACCCTAAATTAGGGATCCCTGCAGTTCAAGTAGTTCTTACCAAGTTACATGCTGGAGGAAAATTCGATAAAGATTCATATAAAGTTTCAGGAGGTCTTCATGGAGTTGGCATTAGTGTTGTAAACGCCTTATCTGAATGGCTTGTTGTTACAATTAAAAAATCAGGAAAAGTTCACCGTCAAGAATATGCTAGAGGTAGAGCAACACAAGAGTTACAAATCATTGATGAAACTTCTGAAAACGGTACAACCGTCCATTTTATTCCAGACAGAGAGGTTTTTACTGAAACTGCTTACCATTATGATATTTTAGCAAAAAGGTTAAGAGAGCTTGCTTTTCTAAATAAGGGAATAAAGATATACTTAACAGATGAAAGAGAAAACATCGCAGAAGAAGGTCAGCCGCCTAAATCCAAATCTAGTATTTTCCAATACGAAAATGGAATCTCAGAATTTGTTTCTTACGTTGATGAAGGTAAACAACAATTACATGATGTTATTTTTTTTAAAGGCCAGCGTAGCGATGTAGAAGTGGAAGTTGCTTTAGCTTATAATACAAGTTATAGTTCTCAGGTTTTCTCTTTTGTAAATAATATTAACACTATTGAAGGTGGAACTCACCTTTCTGGATTTCGAGCGGCCCTAACTAGAGTACTCAACAATTTTGCAAAGGAATTTGCTCCAAAAGGTAAAGAAGTGAAATTAACAAGTGATGATATTAAAGAAGGACTTACAGCTGTTGTTTCAGTAAAAGTCCAAGAACCTTTGTTTGAAGGACAAACTAAAACTAAGTTGGGAAATAGTGATGTATTTGGAATTGTTTCTTCAACTGTAAGTGAACAGCTTGAATTATATTTTGGTGAAAATCCTTCTGTTATCAAACTAATTGTTCAAAAGAGTATTGATGCTGCAACGGCAAGAGAAGCTGCGAGAAAAGCAAGAGAATTGACAAGAAGGAAAAATGCCCTTGAAGGTGCTGGCCTTCCAGGTAAACTTGCTGATTGTTCAAATAAAGATCCTAGTAAATGTGAAATTTATATCGTAGAGGGAGATAGTGCTGGTGGTTCAGCCAAGCAAGGAAGAGATAGAGAATTCCAAGCAATACTTCCTTTAAGAGGAAAAATCCTTAATGTAGAAAAATCTAGACTTAGTAAAGCACTTGCTAATAATGAAGTAAGAGCTATGATTACTGCTCTTGGGACTGGAATTGGGGACGAGTTCAACATTGACAAATTAAGATATCACAAAATAATTATTATGACTGATGCTGATGTTGATGGGTCTCACATTATGACTTTGCTACTTACGTTTTTTTATAGGTACATGTCAGAGTTAATTGAAAATGGTTATATCTACATTGCCATGCCTCCTTTATACAGGATAAAGCAAGGTAAAAAATTCAAATATGTTTACAACGACAAAGAGAAATTTGAAGCTCTTGAAGAGATGGGTGAAAACTCCCATGTTCAAAGGTATAAGGGTCTTGGAGAAATGGATCCTGGACAATTATGGGAAACAACTATGGATCCTGAAATTAGGATGCTTCGTCAAATCATTATTGAAGATGCCATTGAAGCTGACAAAATGTTTACTATTCTAATGGGGGATGATGTTCCTAGTAGAAGGGAGTTCATTGAAACACATGCTAAAGAATTCAAAGAGATAGATGTATAACTATTATTATTATTATTATTATTAAAATTTTGTTTAACATGAAACGAACACGTCTAAAAGCAAAAGATTTCAACAAAGAGTTAGAGCAAGCTGCTTATTCTGTTAAATTTTCTAAGAAGGATTCTATTGAAAGGATTGAAGATAAAGATAATAATCTCAAAATAATAAGTGTAAACAAAGTTCCTGCTTTTTTTTATTATGAAGAAAGATTAATTCCTACTATCAAATTCTTACATACAAAACCAGAATTTCTTAAAACAGTGACCGTAGATATGGGTGCAATAAAGTTTGTTGTGAGTGGTGCTGATATTATGCGTCCAGGCATCATGGAGTATAATCAACTTATCACAGAAGGAGAAATTATTGCGATAATAGATGAAAGAAATAAGATGGTTATTTGTGTTGGAATATCTTTACTAGATGCCTCAGTAATCAAAGAACAAGAAAAAGGAAAATCTGTGAAAAACATCCATTACGTTGGAGATGAAATCTGGAAATTTTCTTAGCTAATAGCTAATTAAAAAATAGATCTAGAGAAAATATTTAAATTTAATATAAAAAAAAGATATAATAAAAAGAATTTTTAATTAATTCACCATAAAACTCTTTTCACATACATCTTTGCAGTACCAGAATAATTACCATATTCTACTCCATCATTCAGTTGCACATAATAAACCAATTTCCCACTTTCTCCAGGATAAAGTCTCAGATTATTGTTTTCGACATAAGTCCATTCTTTCATTTCCCCTGAAAAAAACGCACTTACTTCTACTTCAAAATCATTATTATTTACATATATTGCATTCCTATTTGCAAGAGATGCGTTTGTTGGTGGCATTGAACCAAAATAAAACATATCATTATCCACATTAACTCCAACAACATCTTCAACTACAATATTCATAGGGAATGTATGTACTTCAACTACAACAAAAAGAGAGTATGCTGCAGCAGTAATAGCTATCGCTGCAACAAAAAACACACATACAAATATTATTGCTTTTTTCAATTCCATTTTCAAAAGTCTTCCTCGTCATCCTCATCAGATCTTGATTTTATAAATAAAACCAATCCAACAAGAACTAATACTAATAGTCCTCCTCCTCCAATTATTATCCAAATATTTGAACCACTTGACTCTTCTGACTCTTCAGCTGAGTCTTCTGGATCTCCTGTTCCTTCAATAAATGTAACTGTTACGCTTTCTTCTGATGAAAAACCATCCCCAAAACTAAAAGTTAATTTACTTGTTTGCTCCCCTATATCAAATGATGACGTATCTAAATACAATACAAAATCACTTTCTTCCCAAGCCTCCAAAGTTTGCTCTTGTGCATCTACCTTCTCAGATCCAAGAGACAGGGATACTGAAACTGCTTGTGGCTCAGCCCATTCATTTTTTACATTCACTGTAAATTTTTGGATACCACTTAGTTCAATTGAGTTGGTATAATCTGATACTGACACTTCTTCACTTCCAACCGAGAAATTTTTCGTTGATTCAAATGTTTCCCCATCAGCTAGAACTTTTGCATTCGCAGAGTAGGTTCCTGGTGTATAATCAGTGATATCTAAACTTCCACTCATAATAATACTAGCAGCAGAAGCAATTGCATAACTTTCACTTGATAAAGTTACAGTTTCTAAGACTGTATCATCAACAATATCAATAATTTCAATAGTTCCTGAACTTTCACTAACATCTGATTTACCATCATTTCTAATCGTTACAGAAAAATCTACTTGTTCTGTTCCTTCTTCAATAGACATAGAAATTACTGGATATATTCCATCATACAATACTCGTGCCTCAAAGATAGCACAAGATTTAGTTAGAGCAACTACCATTGCCCCAGAATCAGGAGGACTTTCTTGTACACAGATTTTTCCTGTTTGTTTGCCGCTTGGAGGGAGTGGATCCTCAGTCATTATAAAATCAACTGAAAAAGAATAGTCTCCACTTCCAGACTCAATAAAATCTACAGATGTATGAAGCCAATCTGCAAGATCTCCTTCAGAAAATACTGTCATTCCACCCTCATAAGGTGGTGCTCCTATGGAATAGCTATAAGTCTTTGTGGTTCCTGGAACATAAACAGTCTCAACTCTTAAGGATTGACCCTGTAAACCTATTGAGAAAACAAACTGAGCTCCCAATATCAACAGAACCAAACTAAATACTATTATCTTAACAAACTTCGCCATCTCTTCCTCCTTAAAATAAACCCACTCAAATTATTCTTGATTATCATTGCAATTAAAAAAAAGAGGATTATATATACTTTTTGATTTCAAAGACAACAATTAGAACAA
>NZCK01000021.1 GCA_002688265.1 archaeon
CTGGTCTATGTTCTGGGGGAGCATACACTTGTATGAGTTCTACCGATAATACTGGTCTAAGAGCCGGAGCTTCATATGCACCATCTCAAACTGATACTGGAAATGCAGCGATTGTGATCAGAAATGGTAATAATGTAAAAGAAGTAACTATTGATAAAAAAGAGCCTTGGCCTAGTGAAAAATTATCTTTGTTCAAAGTTGAGACAGGTTACAAGAACATTTACTCTAACAATGATGATGAGGCAGAGATAACTGAAGATGATGAAGGAACTGTATATTCCTTTTCGGGTCCAGTGAAAACAAAAATGTATGATTGGGAAGGTGACGGATCCAGAGAGTATTATGAATCAAATGAAAATTATTTTGGGGTTCAAGAAGCAACTGCGGTTGCAACAGAAGGAACCTGTAATGGAGCTAACATTCGTTGTGATGGTCCTCAATTAGTTATCAGAGAAGGAACTATAAGTGCGAGTGGTACTAGTGAAGATGCAGGATTATACATTCGTGAAGACAAAAATGGTGATGGTAAATACGATGGTGAAGGAGAGTATACTAAAGTAGGTGAATTAGATGAATATGATGAAGTTGTAGGAGAATATTGTGGTGATGATGAAACCTGTACCAACAAAGCATCTTACACTGCAAAAAAAGCAACCTTCCTTGATGTAATACAAGGGAACACCCAAGTTCAACAAGTAGGATCAACAGCTGCAGCGATCATGAGTAGTTTCAGCTCTTATCGTGGAACTTCTGCTGCGCTTTCCAATCTTTTCTGCGGAAGCAATTATTGTTATGGTGAAGAAGCAGTAGAGTCCATGGATCGTTGGTTTGCAGGAACTATTTTAAGCGAAGAATATTGGGAATCTACAGTTTGTACTGCAGAGTACCAAGACCTATGGGACAGTCCAGGTGTTCAATTTGTCCAAACACCATCTGGAACATTGCAATCAATCTCAGCAATACATGCTTCTCACTCACAATTGCAACCAATCCTTTGTGATAATGAGGCTGAGGAACAGTGTCCTTATGAAGACCATACCTGTCAGAACGAGTTCTGTGTAGATGACGATGGCGAAATTGCAATGGGTTATCTTTATACAATTAGTTGGGCAGTAGCAGCTCCTGCCGATGAAGCTCAAACTCCTTTTATTGATGAGAATGGAATCGCTGTTAGCTTTAATATTGTATTAGACAATTCAGTTGATGAGGAAGCAAACAGCGGCGATAATGTTATTGAATTATACTCTTACAATGGCAATACTCAAGCACCACTGCAATTAGTTAATGGAGATCGGGATTCTGCCAACATTAACCATTGGAGTTTAGCGGATGAAAATAGTGACCCTAAATATTTGGAAGCATGTATTAGGTGGGGTAATGCTCCAGTAACTGTTGCTAATCCTGCTCTGCGGAAGAGCCAAGAGGGTGCTGAAACTTACAAAGGTGGGGTTCTCATGCCAGATAACTGTGATCCAATAAATCAAGTTGAGCAGGGTACAGTAACTTTGATTGACGATTTCCACAGTTCTAATACTAGATCAGACGATGCTCCTGCAACTTCTACCACAACTGGTGACGGTGAAGTAACTTACGATAGCAGTTGGTAAAGACTATGAAAGATAAAATCAAGACTAGACTAAACACTTTTGTTGAAGATATTCACTCTTCCTTCAAAAACCCTAAATTAAAACATGTTCTTAAAGTAGATATTGCTTGCCTAATTATTGCTTCACTTTTAATTGTAGGATTTTTTTTAACAGTCAATTTCCTTTCAATGAATATTAGTCAAGGGATGACTGGAGATGAGTTAAGTGCAGACATGCTTGAATCCAGTCCAGAAGAATTAGAAGGTTTGTTGTTAAAGATAAAATTCTTAGTTTTATTTTTAGTAATATTAGGACCAATTATACTAATTGCATTGGCTCTAACTTATGGTTACTCTAGGCATTTACTAATACACAAATTACAAGAACATAGTAGTCACAAATCCTTAACAGTAAAAGATTTCATTAAAAAGAAATGGGTTTGGGGTTGGCTTTGGTTAATCTTATTGTTAACAATTATTTTTTCAATCATAATTTTCATATATCTAGTAATAAAATACGGATTGGTTTTGCTTTATGTGATGCTTTTGCCGAAAGAACAATTACTTTGGGAGCAGATAACTATTTTCCTAAACATAATAGTAGGAGTTTATTTATTATTCACTTTATTCATAATTGAGCAAGAGTTAGTTAAAACTCATAGGGCTTGGAAATCAATTAGCAGTGGTTTTTCAACTATTCAGAAGAATTTCAAAAGAACAACTTATGCAGTTTTTATTTCATTCATTATTTTAGCCATAGTTCATTTTGTAATAATTTATCCTGCGTCACAATTCTTAGGTCAGTGGTGGATTTTATTCATTCAGTTGATCCTAGCAGTGCTCTTCCTCTCTTGGTCTAGAATTTATTTTTTGCAGATTTTAGGAAGAAGAGTAGATCACAAAGAACATAAAAAAACAGTCCAGCATCATAAATAAACAGCAAACAATCAAAACCACAAGCATAATAAACTCAAATTACTTCTCTAAAACAATGTCAAATAAATTCAAACGTTTAACTTCAATAAGAGATCTAAAATTAATGGCAGATGTTATCAGAGAAGACATTATTATTAGTCTTAGGGAAGCGAAATCCGGACATAGTGCTGGGCCTTTAGGTATGGCTGACATTCTTACTGCATTATATTTTAATATATTAAAACACAATCCAAAGAAACCAAACGATAAAAACCGAGATCGGTTCATCCTTTCTAATGGTCACACTTGCCCTGTCTTATATGCAACTATGGCCAACGCTGGCTACTTCAAAAAATCAGAACTCCTTACCTTAAGAAAATTAGGTTCAAGATTACAAGGTCATCCTCATAGAGCAGCTTTACCTGGAATTGAAACAACTAGTGGGCCATTAGGTTGTGGGCTGTCTCAAGCAGCAGGAATGGCTTTAGTATTCAAGAGAGAAAAAACAAAGCAAAAAGTATTCTCAATAGTTAGTGATGGTGAACAAAATGAGGGGAACCATTGGGAAGCTGTGTTGTTTGCTGCAAAAGAAAAACTCAGTAATATCATTGCAATAACTGACAGAAATTATATTCAAATTGATGGTAATACTGAAGATGTGATGCCTCTTGATAGCCTAAAAAAGAAATACCTTGCATTCAATTGGAATGTAATTGAAATCAATGGTAACAATATGCAACAACTTATTAGCACTTTAAAGAAAGCCAGGAATAACAAAGACAAACCTTTAATGATTATTGCTAAAACTTTGCCTGGTAAAGGTGTTAGTTTCATGGAGGGTGATTATCGTTGGCATGGTAAACCTCCAAATAAAGATGAAGCACAAGCTGCATTAAATGATTTACACAAGAAGGAATGTTTGGAAAGAGGAGATTGGTATCATTTGCATCAGAAACTAAAACCAATTCATAAAAAGATCAAGAGGTCAAAAAAATGACCACAAAACAATACGATCTTAGTAAACTAAAAGGGTTAAACAAATCCATGTATCTTAACTTCAATCAAGAGAATAAAGCGAATCGTTCTGGTTATGGTGACGCCTTAGTTACCCTTGGAAAACGAAATAAAAACGTTTGGGTTTGTTGTGCGGATCTTACTGACTCAACTAAAGTAGATAAATTCGCAAAAACTTTTCCAAACAGGTTTGTGGAGATGGGTGTTGCTGAACAGAATCTTGTTACAGTTGGGGCTGGTTTAGCTGCGGTTGGTAAAATCCCTTTCGTTTCTAGTTATGCCGCTTTTTGTCCAGGGCGATGCTGGGAACAAATTCGAACAACTATTTGTTATAATAATCAGAACGTCAAAGTTATTGGAGCTCATGCTGGAGTTAGTGTTGGTCCTGATGGAGCTACTCATCAGGCGCTCGAAGAAATTGCAACTATGCGAAGTTTACCAAATATGATTGTGATAGTTCCAAGTGATTACACTCAAACAAAAAAGGCCACTGCAGCGATCGCCAAATTCAAGGGGCCAGCTTACATGCGTTTTGGTAGAACGTCTACTCCTCAGTTTACAACTAAGCAGACTCCTTTTCAAATTGGTAAAGCCAATATTCTAAAACAAGGAAAAGACGTAGCTTTGATTGCAACTGGCGCTTTAACATATGAAGCTCTTAGGGCTGCAGCAATTTTGCAAGAGCAAGGAATTAATGCGATGGTAATTGATAATCCTTCAATCAAGCCTTTAGATAAGAAAACAATTCTAAAAGCTGCAAAAAAATGTAGACATATTATCACAATCGAAGAAGCGCAGGTTACTGGTGGCTTAGGTGGTGCAATTACAGAATTCTTAAGTGAAACGCACCCAACTAAAGTAACTAGAATTGGAATGCCTGATTGTTACGGAGAATCTGGTGACCCACAAGAACTTCTAAAACATTTTGGTTTTACAGGTGAGAGTATAGCAAGGAAAGCAAGAAAACTCTGCAAAAAATAAAAAACCTAAAACTTTTTTCTTCCAAACTTATCAATTGCCTTAACTACTTTTAATCCATGTATAGGATTAGAAAACACATGATCTGCCCCGCGAACAATTAACAACTTCTTTGGTTTGTTACAGATTTCAAATAGTTTTTTTGGATCAGTTACAGGAATTGCTTCATCCAAACTTCCATGAACAATCAAAGTTGGTCCATTCCAAGATCTGATAGCTTTAGGAATATCAAGTTTAAAGAATTCATCATAAAACTTTTTCTTAATTTTCTTTCCGTGCATCCATTTTCCTTCCCGTGAATACTTGACGTAACCTTTAGTCCAAAAGTCGTGAACTTGCACAGCAGAGAAATCATAACGTACTGCATGTTTTAAATCAGAGACCGCTCCCAACAACACTAATTTAGAAACCCGTTTATCAGTGTGTGCATAAAGCGAAGCATCAATTGCTCCTGTTGAAATCCCACTGAGTATCAATTCATCAAACTGATCACCATACTTAGCAAACAAAAAATCAATAGCATCTTTTACTTCGGTTACTTCGCAACTCATTAACTTATTTGAAAAAGTCCCATCAGATAGATCAGTTCCAGAAAAATCAAACCTCAAAACCAAGTAACCTAATTTCTCAAATAGTTTTGCAAACACTTCAGCTGAGCCAGTGCAATGTCCTGGGAATCCATGTAAGTAAATCAAAGCTTTGCGATTACTTTTTTTCTTAGAAGGTAAATGCACAAAACCTCGCAGTGTTTGTTTTCTAAAATTCTTGAATGAAATTTTTTTGACTACCATTTTAACTAATCATTTTTAGTAATTGTATAAAAAACTACTTAAGAAAAACCATCATATCTTCAAACTAGTAACTTTACTTACTCCATCAGACATAGAAACTCCATACAAGTGCGTAGCTTCAGAAATCACAGCATCGTTATGACTAATCACAATATATTGTGCTCGATCAGAATACATTCCAATCAATTTTGCCAAACGATCAGAATTATGTTTATCCAATGCAGCATCAATTTCGTCCAGAATATAAAATGTAGCTGGTTGATGTTCTTGTACTGCAAAGATGAAAGCCAGTGCAGTAAGTGTCTTCTCTCCACCACTAAGACCTTTCAAATCCATATGTCGTTTACCTGTTATTTTTACTTTGATACTCATTCCGTCATCAAACGGGTTGTCTTTGTTTTCTAAATGCAAATAGGCATCTCCTTTTTTAAACAATTTAGAAAAGATTTCTCGGAAGTGTTTGTCGACTTCAGTGAAAGTTCCCATAAATTTTTCTTTTTTCTTAACTTCAATTTCATTCATTAAAGTAAGAATAGTTGTCTTCTCCTCGAGAAGTGAATCTTTCTTCTCAACTAATTTGTTGAATTCCTCTTCAACTTTATCATAAATTTCTAAAGCCTTCATATTCACTGCTGACATTTGTGATAACAATGCTTCAAAACGACTAATTTCTGCGTACAATTCTTTTTCAGATTTTTTCATACACAGTTCAACGTCTTTAAACTGTTCAAATTCTTCTTCGAGAATAGATAACTTCGCTCGAACTTCTGCGTTTTTCAAAGACAACATGTTTAACTCCCGCTCAGATGACCGAGACTTCTCACGCAAATTATCAATTTTACCTTCACTACTTCTAACGTCACCAGACAATTTCTCTCGTTTAGCAAACAATTCTTTGTATTGCGCGTAAAAGGCTTTACTGGCTTTCTCTTTTTCAACTAAACCTTTGCGTTCCACTTTAATTTGTCCATTCAATTCAGCAACTTCTAAAGAGAACTCAGATAATTCTTTGTCATGTTGCTTAATAATCTCCAAGATTTTTTCTTGTTCTGCTCCTACTAGGCCTGTTGCCTGCTCTGTCAAACTCTTTTTCTCAGAATTCAAGCGGACCATGTCTTCACGCAACTGTTGCCTTGTTTCTTCGAAGCTAGATAATTGTGCTTGCACTTTAGGGTCATTACTTTTCATCATTTGACCGCGTAGCATTTGTTTTTCACCTTTCAAACCAGCTAACGTTCGATTCATAGTCACAACTTCTTTTTGCAGTTCACGCAGTTTTATATCAACTTCTTTTAGTTCGACCCTAAGATCTTTTTTCAAGTCGGAACTGGCGTCCAAATCAGAAGAGTCTAAGTGTAATTTTTTCTCTTTTGCAATTATTTCTCCTTCCAGTTCTCCTTTTAATTTTCTTAAATCTGAAATCTCTTCTTCACCAGCAGCCCTATCTCTCTCCAATTTGGAGATTATTGCTTGCTGATTTGTGATTGCAGCTTCTGAGTTACTTAATTTTTCAATAGAATCTTTTTCTGCAAAGACACCACCTCTAGCAGTTTTTCTAAATCCTCCTGTCATAACTCCAGATCCAGCAGCTTGATCTCCTTCTAGTGTCACCATTGGAATTTTCCCAATCCCTACTTTTCTAGCAGAATTCATATTCTCAACTACTAGTGTTCGACTAAACACATATGCGAAAGCTTTCTTATACCTGGATTCGTATGATACTAAATTAATAGCAAAATCAATCACACCTGGCAGTTTCAAGAACTTTTTATCTTCGGGTCTAAGTTCTACAGAACGCACTTTATTTAGTGGGATAAAAGACGCTCTTCCTAATTTTTGATCTCGCAAATAGCTAATACATTTGGCAGCCATACCATCATCATCAACCACAATTTGTTGGGTTCTTCCGCCTGCTGCAGTTTCAAGTGCAATAGAATATTTTTTCTTAACTTGACCTAATTGAGCCACAGTCCCATGCACTCCTCCAAACTTGCGTTTATTATCTAGAATATTTTTGACAGCATGGCTTGCTGCTGCGTTAGCTTGAATTGAATTAACTTGTGCTGATAGTTTTGCATGGTCTTCTTGTAAACTTATCAATTTTCTTCTTGCATGAGCAATCTGTGAAACATAACTACTTTCTTGCTCTAATACTTTGTTCAACTTCAAAGTTGCTGCTTTAAAATCTTGTTTTTTCTTTTTTAATTCTTGAAGTTGGTCTTTGTGTTTAACTTTCAGCTCTTTTACTTTGTTGATTTGCTCATCAATAGTTTGCAATCTGAATTCTAACCTATCTTTTTCTCTCAAAAGATCTTGTTGGCCTAATCTTTTCTCTCGCACCTTTCCTTCTTGTTCTTCAATTTGGGTTTCAAGTACTCCTAGTGCTTCGGCTGAACTTGCCACATCTCCAAGTTTATGTTTTCCTCGGAACTGTTCGATCTTATTGGTTAAGATCTCAAGCTCTTTTGCTTTTCGTAAAAGTTCTTTTGCAATACTATTTTCTCTATTAGAAAATTCTTTTAATTTCAAAGTGAGGTCTTTTTGTTCTGCTTCGAACTGTTTTTTCCTCATACTGATTTTATGAATCTCATCTTGCAGTGTTTTTTCTCTTGCTTCTTTCTTAATCAATTCAGTTCGGATATCTTCAATTTCTTTGTGAACTGCAACTTGTTCTTTCTCTCCTTTCTCTTCGATTTCGGAGTTGATCTTAGAAATTTCATCTCGTTTAATCTCGATCTGTTCACGCATTTCGTTAATCTTAGCTTCGAAGTCAGCTACTTTGGTTTCGTACTTCTCAATTTTTTCTAAGTAATTTTTGTTTTCTTCTCGTCGTACATCAATTTTTTTCTTTAAGTAAGATGCTCGGTAAGAATCAACTTTGTCTTTCATTTCTTTGAATTTAAGGGCTTGATCTCGATCTTTTTTCAACTCGCGTAGATATGCTTTTCGTTCCTTCAAGATTATTTCTGCGCTGTTAATTTTTTCTTCGGCTTTAGCAAGTTCTAGAAGTGCTTTCTTTTTTTTATCTTCATAATGTGATACATCACTTATTTGTTCAATGATTCCTCGTCTTTCTTTTCCTGGCATATCAACGAAACGAGTTATATCTCCTTGTAAGATAATGTTGTATCCATCGGGGTTAACATGTGCTCCTGCTAATAGATCTATAATTTGGGTTCTGGTAACTTTCTTTTCGTTAATTCTGTAGATGCTAGTTCCTTTTTTAGTAATGGTTCTGCTAACAATAACTTTTTTGGGTTGTCCATTGAAATCTTTGTTGCTGTTATCAAATTCAATTTCTACAACTCCTTTACTTGAAGGTGTTTTATTTTTTCCTCCGTTGAATATCAAATTAGCTGCTTTTTCAGCTCGCATGGCTTTTGCTGAGAGGCGTCCAAGTACAAAACAGAGTGCGTCTCCAACGTTACTTTTTCCTGAACCATTTGGTCCTAGGATGCAATTGTATTGGTCACCGAATTCAATACTTGTTTTGTGTGCAAAGCTTTTGAAGCCATGCATGGTCATTCGAACGATTTTAGTCATAGAATTATTACACCTCTCTTGCTAAAATATCCTTCTGGGCATTTAAAAAGCTTGTGTTTTTGTTGGAATTAATTATTAGCTTTTTTCTCTAGTTTTCTGTTTATATTAGAAGTTAAATGAAGAAAATTCTTTTTTGAAACAACTTTTTTGCCAGTTTCCTTCTCAAGTTCAAGTCTGGCATTTCCTGCGATATTTCCTCCTTTTTTAGAATCTTGTTTCAATTTGTCAAATTTCTTAGAATTATGTGTTTTGTGAATTTCTGTTGTGGCTTTTTCTCCTAACATGTTGAAGATTAATTCCAAATCAGTCATATTGTCTCTTAAATTTGCTTTGGATTTTGTCGGAATTGTTTTTAGTTTCTTATATTCTTTGATTTCTACTCCAAAAGTAGCTTTACTAATTTCATTTGTTAGTATTGCAAAACCTTTACCTTCATTAACTCCTCTATTTTTCCACTCATCTGTAAGTTCTTGCCTTATTGCAATTCCCCTAAGGCGTTTGTCAATCCATTCTTTTGGGTAGCCCTTAAGTTCATAATATTCTTTGACTCGATTTTGAGCTAATTCTGGATCTTGTATTTCTTCAATTCTCTCTTGACCTAATTGAGCTAGCCATTGTTTGAATGGTTCAGCTTTGCGAGAAGGGATTGATTGAATTATTCTAAATAAGGATTTGGTGTTGGCACAATCAGTCGAATATTTTTTTCCATCAGAAGCTGTTAATTTCAGTTGTACCCAAATTGGGGACAACTCAAGATTTTTGAATTCTCTCTTTTTTAACTTCCCTCAATACTGTCTAGGGGTGGGACTTTCTGTTAAAACAGCTATAACATCAACCACAGAATAAAACCACTCTTCATTATACCAAATTCTTCTGATATTTTTATCTTCAAATACAACTAATGCTTTGTTTTGATCCATGATTTCCTATGATCAGAACTTGTTTATATAGTTTGGCTGGACTTGTCCAGTGGAATAAAAATAGATAGTATTTGTTGAAAATAAAGGTATATTCACAGAAGAATTTATGGTTTTACTGTACTAACATGGTGTGTAGGTTGATAGAAGGGATAGCCAGGTCTAATAAAGTGATCTTCTCGGTAAACTTCTGCTCCAACTTTTTGGGCAAAATCTAAACAAACATATTGGCTCATTGCTAGATATATTCTTGCTACTGCACTTTCATTTGGATCATGAATTGCTGTTCTTGGTAGTTCTTGGAATTTTCCCATATGCTTAGCAATCTTCTGCATGACTAGATCTGAGGAATCCTTCGGAACTGCTGGACCATCAATAAATGGGGTCATTAAAAGTTCCACATTATCATATTTTTGAGCAATGTCTAGGATAATTGGAATAACATTAAATGGGCTTCTTGTTGGTCTTCGGGAATATAATAGTACTTGGCGATTTCCTGCTTCTTCAACAAGTCCTTGTATTTTCCTGTAATCGATTCCTTGATGAACAAATCGTACATTACTTAATCCATTTGCATCAAATAATCTGTTAATTGATCTTTCTCTTTGATTTGGATCAAAAGGAGTTTTATTTTTTAATTTGAATAATTCTTCAGCCCTTATATCATTGAATAGATATTCCATGAGTGTCGAGGGCGCAACGGGATTGAATATTCTCACTTCTGCGGAAGGATTTTGGCTAGCTGCCCATAAAGAGAAATCTGATCCATAAAGTCCCCCAACTTCAATAATTAATGGTGAATCCATGGATTCTGCAACTGCTTTAGCAAATTCTGGTAAAGTGACTGAGGGTAGAGAATCATAAATCCCTTTAAACCAAGAGGTATGAAAATCTCTATACTCTCCTCGAAATGGAGGGAATGGATTTTTAGCAACAGTTCCATTTTCAGCTATCCAACAAACATCGCTTTCTTGTTCTTCTTCGATAAATGCTTCTAAGTATCTGTTAAGGTATTGGCCTGTTTGTTCAATTCTTGTAGCAAGATTCATTGTTTCTCTTTATACTAGAACTTCTTTTATAAAATTTCCACTAAAAAGTGACGAAAACAACAACCAGTGATATTTTCAAAAGAAATATTCAAACCAATTTCCCTGTAAAGATATTGTGTTTGTCTCGAATAATCTTTAACTTAACTTTCTTCCCAGAACTGAATTCACAATTAGGCACAGAAATAACTCTGTTTCCTGCTGCTGCCAAACAAGTATGATCAAATCTATCGCGTCCTACCAATTTTGCTCTAATTTCATCATCAACAGAGAATGGTTTAGGCAACTCTTTCAATGATTTAATTTCGAAGTCATCTGCATTAATTCGAAGTTGTATGTCATGCTCCAATTCCAATTTATCTAACATCAAATAGAATTTCTCCCAAGTTGCAGGTATTTTAACTGGACGCCGTCCACTTTTGTAGGGCAGGTAATTTTGTATGCAAACTTTTGGCAACTCTTTTTCTCCTTTTCTTTTTTCAGAAGCCGGCAAAGTTTTAACAAATTCAATTATCTTAGGCAGCTCTTCATCATTAAATCCAGGAACATAAACTGGAGCAATCAAAAAATTCAACTTTGACTTTGCAATATAGCGGATCATATCTAATACATATGGTAGATTATAATTTGGAGCAGCTGCTATTCGTCGAGCATTATCCAAATCCATGGAGTCCAAACTAATATTAAGACGGAATTTATCACATTTTTCCATGCGATCTACCATTGCCTTTGTAACAATTGTCAAATTGGTGTCTGTTGAGATAGTATGAACTTGTTCAAGTTCTTGCAATCTTTCAACCATCTCCACCATGTCAGCGTAAAGAAAAGGTTCTCCTTGAACTCCAATGTGAATTTCAACAGGCTCAGAAACAAACTCTAATAATTTATTCAATTCTTCAAGTAGATATTCCATTTCTACTACTATGTCTCGTTTACCAGAATTTTTTCCTTCTTTAACTGAGCAATAAACGCATGAAAGATTACAGCTAGTGATGGGTTTTATTTCAATAATGCTAGAGTTTCGATAAACTATTCCAAATGAAACAGCCCCGATCAAGGGAATTCCCGAACCTGAATGAATATAAGTTGCTTGCTGTTTACTAATTGTGTTCACAAGTTTTGGTAGGTATTTGTCAAACAAACCCATGAATTGAATTCTGGCTTTTTTTTCTTTGACGTTAGAAAAGCTGATAGTGTTTTTATCAGTAAATTCAAACTTACCAATTTTCTTTACTTCACTAAGTGGTATTTCTAGTTTGAAGATTTTTAGTAAGTAGATTTGCAAAGTGTTTTGTTTTAGGTTAAATTGCAGTGTTTCAAAGGAAAGAGTTGCTTCTTGAGTCATGAATAACTAAGATCTTGGCTCATTTTTAAAAGTATTCTTTGGTCTTGTTTGAGTCAGTGGCGCGCAGGTCCTTGGTGACGAAGGAACCAAGTCCCGAAAGCTACGCTTGACGACACCCTCGCTGGCAAGCTAAAACAAGAAGCAATTAACTAGGAGCATTTTGCTTGCATTTGCAGAGGCAAAATTAATCGCGAACTGGTTTGGAGTGGATTAAGCCTGACCAGCGCCAATTAGACTCAATAAACAATCCTTGGACTTCTTGGAGCTCCCAACAATATACTCAAAGCTGAATCTGTGTTTTTCTTAAGGAAAGAAAAAAACTCTTCTAAATCTTCGATACTACTTGCTTTTGGCTTAAGGGTAACAGATGGAACTCTTTCTATCTCTGGGTTAGTTCTTCTGACTTTGAGTCCTTCTATGGAAAATTTATATGAGAGCTCTCCAAGAGATGCTTTGAAATATTCTAATGGTTTTCCAAAAGGTTTTTCTGATAATCGATATTCGTCATAAAATTCATGAAATTTTAACACAGTTTCTGTATCAAATGGAAAATTCATTATCTTATCATAAATTCTGGTTTCTTCATCTTTTGTTTCCATTCTAAAAACAATTATATCTGGAGATCTACCAAATCTAGGACTACTTTGTCCTCTACACTCAGGAAATATTCTCTCAATTGAATCATAGAATCGATAAACAGATAATAAGTCATCGAGTTCAGAGGGAAGGACAACATTTTTTATACTCTCATTCCTTCTAAGATGAAAACAATTATCAGCTACAAATATTCTAGCTGCAATAGGGACAGCTAAGTTGTCTTCAATTGTCCAGTAGTCTTCATCAAATGTGTATCTCATTATAATTTCCTCCAAATGTATCTTGTTCTTTCGATTTCTTAATTTTTCAAATCACAACCCTTCTCATATCGAATTTTTAAGTCAATGGTCCTATCTTTAGCTTCGATCTGAGCTCTAATTTTCCCATCTTCACCAATTGTTGGGGGGTTTAAAGACGAATATGGGTTTGACGATGTCCAAAATGAATCTCTTCTCAGTTCTTTTACAGTATCATCTTCTGCGTTGTAAAACCAAAGTTTTACTTGCCATTGATCTCCTGTTGTGATGTTATAGTCTACTCTCTCTTCAGTAAACCACACAGCTCCCGCTGAACTTTGAGAATCTTCTTTGTCAAGTGTGATGTTCGAGTACATTCCTAAAAATTTTCCATCTAAGTAGAGTTTATCCAATTCGTAAACAGCTGTGCTTGGAGTAGTTTGCAAGCCAGGATCCAGATCTAATCTTGGTTCTAAACGCTCAAATTCATCTTCAATGTATTTTAAGAAATGCATTTGGGTTCTAACTAGTGTAGGGTGCCTTGATGCTCCTTCTCTTGCTCTTTGAACAACTTTTTTTGCCCACTCTTTGTGGTCTTTAAAGACACCTGCTTTTGCTGCTGCCAAAACAATATTAACTGCAGTATAATCATTTCCAATAACAAATTTTGGTTCAAGATATATTTCTTCAAACAATTCTTTTCCAACAAGTGCGTCTGAGTCTTTGCTAAAAGCAAAAATTTTTTCTAATGCTTTTCTACTTTTTCTAACTCCTGAAATTGCAGCATCTTCATCGATCTGAGAAAGACTTTTATAATCTTCAACTACGCTCTCGCTCTGTGATAGCCATTCTTGGTATAGTTCAACTCTAAAATCAAAAAAACCAGTAAGTTCATTTCTATCTAAGTTCTTAACTCCAATGTCTGCTTCTATAACTTGGTCAATCGAATTTGCTGATCTTCCTACTTCTGAACCAATCTCTTTAGGGCTTCCTCTAATGCAACAAAGACAGAAGTCATGTCGCTTTAATTCATCAAATTTATTATCATCATTTGTATTTATCATTTTTACCTTCCTTCTGAAATTTTAGTTAATGAAGCGTGAAACTGAAACTTTAGCTACTCCAGCCCCAAAAGCTAGTGCCGGAATTGCAATCAGCAATTTTACTGAAACTCCCAAAATCAACCCAATCACCACTGCCTCAATTGAGGTTTTGATAATCTCTTCAGCTACAGTGGGTAGTATCCTTTCACACTTGTTATGGTTCTTTTTTGCCATCATTAACCTCCTTTGTTATAACTAACTAGTAGTCACAAAAACAATATAAACTTTGGTAGTAGTATGTGACTACTACTAAAATGAAACCAGATCACACACAACTCTTGCAGAAATTTGACTTAAGTCCTACTGCGGCTAAAGTCTACCTTGCTCTGTTAAAACTAGGCAGTTCCAGTGCTGATAAGATTGCAAAAGAAGCTGGAACTTACAAGGCAAATGTATATGAGGCTCTTGAAAAGTTAGGGAGATTAGGGCTAGCTACATCGATTTTAGAGAAAAACAAGAGGCAGTTTATTCCAACTAACCCTGAAAAATTACCTCAGATTATTGATGAAATAAAGGAGCAAAAATTGGCCAGACTTAATGAGCTTAAAGAAGATATTGCAACTATTATGCCTCAGCTTCAAGCTCAATATCAAGAGGTCAAAGATGATGATTTGTTTGAGATATATCGCGGCAGAAGAGCTTACAAGGCGGTTATTCGTGAGATCTTAAAAACCAAACCTGAGTCTTGGAAAGGTTTTGGTAATTTTCAAATTCAGATAGCTTTTCCAAATGAGTACAAATTATGGTTTAAAGATTGTTCTTTTCGTTTGTTTTCTACCAAAACACCAAATGTTATTAAGCATATGAAAGAAGCTGCAAAGACTTGTGATGTTAAAGTTACTTGGCTTCCAAAAGAAGTTTACATGCCAATTGTGTGGGTTGTTTTTGGCAACAATGTTTTGATAATAATTTATGAACCAGATTTGATTCTGATACGTTTGCAATCAAAGCAGGTTGTTGATACTTTCTCTAGTCAATTTGATTACTTGTGGAAGAAGTATAATGGTAAGGCTTGAAGAGTATTTTTTTAAATTAAATTAGTAAATTCTCATCTCGACGAGAAATCACTTCTTCACGACGGTAAAAACAAGCTCATTTCTTTTGGAACTGGCCACTAAAGGAGCAATAAGTTTTAAAAGCAAGAGGAACTCTTCGTATTTGGGGTGTGGATAAAGTAAATTTTGCTATATAGATTCAGCAAAATAACGTTTGAACTAATATTTTATTTATATTAAACTATTAAAATTAAGGGATGGGATAGAAAGTGACAGCAATCAATATTACGTTAGAGACATTGTATGATGTTCTTCGTAATGAGAAGAAGAATGAGGAGCTCCAGGAGTTGGAGAAGACATTTTTCTTAGATGTTGTTTCTTATATGCGCGAGAAGAAAGTTCTGTTAGAATCCCGTAAAGATGAGGATGAATTGTTTGCAACTTCCGAGCGTAAGAAATTAGATTATGAAATGCGTTCTATCAAAAGAATTCTAAAGGAAATTTATGAAAAGCGAGAGAAGAAGATTATTGCTATTGCTTTGAATAAGAGTAGGACTGGTTCAAGTATCATTGATACTAGTTATATGTTACCTGAGGAAAAAGAATTTTTTTCATTAGTTGTGGAGCATTTTGATACTTTTAGAAGAGGAATTTTATTGCAATTATGGCGAGCAGAGCTGCCTTTAATTCAAAGTGGATCTTCAGTTTTACAGCGAGCTTTGGCTGAGGAGAAAGAGACTAAAGCAATCTCAAATTCTTTTGAAAGCGATTCTATTTCTGGAATTCGGAACCAAGAAGAATCAACAACTAAATCGACAGCTAAATTAACTACTAAATCAACAACTGATGAAGAAGCTGAGCTAACAAGTTCAGATGAAGAAACTGATGAAATTGATAATGAGGTAGAAGAAGAGAGTAAATTAGTTGTGCGAATAAAATTTATTCATCCAGTGCCAAGATTTCTTTGGAAGGATATGAAGGAGTATGGTCCGTATGAAAGTGGTGATGAGACTGATATCTTCCCAGAGATTGCTGACCTATTAGAGAGGAAAGGTAGAGCAGAGAAGGTTTAGTGTTTTATTTCTCTAACTTCTTTAGAATTTCTATTGAACTTTTCTCAAACTTCGAAAAAGCAAACCATTTCTTGCCTAAGTCTTTAAGCGATGCACCAATATGATACACTTCCTTATTGTCAATTATTATGAACCTATCATGAGACTTCTTAAATTCATATAACTTAACTGTAGGATACTGTAGATTATGTTTTTCTAGATCAAGTTTCAATTTATCGGAGATATTTTTTGTATAAATATCACAACTTACTTTTTCCTTCCTCTTAGAAAGCATTACTAAAACAGATTCATCAACATAATTATCGATTAACACAATTGATTTAGAAGCACTCTTGATTAATTTTGAAACAAATGTATAAGCATCAAAGACTTGTCCATCAAAGAATATTCCTTGC
>NZCK01000022.1 GCA_002688265.1 archaeon
CTTTTCTAATTCCAATCAGGCATTACCAGCAATTTTTCCCCCTTTCTTGGAATCTTCTTTTAGTTTACCAAATTTCTTTGAATCATGAGTTTTATGGATCTCTGTTGTTGCTTTCTCACCCAACATGTTAAAAATCAGTTCCAAATCAGTCATATTGTCTCGCAAATTTGCTTTAGACTTTGTAGGAATATTCTTAATTTCCTTATGTTTTTTAATTTCCACACCAAAAGTTGCCTTACTTATTTCATTTGTTAGTATTGCAAACTCTTTTCCTTCTTGAACACCTCTGTTTCCCCATTCATCAGTTAATTCTTGTCTTACAGCAATCCCACGAAGGCGTTTGTCAATCCAATCTTTAGGATAACCTTTCATTTCATAATACTCTTTCACTCTATTTTGAGCAAGTTCTGGGTCTTGAATCTCTTCAATTCTTTCTTTCCCTAACTGAGCAAGCCAAAGCTTAAATGGTTCAGCTTTTTTACTAGGAATTGATTGGATAATTCTGAATATTGATTTTGTACTAGCACAATCTGTAAGATATTTCTTACTATCAGAGGAAAGTAATTTCAGTTGTACGAGAAAACCGTACAACTCAAACCCTTCTTCTTTTAGTTTAATCTTTAAATCTGACCAATACCTCCTGTGATTAGAACTTTCAGATAAAACTCCCACCACATCAACAACCGAGTAATACCACTCATCATTATGCCAAACTCTTCGAATATTTTTACTCTCGAATACAACCAAAGATTTGTTTTGACTCATACTTTATTACAAGAAGAACTTGTTTATATAATTAAGTCGCATCTGTCCAGTGGCTTAAAAATAGAAGGCATTTACAGTAAATATGAAGATATAGAAGAAAAAAGAAAAAGTAGAAGAAAAACTGCAGATCAAGCTTCAAAATCTAACTCTGTTGCTAAGATTTCTTTGCCATCCAAAGTTATCTTTCTTTTGATCTTTCCTTTCTTCTTAGCATGTAACCTGGCCAAAGCATAATCATTCTCATACTCTTTTGGAATCACAACGTCTTGGATATCAAAAGTATGATTGATTTCGGCCTTTTTGAATCCTCGCTCTTTCACGTCGAAAAGAAAAGCGTCAAGCAAAGGTGCTGCTAATTTTGGCTCAACTTGCAATGTACAAAATTTCTCTTTCACACTCCCTGGTTTTGGAGGAGTTGATTTCATCTTTAGCTTTACTGATGTGTCACAATTAAATTTGCTAAAAAGAAAAGCATAAACTCCCAATTTTTTTATTGATTCAATTAATTGCTTTGCTGTTAAATCAAAAGTTAAGGTATACTTCTTTCCTCGATTAGCTTTAACTTCAAATCCAGCTGCATCTATATCTTGCTTTGGATCTTTTTTGGCAGCAACTAATACTGCTTCCCCTGAAATTTGTGCGTTATCCCCCAATATTTGACAAGCCAGAAATGCCAAATCGTTTGCATATTCATACCCTGTTTGCAGTTTACAATTTTTTTTGGATTGAGAAATTAGGATTGCTTCTCTTTCAAAGTCGCCAACACTAAATTTAGTGAATCTACCATGTACCAAAGGATCAGTACTACTCTCTGTTGCTAGTTCTAAAAATGTTTTAAATGCCATGATAGAAGATTGGTTGAAGTTGTTTATATGGCTTTTGGAAAATTGTTTATTACTAAGTAGTGATACTTAGAGAAAGATTTAAAAATAGACTGTATATAGTTGCGCCATGCTTGACAGAATTGCTGAAATCAAAAAATACCAAGGACCATTACAAATTAGTTGTGAACAAATCAATGATTTGGCCCTAGAATGGTATTTGGAATCATTCATTTCACGAAGTGAAAATCCTATCTCAATTAATAGTGATGTGGAAGCTGTAGTAATACAAAATCCACAAGAATTGTTAAAACTTGGAAAGGCAGCTCAATCATGTATTTACCGAAAATATGATGACGAAGAATCACAACTAAGAGCATACCAACGCTTTTTGGATGATCCAGGAGCACTTTATTTTACCTTAGAGTCAGCAGATTGTACAGGATATTTTAGATGTTATGCTGGACAAATGCTTGAAGATGGTTCTGAAGTATTGTTTGAAGACGTTCTTAGAACTCAGAAAAAACCCTTAAGAGGAAGACCTGCACTATTTCATCCAAAACTAAAGGCAGTGGTCGCAATTACACTTAAAAGATTAGGCTTAGCAGAAGATAGTTTCTTATATATCCCACATGAAAATATTCCTCACTTTGAAGATGGACAAGAATTGTGCTTGGAAAAAATGGGATCAGATTTTTTTAAGAAAGGAATGCCTGAGGATTTCTACAATGGAGATCATAAAGATGACAGGTGGCCAAGATTTGCTAATGTAAATTATTTGTTGAACTTGTAATTTAAATATTTAAGTTTAAAAAATATTGAGTAAATCTGAAAAAATGCTAAACAAAATTGCAGAAATTAAAGAAAAAAAACTAAACCTCTCTATACCTACAAAAGAAGTTGTTAACCTGGCTAGCAGATTAGCTGAACAACACTTTGTATCTTTTGTTGATGGGCCATTACAATTAAAAGAAAACGTAGAAGTTACAGTAATTGATGATCCAAAAAGATTATTAGAAATAGCTGAGCTTTCTGCTTCTTGTTTATACCGTCCAAGAATAAGTGAAGCAAAACAATTGGCAGCTTTACAAAGATTTCTGGATGATCCTGGAGCAGCCTACTTCTCCTTAGAAACAAGCAACAGTGTAGGATATTTTGTTATGTACGCTGGCACACTTTGTGAAACTGGTCAAGAGATACTCTTCGAAGATGTACTACGAGCAAGAAATAAAGGACGTCACCCTGGACCTGCATTATATCACCCTGCACTAAAAGCTGTTGTTGCGCTGACTTTAGAGAAGTTAGATCTAACAGAAGACAGTCACATGTATGTGCCATTTGAGATGTTAGATTGGTTTGATGGAGAACGATTGCAACTCCATAAACTAGGATCAGAATATTTCAAAAAAGATTTCCCTGAAGAATTTTATAATGGCACACAAGACTTTGACATCTGGCCTAGTTTTGCAAATGTAAAACATCTTCTAGAACGACAAGTTATTGTTGAAGCAAGAAATGTTCTTCCAATTACTCCTGCCGCTTTACCTCGATACTAATAGCGTCCTGCATAACCCTAATTTCTCTTGGGCATTGAGTGTATTCGAGTTTGTTTTTAGTACAGAAAGCAGCAATCTTTAGTCGATCAATCTCATTTTCAAACGGTACAATTACAACAAAAGGATACTTCTCATCTTTGTTTAGGATTTTGTGTTTTTGCAAACCCTTCATAACCGCTTGACTTTTTGCTTGAAGAATTTCAATTCTGTTAGGCAAGTCCTTTATTTTGCTATGTAAATTAGTGAAATCGCCTTCGAAACCTACTGCCTGCAATAAAGGTTTCATATTTTTGAATTGTTCTTTGTCTGCTACACTAATGAAAGCACCTTCCCCTGAATCAATTAACTTCCATTCCCTAAAACTCGCAAAACAAATATCAGCATGATTACCATTACAAAGTTCAGTTCCAATTGCGCCACTAACATCCATAGCTACCATAACGCCAGCATCATGACAAAGTGTGTGAATTTGTTTAGTGTCTTGCGCTACAGTGTAAGCTGCATTACTGTGATACAAAAACATCGCACCCTTACCTGCTTTGTCTAATTTTGTTTTTAAGTCGTCTAGATTGATTTTGGCGTTAGTGGTTTCAATATGAATGTATTCCTTTCCTAAGGATTTTGTTATGGCCTCGTAGCTTAACCAACCACCTTCTTTTGGTGAGAGAATTGGGCCTTTGCTTTCTAGAATTGTTAATAGAATTGCTGCATTGCCACGGTGTACAACAGCCACATTCTCATGTTTAGTTAGATTTCTTAATTCTTTTAGTACTTGGTCTTTCATGTTGCTTAGGAGATCTTAAAGGTATAAAAAGATAGTGGAAAAATAAGTTCACAATTTGTGACTTTAAAAACATTGAAAGATATATACCTATATTTTCAGTAAATGTGAAAAGATTAAATCAATATGATTTAAGTCAATTATATGTCAAAAACCCAATTAGTTTCAGCTGAATCAATTAAAACAAAGATTTACAACATTAGAGGAAGACAAGTTATGCTTGATTTTGATCTGGCGGAGTTGTATGGAGTTAAGATTAAAAGATTAAATGAACAGGTTAAGAGGAATATCTCTCGTTTTCCAAAAAAGTTCATGTTTCAGCTAAATGAAAATGAATTCAAAATCTTGAGGTCGCAAATTGCGACTTCAAGTTGGGGAGGAAGAAGAACATCCCCTTATGCTTTCACAGAACAAGGAGTAGCTATGCTTTCAGCAGTTCTAAGGAGTGAAACTGCAATTAAAACAAGCATAATGATAATAGAAGCATTCGTTTCTATGAGAAAATTTCTTAGTAAAAACATAGAGCTGTTTTCTAGGTTGAACAACATTGAAGAAAGACACTTTGAACTGAAGATTAACACAAACAATAGGTTTGAAAAAGTCTTTGATTTAATTGAAGAAAAATCCCCTATCAAAAAGCAAGGAATATTCTTTGAAGGACAAATATTTGATGCCTACAATTTTGTTTCTGATTTAGTTAGGAGTGCAAAGAAGTCCATTATTCTAATTGATAATTACATTGATGATACTGTTTTCACTTTATTTACTAAAAGACAAAAAGGAGTCAAAGTGAAGGTCTACACAAACACAGACAATAAGGTATTAAAATTAGATTTGGATAAATTCTACTCACAATATCCCTTGATTGAAATTATAGATTTCAAACAATCACATGACAGATTTTTGATTGTTGATGATAAGGAGATTTATCATATTGGTGCTTCATTGAAAGATTTAGGTAAGAAGTGGTTTGCTTTCTCTAAGTTTAATAAAGAATTTTTGAAGATTTTGGAGAAGCTAGGTTAATCTGATAATCTCCTGATAACTCCTTCCTCAGCATCAACTTCAACCAAATCCCCATCATTTAGAACTGTTGTTGCAATTTTTGTTCCTATTACACAAGGCTTGTCAAATTCTCTTGAGAGAATTGCAGCATGAGATAATATGCCTCCTTCATTTGTAACTATCGCAGAACTCTTTGCCATTAAAGGAACATAATCAGGACGGGTTGTTGGAGCAACAATTATGGCTCCATCTTCAAATTTATGAAAATCTTGATTTGACAGAAGTATACAAACTTTTCCTTGAACTTTTCCCTTGCAAGCTACATCTCCCTTTATTGTTTTATTCTTATTGGATAAGTGTTGGTCAATTTGAGCAAGAACTATCTCCTCTTCAATTACTTCTATCTGAGATTTATGAATCAAGTAAAAACTATCTTTTCTCCTTTGCTTAATTTCTGAAACATTAGATATTTTACCTTGGACAAGATCACAGATCTCCTCCTCTCTAAGATAAGACAGATCTTCAAAAGAAATTGATTTTCTGTCAGAAATTTCTTCTAGAAGCAAAGATAATTTGTAAGATGATTTTTCTCGGATAAAATTCTTCCACTCTTTTTTATTGCTATAAAATTGAAAATATTCCATTAACAAATACAAATGACTACCTCTTGGAATTATAGAAAATAATTTCTTTACTTGAATAGTGTTTTGATAATATTTTTTTTGGATTTGGTATTTAATTAAAGAAGGATTCTTCTTTTTCATATCTTCAATGTCATGCTCCAACTTTTTTCTAGAAAATTTCTGATCAATAACATCCACCCTCCCAAAATGCAGGTACTTTTGATAAAGTTCTTCTTTAGATAAGCCACTTAAAAGGTGTTCACAAATATCTAAATAGTAAACTTCAAGAGGGATTGGCTCAGTTTGCAATGAAAGAATCTCTAATAATTTTTCATTTGAAGAGATTGATTTTATTGCTTTAGTTAAAGCGTTCTCAACATAAAGAAACAGAAGTTGATTCATAAAAGAAAATTCTCTTTCTATTTTACAGAAATTTTGATATTCTTTTAAGAGATCAACATCAGAGAGATTTGAATATATTGGAATTGAGATGGAAAAATTATCTAACTTTGTTAAAGATGTTTCGAGGTACTTAATTAACTCCTTTATTTTATCTGCAGAGTTTGGACTTTTAAAAAAATCAAATAATTTTTTCTCCAGCAGAGGCACCAAATCTTCTACAAAATAATGAGTTATCACTCCGTTTTTTATTCGATACAATTGTACTCCCAGATCAACATTTAATAATGCAGGGAAGTCAAATTGAATTGCATGATCAAATAGACGAACTTTCTGAAATGACATCCTTCTTTGATAGTCCTGACTAAATTTACCTGCAAATATTTTTGGCAGTAAGCTATTTGACAATTCCATCTTCAATAATCCATTGTCAAGTAGATCTGAGGTGTAAGAGTTGATGCTACAGAAAAACCAACACATTCAGTATTTTCCTTAGATGAGTTGTCCCTATCAACATAAACCAAATTATTTCTTGGAATTCCAAAAGTTGCGGCAGCTCTTAATTCAATTAATCCATCTTCAGTATGACTGATCAAACGATGGCCGTCACCAACTAATCTTTCAAGCTTAGCAAAAGCAGCAGATTCGCTTTTATTTCCTGCAAAAGAACCAATCATTCTTCGAGCAATTTCATCTGGAAGATAGTTTGTATCAAATGCTTGTGATCCTAGGGTTGCAACTTGTTCTTTGGCATCTAAGATACCAACCATTGTTTGAAGAGCATCACCATACAATGCTTTTGAAAGATCAATTGTGGCCCCACGATTGATTGCATATTTGTATACATCACTCAGAATTCGAGGTTTGTCTTTAAGAGCACTTTCTTTCTTAGCAAGTAAACTTTGATAATCTGTCACTCTTCTTTTAATCTCATCTTCTGGTAAGTTTCCAGAAGCAACTTCCTGAAATAGATTAATTATTTGTTCTCCAACTAAATTGGCGTCAATCAAGACACCATATACGTCGAATGAATGAACTGCGGTTTTTTGTAACATTTTTCCCTCCAAACACCAAACCACTTGTTTAGTTAAGAAAACAGCAGGTTATATGTGTTGCCATACCACAACAAGTATGCTAATTGGAAAGATTTATAATGAAAAAGAGATTATGAAGAGTCATGGATATCACTGCATTAAAAGAATCCGGACTTACAGATGGAGAGATTAAAACCTATTTGGCATTATTAGAATTAGGTTCATCAACTGTTGGACCAATCCTAGAGCGATCAGGAATAACTCGCTCGATTATCTATAGAATTTTGGAGAAGTTGAGTAAGAAGGGTTTAGTCTCTTATATTACAAAAGAAAAAACCAAATATTACCAAGCTTCTCAGCCAGATAAATTATTAGATTATATTGATTCTAGAGAAAAAGAACTTCAAAAAAATAAAAAGCAAGTTGAAAAGTTGATCCCAGAACTTATTTTGAAACAAAGCATGGCAAAAAAGAGCGAAGCTAGTCTTTATGAGGGATTCAAAGGGTTGATGACAGCTTATGATAAAAGATATGAAAAACTGAAAAAAGGAGATGAGGTGATTCTTTATGGTCTTCCACCAAGTCAACCAGAATACCACCATGCATATTGGAAAAAAGCAAATGCTAAGTTGGACAAATTAGGAATTAAATCAAGATTGTTATACCACCCAAGTGTAACTGATGCCAACTTAAAGAACAGAAATAGTTACAAGCTTTGTGAAGCTCGGAGAATGCCTTCCAATGTCGATTCGCCATCATGGGTAATGATCTACAAAGATGTTACATTAATAGCTATTCCTCAAGGAGATAGGCCTTTTGCTTTTGAAATTGTAAGTTTAGAAGTAGCTGATTCTTTTAGAAATTATTTTGAATGGTTTTGGAAAAGAAGTAAAGCTTTCAAACCTTAATCACTAAGTAATTCAGGCATTGGCAGAGAGCCAGTTTTTTCTGCAAAAATATTTTTCTTTTTTGTTTTAGTTTTTGTTTTAGTTTTTTTTGTTTTCTTTACAGAATTTTTCTTCTTTGCCTTACTATCTCTTCCAGATAAAGTTTGCTTGGCTTTTTTTATCCTTTCAGTTGCAACCTTGGTTGTTTTTTTACTAGTTTTTTTAACAGATTTCAATTCACCCTTAACCCCTTTAAAATCTACTCCAAACTTTAACCTTCTAACAAGCGCATTCATCACCTGCTCTTTAAACACTAACCCCTCAACCTTAGGACTCTCCACTGTTTTCTTTACCGATAAAACATTAGATCCACTAGATAAAAATTTCTTAAACGCAACATAAGCAGATTGATCTGGTGTTAAAGTACCCAATTGCCTTAGAGGCACAGAAACATCTTTGATTTTTAATCTAGACAAATTATCGCCACGCATAACTTTAATAGTAGTTAAATCTAAAATTGCAAACGGTTCTCTGCCTTTCTTTACTAGAAAAGTTTTGTGTTTACTTGAAATTTTATCCTGCAAAAATTGTTTCAGATTTGTTTCACCCTTGACCATAACGCTGGTTTTAGCCTTCTCTTGAAACTGCGAAACTTTCCACTTACTTAAGACATCATAGAAAATTACTTGCTCATAACTTAAACCCGCTATAAAATGTAAAAATAAACCGATAAAAATAAACCACAACCCCCCATAAGAACCCATTATAATTTGTCCGATTCCTACAAAAATCAAAAAGATGGCGAAAGCTTTGCCCCCCCAAGAAGCTATCTTAGTTGCTTTTCTCAAATTTTTAGTAAAGTGATGTAAAATTGCTCTTAGTGCTCTACCACCATCGAGAGGATAACCTGGAACCATATTAAAAATTCCAAGTACCATGTTGAGTTGGAAAAGATAGTAAGCAATTGCGTTAGGAATTAAATAATCAGTTGTGTAAGTAAAAATTAGTGCAAAAACTCCAGCTAAGAAAAACGAAAAGAGAGGCCCTGCTATAGCCATTAAAAACTCATCCATAGGTTTCATATCTTCTGACTCAATGTCAGCAACCCCTCCAAAGAAAAAAAGTGTAATAGAGTGAACATGAATCCCTTTTTTCCGAGCTACAAAAGAGTGAGATAATTCATGAAGAAGAACTGATACGAATAAAAGCAAGGAGGACAGAACACCTACAATCCAATGTTGGGTTGTAGTAAATTCAGGATAATAAATTGGAAAAAATTGAGTTGCTAAAATCCAGGACAAAAGAATTACAATAATCCACCAAGACAAATGTAGTTTGATGTCAATTCCAAAGAATCTGCCAACCCTTGTATCTCCTCTCATCTAAGACAAATAACTGTTTTAAGGTATTTAAGGGTTTGGATGAATGAAGTCAATAAAGTTGAAGATTTTGAATGCTTTCTCCAAGTTTTTTAAGTTGTGTTTCTATATTAGTTATTTCAGGTCCCAACTCTTTTAGAAATTTATTTACTTCTTCATTATTTTTTGATCTTACCATTTTAATTACCTATCATTCCAATAAATTTTCTCTGTTTTTCCATAATTTTTGTTACAGCATTATAAATTTGAAAATAAAGAACTTTTGCTTTTTTCTTTTCTAATTCAAACTTCTTCTTTTGTTTATGTAATATTATCTCATAACCAATGTGATATATTGCAGGTAAAGTTATGATCTGTAGGAAGATAAACAATTCTTGATATTTAGGCCAAACGTAAACTAATGAACCTAAACTAATGGAATAACATAAACTTTGAAGCATTAATCTTAGCTTCTGTTTAAACATGATAAATAATAGTTTATTAATTATATAAAAGTTGGGCATTTACCATATTTACTTTGGAATTCTTCAACACAATATTAGAAATTTAAAATCTTTGAATTTGGTCTTCCAAAACAGTAGTCCCTTTACTGATTGCATCAATGAAACTATATGGAACTAATAATTGCGGTGTTAATACAATACGGTGAAGAATTAACTGCTCCCTTAACTGATGACGATAATCTTCATCTAAAAAATCAAACTCAATTAAAGTGTCTAAACGCAGTGAAGTTAGATCATTTGTTGCTAACATCTGAACTGTACGATAATTAGAACTTGGATCAATAAGTGCAGCAGTAAACTCTTCTGTATGCACAGCAATATCTTCACAGCAGTCATCATAAGCAGCTGACACATCACTTGAAGGAGTAAAATCACCAGTATAACCCATCTTTGGATCAAGCACAACTGTCCCTAAATCATCACCTAATTTACCAGGAAGCTTACGAATTTGACGACAAAGTTGAAGCAATGCCACTTCTTCAGCAACACGCATACCATTTGATATAGTAATAAATCTATCACATGAAGCAACATTAGTTGAACCTTCTGAAACCTCGTTACGTAATCTTCTTGAAACTGCGTCTGATGTTTCATGAGAATCAGATCCATAACTAAAAGCAGCATAAGGATCCACCATCCCATAATCAGCAGCCATTTCCCAATCATTATGACTTACTTCAGATAAATCATCTCCAAATATATTCATCCATTTTGCAGATAAACAATCATCCAAAAGTTCATGTCTGTTATGAGCAAATTCATGAACTAAGGCAGCAAAACCACTAGAAAAAGGATCACTTACTCTAATTCTACTTGCCATTTGATATTCACTTATTTACATTTGTTCTTTGTTACTTCCTCTAGGTAGTAGTTTATAAAGTTTTGCTAAAATCTGACTAAGAAACTCCAACATAAAAAAACTTAAAAGCCTTGTTTTCTATTAAGCTATATGGTCAGCATATTAGAAATTCCAGATGAAAAACTCACTCCAGGAATGAGGCAATACAAAGAAGCCAAATTAGAGAACCCAGACTGTGTGATTCTACTGCGCATGGGAGATTTCTATGAGATGTTCTACGAAGATGCAGAAACCTGCGCAAGAGATTTAGAGATCACTCTGACAGCTAGAGGTAAAGGAGAAAAACGAGCACCATTAGCAGGCATCCCCTACCATGCACTAGAACCATACTTGGGAAAGTTGGTAAAAAAAGGACACAAGGTAGCTATCATCGAACAACTAGAAGACCCAAAACAAGCAAAAGGTCTGGTGAAAAGAGGCTGTGTGCGTATTGTAACACCAGGAACATTAATTGAATCAACGTTACTAGAGGCTTCTGAAAATAATTACCTAAGTTCATTTGTGCGCAACGCGAAGGGATTTTTTTACTGCTTTGCAGACCTTAGTACAGGAGAATTATTGCTTGGAGAAAGTTCTGATGCCCAAGAATTACTCAGCGAACTTACGCGAAGAGGGAGTTGCGAAGTAGTGCTTCCTGAAAGTTTATTGGTAGATGTGGAACTGGTGCAACAAATTCGCGATGCTAGAATTTTTGTAAGTAGTTATGATGACTTTTTTTTTAGACGCAAACAAGCTGAAAAAATATTGGCTAGGCAGTTCGGAAATAAATATTTGGAGCAAAATGATTTAGATACTAGCAGTCCTGTATGGTGCGCAGCAGGCGCCATGATTCAATACCTGGAAGCCACACAAAAAAAAGAATTAAAACATTTTACTAAAATTTCTCGATTAAGTAATTCTACAATTATGCATTTGGATCGCCAAACTTTACGCAACTTAGAATTAGTTGTGAACTCACAAGGAGAGAAAGGAAAAGGAAGCCTACTTGAAGTCTTAGACAAAACCGTAAGTTCTGCTGGATCGCGTAAATTAAAAAGAATGCTCAAAGAACCGCTTTTAGTAAAAGAAAAGATTGAAGCAAGATTAGATGCTGTTGAAGAATTAGCTAGTAACCCATTACTTAGAGACCAATTGCAAGAATTATTGAAAACCGTTTATGATCTAAAACGATTGATTGGAAGAGTTAGTTACGGAAACGCTAGTCCAAAAGATTTGATTGCACTAAAAATAAGTTTTGCAACTTTACCAATAATTGTAAGAAGACTAAAACCAGTAACTGCAAAACTTCTACAAAAATTAAGAGATATAGACATTTTTGAAGAGTTACAATCAGAATTGTGTGTTGCTCTAAAAGAAGAACCAAACACCCACATTCGGGAAGGTGGAGTAATAGCCTTTGGTTACAACAAAGAATTGGATGAATTAATGGACCTCTCTAAAGATTCTAAACAATACTTACATGAATTATTGGAAAAAGAAAAAACTGCAACAGGAATTGCTAACTTACGCGTTTCTTACAATCGAGTCTTTGGTTACTTTTTAGAAGTTAGCAAAAGAAATGCCAGTAAAGTTCCTAGCCACTACATGCGAAAACAAACTACAGCAAATAATGAGCGTTATATCACTGAAGAATTGAAAATTTTGGAAGAAAAAATTTTGGGAGCTCAAGAAAAAATGCTGGCAATAGAATATCAGTTGTACATTCAGTTAATGGCAAAATGTGCAAAACAAACTGTAGAAATTCAAACTGTGGCTGATAACTTGGCGTTGCTTGATGTTTTATGTGCACTAGCTGAAGTGGCCAGCGTACACTCTTATGTACGACCTAATTTTGTGGAAGGAGATGTTTTAGAAATAGTTGAAGGAAGACATCCAGTTGTTGAACAATTGCAAGATGATTTTATTCCCAACACAGTTACGATGAGTAATGGAGAGATGATGATCATTACTGGACCAAATACATCAGGAAAATCGACAGTGATGAGACAAACTGCGCTGATTGTTTTAATGGCGCAGATGGGTTCCTTTGTTCCAGCAAGTAAAGTTAATTTGTCAATTTGTGATAGAATTTTTACCCGAGTTGGAGCGCAAGATGATTTGTCTTCGGGGCAATCTACTTTTATGGTAGAAATGCTGGAGACCGCCACCATATTGAAGTATGCAACACCTCAAAGTTTGATCTTACTTGATGAAGTAGGTAGAGGCACTTCCACATTTGATGGAGTAGCTATTGCATGGAGCTGCGCAGAATATATCTACAACAAAATTCACGCGAAGACGATGTTCGCAACACACTACCATGTATTGAATAAACTCGCAGAACAGTTTGAAAATGTGCACAATTATAACGTAGCTGTTAAAGAAGTAGGAAATGAAGTTGTATTCTTAAGAAAGTTAGTTTCGGGAGGGACCGATCAAAGTCATGGAATCCATGTGGCACGCATGGCAGGAGTTCCAAGAGATGTTGTAGTTAGAGCGCAAGATATTCAAAATAAATTGCGCAGCGAAGATGAGATGATGCGTAAAGTAAAAGCTAAGAAAGTTCGCGAACAATTAGATCTGAGTGGATTTTGATTGAATTGCAGATTTCTTGATTACTAAACATTTAAGTAAATAACTATGTTCTCTTAGATAAATGGATTATAGAAAAATAAAAAAGATTAGTTTTATTTTATTGCTATGTTGTATGTTCTTATTAGTTTCCTTAGTTTCTTGCTCTACAGAATCAGTATCAACTTTAGAAGAATGTGACCTAAATGGAGATGGGGTTTTAAATCCAGCAGAACAGAATAATTGTGTTGGAACAGAAGAAAAAACAGAAGACTTAGATACTGAATTACAAGAAGTAATGTCAGAAAATATTATAGCACACATTGGTGTGCACCTAGAAACCAGTGGTGACCCAATGTCTCTTGAATATCAAGAAACATACTGGGAAGACGTGCAAGATCTAGTTGCCCTAGCTGATTTGTATAATTTCAAATTAAGTCTGAAAATGACTGCCCAATGGGGGGAGTATATATCTTTGGATGAAGAAAGGTTGGCTTTGTTGCAAGAATGGCAAATGAATGGACACTCTGTGGGGTGGCATCACCATGGAGTTAGTCATGGGAATTGGGATGGATACACTAACGATGAAAGTTATATGAATAATGAAGACTATATCGGAGACATTGATTTAATGATGGATACAATTCGTCCAGTAACCCTTTCTGGAACTTTGTTAGTCGGAGGAGGGACAGACGAAGAAACTGATTGGCCAGAAGAGACTATTTATGAAACAGAAGGTTACCCAAGTGAAAGTTGTTGCTTAATTAGTAGCGTTGAAGAAAGTGATGTTTCTGGTGTTAGTCAGTTACTAGTAAACGGAT
The DNA here is from genome assembly GCA_002688265.1 of archaeon. Lineage (GTDB taxonomy): Archaea > Nanobdellota > Nanobdellia > Woesearchaeales > GW2011-AR9. The sequence continues at coordinate 13,984 of NZCK01000022.1, forward strand.
ATGCAACTGATAAAACTGGAGCTGCTTCTATTGAAGAAATTGAAGAAGCTTTGTTGACAGTTGATGTTAATGGTGGAGAGTATATTGGAATTACTTTAACAGATATTGGTTTTAGTAATCATGAAGGTGAGATAACAGAAATGTTTGATCTGTTGCAATCATATGAAGTAACTGTTGTTACCGTAGAAGAAATCTTAGGTTGAAAAATAATTAGAGCAATCCTTTAATCTAAGAAGTCTCTACTTCTTCACCTAACCACTCAAGAATGTCTTTGTTGCTAATAGCATAGTATTCATCATCGTGTTCAGCAACATACTGCACAGTTGTCTCATACCAATCCCACATACCTGTTGTGTAACTGTTGTCACGCATTTCAATTATCTCTGCAGGTAAATCAATTAAGTATGGTGGATCTAATGGACCTTGTTTATTCTCATAATCTTCCCAAAAAGCTGGAGCAAAAGAAGTACCAACAGTGTAATAATTGTTCTCATGCATTTTCATATTGATAAACAAACCTTCTTCTTCAGTGTAAGCTCCTTCATCAATAAATGATTGAATCACTTCACCAGGAGTTTCACCATCTCTGATGTAACGCATAACTTCTTCATACCACTTAATCTCAACATGCTCTGGCCTCAAATATAAACCATTTTCAGTCTCACCCAAAATAGCATCTCTTCCATGCACTATGTATAACTTCGCTCCCTTCTCTTTGTAAACTTGCGCCATAGTCTCAGCTGTTCTTCCGGTAGCACTAAAACCTAAAGCAATCGGAGCGTAACCAAGTGTGTCTTTGATTAATTGATAGCCACCTGCTTCGTCTTCCAAGTATAATCCAGTTTCTAAATCTAATCTGTGTTCTTCAATATCTAGAATTGTTTGATATATCTCTTGATCAGACATTTCTTCTAATCCATAATTGTCAAAACCATTGTAAGCGGGATGTGGTGCACGGATATGATAATTAATTGTAACATATTCACTTGTCTTTAAACGTTCAATTAACTCCGGTGCTTGCTCTAAATAAACTTGAAATGTTTGATCGTTAAGATAAATATCAACAGGGATTTGATATTCTTCATGAATTTCAATAGTTCGAGTTACTGAATCAATACTACGCTCGGGAAAAACCCAATCGTGAACGTTCAGAGTAAATTGTGTGAAATGTCTGCCGTTGGCGTCTGGTATAGTAATTGTTTCGCTTGAAGATTCTGGTTTTGGTGGAAGATTTGCTTCTTCTGTGCTACAAGATATTAGAAAAAGAGAAATAGTAATTAGTAAAAAGAAAAAAAGAAAAAATTGTTTCTTATCTGCCATTTAATTATTCCTCATCTCTAAATCACAACTAGTAATCGCTTGATTTATTACATCTTCATAAATGCTAAACTGACTGAGAGGCAAGATATTTGGTTCTGAGTTGTAATCATTTTCCCATACCTCTTCAGCTTCTTGAAAAGTAACGTAAACAATAGATCCATCGCTGTGGTATTGTTCTAACTCTGAGAGGATTTCAGTTAAGCCTGCTACTGTATCAGTAACTGAACCATCGGAATCCAAAAGTGCCTCTTGATCCCTTACATGAATTGAAGCTGTGTACATTTTTCCACTTGGCACTTGTCCAGTTTGAATCATCTGAACTAATTCTTTAATGTACTCTCCTTTCTCTGCGTAAACGTAGGCACCACTGCTTTGGTGATTACCTAAATTGGAGCGATCGTGAGGATAACCTTGACCAATGTAAACTAAGTCGTTGCCTTCACTATGTTGATAGAATAATTCACTATTCCCTGCACGCCAAATGCCACTACTAAAATCATCATACCAATGACCTCCCATTCCTGGATCACTAAGAATTGTTGGCTCCCAAGAAACATCATAATTATCACCATAAATCTTACCATCACTTTCTAAATAAAGAGCTTCATACCAATCTTTCACAGAAAATTCTCCTTCTAATTCTCCTTCCTTCTTACATTCAAAAGCTCGAACTCCCCCAACTACAGTTGAAGCTTGTACTCCTTGATCAGAAATTAGTTTAGCAATGTCAGCCATGTTATACTTGTGAGTATGAGGGTCGATACTAAAACCTAAATCCTCTGAAAAGTATTGAAGTATGGCTTTATTGTTTGTTGTTGATTGATCAATTTCAGATTCATATTCATTCATGGCTTCCATTACAACATAATCAGTTTGCCAGTTTAATTTTGCTCCATATTCATAGATAAGGTTTGCTTTCTCAACTAAGTTTTCTCGATAATTTTGGTAATTAGCTTTTGTCCCAACAATTATATCCCAACTATCTTCATTATGAAAATAAATTGAAACATAAACTGGCGTTATGCCATCATAAGTGTAAGTTCCTCCTGCTGCTTTCTTTGTTACATAAGATTCATCAATTTGAGGAAATTCAGAAAATTCGGTTGTGTCTGGAAGCTCAGGAGGATCTACATCTGGACCCTCTGTACTACAGGAAATTACTAGTAATAAGGTGATAATTATTAAGAAACTTGTTGGAAGAATTTTGTTTTTTTGAATTACCATCATTTAAACACCAGAACTTGGAAATTAGAGCTTGAATAAAAGAGTTGTGTTTTGAGGAGGATTTTTAAGAGAAATGTGTAAAAACTTATAAAGTATATGCTTTATTTTGAATTTATGACATTAAGGATTAGCAAAACTGTGCATGATTTGTTTGAACAAGATCGTAGATTGGCTGTACTTAACAATCGCAGTGAGTTTAGTTTAGGGCTATTGCTTGAAGATGAAAACCTAATTATTGATCTGATCCCTGGCCATGATATTCATAATCAATTCTGTCAAGTAGAAGATAACAATGGAGGAGTTGCAGAGATCCCAGAAGGACATGCAGGTGGAGCATTATATCATCTTGCAGCATTGCCAGAAATGTCAAAAAAGTCAGAAGAAGTACTAAATCAAAGATTACGGACAGGATTATCAGATAGTCATTCTCTTTCTGTTGATGCTTATTTTTTGCAAGCAATTAAAAGATTTAATATGAATGAATTTGAGCTTCCATTAGAAAAATTATGGACGAATTATGATACTCAACTCAAAATAGAAGGATATTCTGAACAAGGACGAGTATATTTGGTTCCATGTTTTGCAAGGCCACAGGATATCCTTGTCCCTGAGGAACTGAAACAAGCAGAAAATTTTATTTCAAAAGGTCTTCCAACACTAGATGAATTATGTTTACAACGAGCAATTGGTGCGCCACAAACAGTGGTATTCTCAGGCTACTTGCAACAAGTTGCAGGCCAAGATTATGTTTATGCAACAGGAAAACCATACGGTGTAAAGAGAAGAGCAGTCACAGTCCCAGAAAGATTTATGGAAATAGTTACTTTGATGGCATTTGCTGCACTTTCAGGAGCTGCAAAAGAGATTGAATCTGTTGGCCGTAGTGAAATTGGTTTTGATTACCAAGTTATCTGAGGCACCTTATTTCTTCTCACCAACAATATATATGCTCTCCCAAAACAGATGGCGTTTCTTAATAATTGTAACATTAAGATTAGCATTCTTGAATATACGAGTCAAATAATTATGGTCTTGAATCCAATACACATTGGGAATCACAAAGAAAAATTTGTCATAATCCAAAAACACTACTTTCCCCCCCTTCTTCAAATGATTAGCTAAATGTTTCAATACTGTTTGAGGTTTTTGCATATATGAGAGTGCTGCAGCAGAGATTAACAAATCCACCTTTGGTTGACTATTGCCTATCTTAAAATGATGCAAATGAGGATGATGATGCAAATGAACATGCGCCAAATGAGCTAAATGACGTTCAGCAACTTTAACATTATGAGCTACCATATCATAAGCATAAACATGGCCTCCAGGCAAAACCTGCTTAGCTAATCTTTTGGTTAATGTACCAACACCACAACCATATTCTAATACTTTTTTTCCTTTCAAAGGTCCTGCATATTTTAACAATGTTGATCTGGACCCTACAGGAAACAAAATATTCTCAAAGAGTAGTAAGGGGTAGGACAAGTATTCATTAACTCTTCTTATCGCTGGTGCATCATAATACATCTCAATTAAAAAGTAAATTGGAATTCCTAAAATGATTAAAGACATTGCCAGTGAAAGAACTTGATAAGCACCTTCAGTGTGAGTAAACCAAACTACAATTAATGAAAGTAAAATAGCAACAATTGCATAGGGAAAAGACTTCCCAAAAGGAACAGTGAAATATCTCTTGGTGTTAGGTTGTTTGTATCTTAAAATCGGAACAGTCAAAATTACAAAACAATATAATAATAATACTACTGGCACCAAAAGATGAAGCATTGTTGTGTAAGAACCTGCACCAACTACCACAAGTATGCTACTAAAAATTGTTTGCAAAATTATCGCCTTGTAAGGTGTTTTAAACTTGTGATGGATTTCTGCAAAATTCTTTGGGAATAATTTGTCTTTTGCCATCGCAAGTAAAAGACGTGGTGCTGAGACTACCCAACCAGCAACTGAGCCAATGATAGCTAGATACACTAAAATTGTGAAAACTGATCCTCCAAAAATCCCATAATGTAAAATTCCTAAATCTGTAAGCGGAGCCACAGAATCTCCAAATACTGATGCTGGCATCACACCAATGGATGTAATCACAAATAAAAGACAGATTAAAGCAATTAAAACCGTTCCAACAATAAGGGCTTTTGGCATAACCTTTTGCCCATCTTTGGTTTCTTCGGCAAGGAAAGTCGCAGTCTCCCAACCAAAAAACGTTTCTGCAATTAAGAAAACTGTAAAGAAAAGCGTTGAAGTGCTGGCTGTTAGAAATGGTGAAAAGTGAGTTGCGTTAAATTTGAAAATTCCTGGAACGATTAATGCTAGCAATGTTCCTAAAGTGATAAAAGCAAATGTGATTAGCATCGCAGCACTGGTTTTCATCCCAGAAAAAGCCACTGCGTTGAAGATTAATATGAACATTAAAGATATCAGAATTTTGACTAAGTTGGATCCGTCTGGTAAAAGATATTGAATTGCACCAACCACTAACATCGCAATCGTAATGTTACCTGCGATCATAGTTGTCCAGCCGATAATGAAAGAAGCGAATCTGCCGTAAGCTTGTTTACAAAATTCATAAATTCCACCGGCTTTTGCAAACATACTAGCAAGTTCTGCAAAACACATAGCAATGTAAATTGAAAGAATTGATAGAGCTAACCAAGCTATAAGACTGGCTGGTCCTGCTGCTTTGGCACCAACGGCTGGCAAGAAAAAAATTCCTGTTCCCATAATAGAGTTGATTGTGATTAAAAGAATTGCAGGGTATGATAGTACTTTTTGTAGCTTAGGCATGACTTATCAATATGAAAGGAAGAATTTAGGGATTATAAATGTAGCTTTGAAATGAGTAACATCTATTTCGGTGGCGCGCTGGCCAATTTCTGGAAATAAGAGCATGCCAAAATTATGAAAGGTTTTTATATCTAAATAATAAATAATTAGATTATGCCAAAGAAAAACAAGTTTTGTCAAAGCTGTTCTATGCCACCTTCAAAAGATCCTGGACACGGTGGGACTGAGAAAGATGGATCAAAAACAAAGAAGTATTGTTCTTACTGTTACAAAGATGGAGAATTTATGTCGCCTGAGATTGATACAGCTAAAAAAATGCAAAAGTTTTGTATTCAAAAAATGCAAGAACAAGGAATGCCAAAATTCGTAGCATGGATCTTTACTAGAGGAATTCCAAAGTTGGATCGGTGGAAGAAGTAAGAACTTAAATCCTAATTTCTCTTCAAAAACTCTTCCTTCGACATCTTAAAATAAGGGTTCATTCGTTTCTCGTCACCAATTGTACTAGTTGGCCTTGGACCATAATCATGCCCTGGATAAATTACTGTTTCGTCAGGAAGACGTCTCAAACGCTCTAAAGTTTCTGCCATCGCTTGTGGTTCTGAGCCAGGAAAATCTACCCTACCAATTCCATGAACAAAAATAGTATCACTCGTAAAAAGACGTTTGCCATCATAAAGACAAATAGAATCAAATCTGTGGCCTGGTGTAAACATGACAGTAAGATGTTTCCTTCCAACAATAATAGTATCAGTTTCATCTACTTTTCTTGAAACATCTATCTTGAGACTAGAATGTCCAATTAAAGGGTAACCCCGTCTGTGATAAAACTCAATATCTACCAAATGGTCATGATGAGAATGTAAAATTACAACCCCTGTTAGTTTTAAATTATTTTTTTCGCAATAATTAAGAATAGTTTGAGCAGGAACACTTGGATCAATTAGCAGAGCTTGGTCAGAATCGATTGCTAAATAGGCACAGTTAGAATCATATCCACCTTTGAAGGTCTTGATGATCATAGAGGGAAGAAAGTAATTGAACTATATGAATTTTGTTGTGGTTAACTTGAAAACATACCTTCGCGCAAAATCACTGCTCTTAACGAGATTCAATCTTTCTTGCCTCCTATCTTTACACTGTTGCTTTTAGCACATTTCTTTATCCAAAGCTTTAAAAAACACCTAATTATTAGTTATAATCTGCTAGGGATAGCTAGACTGGCGCGCTAGTCCTGCGTTGTTACCGTGAACGGACTTTACACGGAGTCGAAGCCACCTTGAGGGTTAGTTTGTTAGTTATGGCCCATTTTGTCTTGCTGACGGCTTGTCCTCTGGGATGTAGTGTATATGGAATCAGGTCAGATTCGGAAGAAAGCAGCCTTAACATATGCATTGTATGTTCAGAGGGTCGCAAGTTTGAGAGGCTTTATGGATCAGTCCATTTCTAGCTTGTTGATTCGAGAGATTGGTGTGCCCCTAAAGCAGAATTTCTCTTTGAAAATGGATTATTTAAGTTAAATGTGATTCAAATATCTTAATTATTTGTTCTAGAACAATGTTCTATAAAAAAGAAAGATTTATATTGGTGATAAATAACGAATTAATGGTTAAGAAGTGTTGGTTATGAAATTTAATAAAGAAGTTTTTATCACATATTCTATTTTATTAGTATTGTTTGCTACAATGGTTGTAGCTGTAGGTTTTGATTCAGTCACTGTTGTGACTCCTTTATCTAATGATAACATCTCAGGTAACACTTTATTTAATGTGACTGTTGCAAATCCAGATGGACTTGCAAATGCGACAAATGCAACGTTTTCATTATTAGATTTTAACACAGGATTATTGGTGTACAATGTATCAGTAAACCCAGATGATCCAGATAACCTAACATTCAATGCTACAATTGACACCGTTTTATTATTACCTGATGGCCAATATAATCTATCCGTTGCAGTATCTAATTCAACGGGGACCACACAAGTTGTGAATGATAGTATCACAAACATTACTGTAGATAATTCAGCCCCAGAAGTTGTACTTTACAAACCAGCAGAAGGAGAAAATTTTAGTTCGGGTATTGAAAATTTTGATGTAACTGTAAATGATGTAACAACAGATGTTGATTCTGTTCTCTTTAATATAACGAACGGAACAGCAGACACTGTTTTTATTGCTAATAATTTGGCTGGATCAGATGATTGGTATTTTACTATTGATATTGGTTCATACAATGAAGGTGTTCAAACATGGACAGTATTAGCAAATGATTCACTATTAAATCAAAATGACACTGAATCAATTACCTTCACAATTGATAGAACTGCACCAATAGTAAATTTGGAAAATGCCAACAAGACAACTTTTACATCTAGTACGCCAACCCTTGGCTTTAACTTTTCAGATGCACTTTTTTCTGTTGCCAACTGTTCAATCCTTTTTGATGCAGATATTCTTTGGACAAATGATTCTACAGTAAATGATACTTCAACCAATTTTACATTAAACCCATTAATTGATGGTAATAGTTACAATTATTATGTTAACTGTAGTGACGGATCACAAAATGTAGGACAAAGTGAAACTAACGTTTTTATTATTGACACATTATCTCCTTCCGTTACATCAATCAATTTCCCCGCAGAGGGAGCAAATCTGAGCTCAGGCACCCAATTATTTGATGCCACAGTTAATGATGACGGAGTAGGAATAGACACAGTGACGTTTAATTTAACAAATGGCTCAGCAATTGTTCAGTTATCCACAACAGCTATTGGAGCAGATTATAATGCTAGTTGGGATATGAGTTTGATAAATGAAGGTAGTCAAACTATGACTGTTGAAGCAAATGATTCTTTAGGACAAGTAAATGGAAGCGAATCTGTTACATTCTTAGTAGATAGAACTGCACCAAATGTGACTATCTTAAACAGTAGCATTAGTGGAACAGATACAACACCAACTGTAACTTTTAATTTTTCAGATGCATTGTTTTCACAAGCAAGTTGTACACTATATTTAGACGGAACAAGTTATGGTTCAAATACGACCACACTTAATGATACAAATACAGACATTACTGTGAACAGTGCACTTGCTGCTGCTGCATATACAGCAGAAGTTAACTGTACAGATGGATCTAGTAATGTTGGAAATAGTAGTACTATCTCTGTAACAGTGACTGCAGCAAGTTCTAGTAGCTCTTCAAGTAGCAGTAGTAGTTCTTCTGGAGGAGGAGGAGGATTAGGATCTAGCGCAGGAGTAACAAGCTCTTCTAGTAATTATCACAAAGAAATCTGGACATCCATTGATGAAGCAGATGCAGTAGTAATAGAGATTGATAACGACGACTTAGCTATAACAGAAGTTAGCTTTGATGCACTAGATACTATGTGGGGGCCTTGGATTAAAGTAGAAATTAAAGAATTTGAAGAACTTCCTAGTAGTGTAGGGGAAGTTGCAGGAATTGCACACAGTTATCTTGATGTTAGCACCAGTACAACTTTAGAAAACGAACTTATCGAAAACGTGGCTATTGAATTCCAAGTTGCATTAACATGGCTAGAAGAAAACAGTTTGGCTGCAAGTGAAGTACAATTGTACCACTTCGCTGATGATGCTACCTCTTGGGAAGCGTTGGAGACTAGCCATACGTCAAGTGACTCAGATAATGCATTTTATACTGCAAGCACACCAGGGTTTAGTTATTTTGCTGTAGCAGAAGGGACTAGCAGTTCTTTGGTTGTTGAAGTAGAAGAAAGTGCAACAGTTGAAGAAATAGAATTAGAAGATACTGTTGTGACAAGTGAGCCAGAGGATAGTGATAGTGAGGAAGTTATGGAAGAAGGACTAGCGGAAGAAGAAACTAAGTCTGGTTCAGGTTTAGGAACTCTTTTACTATTAGTTGGTCTTGGAGTAATCGTATTTGGAATTTATGCACTTTACAACAGAGCTAAAGGCCATCATTCCAAACCTAAGAAAAACTAGTTTTATTTCTTTTTAATTTATTTTTTTTAATTTTTTGTTTATTAAAATTCTAAAACATCGCCAATAGAAACTTTGTTCGTAGCATCTATTGTTCCTAATTCAATACAGTAGCTTCCTTTGTTTTTTGCAGTGTAGAAAGTGAAAGGTTTGAAAGCAGGATTTATTTCAATAACTTCTCTGTATTTGTTTAAAATTATAATTTCTAATGGGTAGAACACAAAAAAATTGTGTAAGCTGATTGTTTTTGTTTGTTTGAAATGCATGATTAGGTTGTTTCTTTTGTGAAACATGAGACCTAAGCCTTGGCGCCAGAAGGATTTGGCACGAATCACCTTAGTTGTGATTAGTTGGTTGGTGGTTTTGTTTTTTATCATTAAGGTTAAGAAAAAAAGAAGAATAAATAAAATTATGCATTTTCCTATAGCAAACTTTACTCAACAACTATCCCTGCACGTCCTGGCATAGCAGCGTTCGCTTTAGGATGTTCAGAATTCTCTGCTTTAATTATCTCTACAATAGCACTAGTTTCTTGCTCTAAAAATGATTTGGCAGCTGTGAGAGCATTATACTCCTCTTCAGAACTAGTTACAGCCGAAGGTAATTTACTAGGGTCTTTGCAGAGACTCACAATCAATTTTGACACCTCCTTAGCATGAGGCTTCAACTCATCAAACTCTAAAGCTGCTGGAATAATATGACCCACATTCCTGGTCTCTTGCATCTTATCTTTAACAACCTTAAACAGAGTGTAAAGCCAGGATCTAGCCGTAAACAATTGGTACCTTTTTGGCTGCTCAATCTTTGCTAACTTCAACACTGAACGCATTCCTTCAATAGTAGTTTTAATAGATTCTTCACTTGCTAAAGCTGCTTGTGATATTCTCTCTGAGTTGTGCTTAGGCCAAGTACTGGTTGAAACAAATTCATCTTCTGCTAAATTAGTATAATTATGAGCTAATTCTTCAGCTAAATGAGGAGTTAATGGAACAAGTAATCTCATCCACTGATCCAATAACCAACTTGTCAAGTTGTGGTTTGCTCCGCCTCTTCGCAAGTACCACTTGAAGATATCAGGAATTTTATAATAAGCTAAAGTAGCAAGTTCCCTTAAATTGTAAATTTTTAAAGCTTTGTTGATACTCTCTAAAGTTTGATGAAACTCTGATTCTAACCAAGCATCAATTGGTTGTGTACTTGTTGTTTGCACTGCAGCTAATTCTTCGGTTAGTTTAGCAATCTTCTCTAACTGCCCCTTATAGTTATGAACTACAGTTTCATCCCAAGCAACATCCACATGCGGACTACCAATGTGCGCGTAATACAAACGCATGGCATCAACACCATACTTTTCAATCGCATCGGGAATCGGAACTGCTCCACCCTTACTCTTTGAAATTTTATCAGAACCTTTGCTGGTCACCCACCAATTTACAAAAATCCCTTTTGGCCATTTGTCTTTTGGTAAAATAGCTACATGATTCATTAGAAATACAGGGAAATGCACAGTCTTGTGTTCTTTACCCCCTAAGTTAATATTAAGTGGATAGAAATAATCAAACTCATTTTTGATTGTGTCCCAAATAGGTTTTTTGCTTTCATTGTTTTGTGGCTCTTTTCCTAAATAGATATAATCAAAAAATTCTTCTGTTAATTCTTCAGTTGTGATCTCCTTCCTCTTGATGAAACCTGCCACAATATAATACACAGGATACAAAGTAGAATCACTAATTGGTTCAATTGTCCACTTATCGTCGAACGGAAGTTTGGTTCCCATCCAAGAACCTAATCTCGCGCAAGACCTTGGACCAAACCAATCCAAAATAGCTGGAAGATTATCTTGATATTCACCAGGGTAAATTGACATAGTCTCTGCATGCTGTTTTGTTTGGTCAGTTACTTCTTTATGACCATAATCAATAAACCACTGATCATCAATTCTCTTTATGAAAACTCTCCCACCAAACCTACAAATAACTTCTTCAGAAAGATCGTAAAAAATGTCAGCCTTATCTTCACTTAATAGATCAGCTTTCATCTGTTCTTTAGCTCTAGCCACAGGCATGTTAGCATAAGGACCGCAATTCTCACGCATTACTCCACTATGAAAACCAGCCTTGTAAACGTCTTTAGTAGCAGCTTCTAAATTGTCTTTATCTTTTAGAGATTTAACTTGATGTTTCTCAGCTGCTTCTTTACCTGGAAATAATTTGTAACCCTCTGTTTTAATGATTGGAATTAATTCAATATTATCAATAATTGAAAGATTAATCCCCCACCTTTGCATTTGCCCTCTTAAACCTTCATTGTTTCTTAATTCTTGGAGTGCAACGTAATCAAAAGGAGCGTCACTTGGTACACTAGTTACAATCCCACTCCCAACTGATGCTGCAACAAAACTGGCTGGTAATATAGGAATCTTTCTTTCAATTCCAGGCGCAATGGCTACTTTTCCGAGTAGTGCTAAAGGATCAATGCTAGAGAGTTCCTTAGTGTCATCTTTTTGATAAGATAATTTCTCAGCAGCAACGCTACTCATAATCCAAGTTTCTTTTCTGTCTTTAACTGGCACTTGTACTTTGACATATTTTTCTAAAGTGTTTATCCACAAATTTGTTTGACCATAAATTGTTTCAGGCCTTAAAGTTGCTGCCACTAAATACTCATCACTGTTTCCTAATTTAAATTTTAGAAGTGTATATTCTTGTTTTTCAGCATTTCCGCCGCGGCTTAAATCAGTCTCGCTTGGGTCAACTGCTACTGGACCACAGTTTTCAGAGTAAGGCGCATAATAAGGTTTCTGAATCAACATTCCTTTTTCATTTAATTTTCTAAATTGCCATTGAATAAATTTGTTGTAATCGTCGTTAGTTGTACTGGTGAATCTGTCCCAGTCACACAAAAAACCAAACTTCTTCCAATATTGATTAACATAAACATCATTGAAATAATTGATAATTTCATTAGGATCTTCTAATTTTTTTAATTGTTCATTTGAGCAACCGTTTTTCTTAAGATAATTAATCCAATCTTCGTTTTGATCTTTTACTTTCCTCGCAAACGCAAAAGCATGATTTCCACTCGCATGAGTCCCAACTGGAAACAATACTTCTTTACCCTTCATTCGCTCTAATCTACAAATAGCATCAGTGTATGAGAATCCACGCATGTGACCTACATGTAAAAATCCAGAAATTCCAGGATACGCAAAAATCATAAAGAATTTTTCTTTGTTTTCTTTTGGTTTGGCTATCCCTAAATTGGCTGCTTGCCACTTGTTTTGCCACTTCTCTTGAATTTCTTGCCATTGAATAGTCATGTTGATTTGAAGCTGGGGATTATGATATTTAAAGCTTCTTGCCAGATCTCTATAGAATTATTTGGTTTTAAAGCTAAATATTTATATAAAGTATATGTTCTGGCCAAAATATGAAATTCATACCCTTCCCATTTGATGACGGCTCAGATGTTTTATATGGTAGATTTGATGCTGATTTTGATGATGCTCCAATAATTGAAGCTAGTGAAATTGGAGATCGGCTTGCCTTTTATTCTGGCGCTTTAATTCGTGCCCAATCTGTCTTAGATAGCAAGTTCTTATTCACTAGGTTTGCTTATTTTGCTCAAATGAATGATGCAACTGGAATTAATTATGCCAAAATGAAAGATGAAATGCATAGAATTACCTTAGGTCAATTTGAAGATGAACTTGGAGATGCAGGTATTTTGCGAAGTGGTTATAGATACCCAGAATCCATTAGTGAAATTCCTTTAGAAGAAATAACTCAAAATACCTTAAGAATGGCCTACTTTGGAAGAGATGTACAATATTTAGTAGATGCTCAATTTTCTTTTGTAGCACAGGCTATGTTAATGAGATTAGAGCATGAAGAATCTATTGATATCCCTGTAATTGTAGGTGGCAATATGGGCCCAGCTAAAAGAAGTGAAGCTCAGTTGGAAGTAGTTAGAACAGGTTAATTTAATTTGAGTTGATATTTTGCTTGATTATAATAAATAATCACAAGAATTATTAAAAAGAGAAAATTTCGAAAAATAAAAATGAAAATACTAAGATACTTATTCTTATCTATTGCAATAATCTCTTTATTGCTAGTTGGTTGCAGCAGCAAACCAGATGCTAAAGTTATTGAATGTAGTAACATATTCTTCAACTGTAACGATAATAATTGTGAAAATCAATGTGGAAAAATTGCAACTGAAAAAGGCAAAGTGTTGACAGGTTCTGAATCAGTGAATGATGGCAGTGGTTGCTGGTGTGAATACGAAGATCCTGAGAGCAAGATAATTGAAGAAGAAAAAAAAGAAAATAATACTGAGTAGAATAACTTCAATTTCAGTTGAGTTCTGATTCATAGTTCCAAGCATCAACTTCTTCTGAAGCACAAGCATAACAAGGATTGCTGTATACCCCTCCATCACTGCCAATTACTGGCTCCAAATAATCCCCACATTCAAGATCTTTGTTCTTTTCTTCATCTGAACAATAGTGGTCGTAAGTTACAGGTTCCAAAGAACTAGAGTTTCCACAGCCAACCCTGTCACTACAGATAGTCATACCTTCTGATTGATAGACATTATAAAGTAAAGCACCCAAAACAACAGTTGATAAAATCAAAAATATTCCAATTCCATACATCAATATTTTAGTTGATTTTTTCATGAAGATTTAATTGAATCTTTTGTATTTAAACCCACTAATAACTTCAATTTCAGTTGAAACTATGCATAATTCTTTAAAGGAGAACTATTCTTTATTTGTTCAGTAAGGCTTCACTTTTACTCTGTAAAAGTTCGGAACTCAACCAGGCTGAGGTCACGCGTTCACCCTTACTGAACCAGTAGTAGTTTGAACTTAAAATGGCAAAGAAAAGTAACATGCTCCTCGTGGATCTGAACGATCCGAAAACTAAATCTGTAGCTGAAACTATTACTAGTGCCACATCTCGTAAAATTCTAGATTATTTAGCAGGTGTAGAAAATTCTAGCGAATCACAAATAGCAAAAGCATTAGGTATTGCCATGTCTACAGTACATTATCACATGCAAAAACTGCAAGAAGCAGAACTTGTTGATGTTAGCGGGTTTACTTACTCCAAAAAAGGTCGTGAAATAAATCGTTATTGTTTGGCAAACAAGTATATTATAATTACGCCCCGTAAAATGACTGGCTTGAAATCCAAGTTGAAGAAGATTTTACCCATTGCAGCTGTACCACTGGGTCTTGCTGGAGTTTTGAAGATAGTTGATATCTATTACCAAAGTTTTGCAGGAAGCATAATGGCGGCAAGTGAAGCTGACACTTTTGCTAGAACTGCTGTAGCAGAAGAAGCTGAAATGGGAATGGCTGATGAATCAAGTGAAGCTATGACATTAGAAGGGGGAGAAGCCATGGATCTTGGAACTGGAGTTTATCTCTTTGGTTTACATGAAATTGCTATTGCATTAATGATTCTCTCTGGACTTATTGTAGCTGGATATTTTGTTTGGAGTTGGTGGATCTCTAAAAAATAAGTATATCTTTCTTATAACTTCAACTGATTTGAAAGCTTAATTAGGGGTTTATATAGCAACTTATTGCTTGATTTCTTTGGTGATTATTATGAATAAAAGAATATTAGGAATTATGATCTTGATGTTGATTTTTTTGACCTCAGTCACAAGTACACTAGCCACAACGAAAGCATACTATGGAGGGGGGATTGGTAACGAACAATACTACACAGTTTACTTCGATGAAGAAGGTGATGCTATTGTTATGGCAAAACTGAGTTTTCAAAACACTGGTGATGACACTTTAGATTTTGTTATCTTAGAAGTTCCTGGTCAAATTACAGTTTTGAATGCTGTACAAGAAATACAAGTTGAACACGAAAATGACAATTACTATCAAGGTTATTATTACACAACTGAATACGAAACAGTTGAATTGAACACCGAAATACTTAGCGAAAGTACACTGTTAACAATGGAGTTTCCTGAAGTGATTGATGAACAAGAAATTGGAACTATTCTTTTGTATTACAAAATAGCTGGTTTAGCTGAAGAAGAAATGGGTTTGTACAACTTTGAATTTACAACCATCAAAAGTTCTTATGACACATATTATGTGCGTGTAAGTGCAGAAGCAATAAATGGACTTTACATGGAAGATGTGAACAGCGATATCAACTATCAAGATTGGGGATTTGTAGTTATGGAAGATAGTGCGGCTGTTGAAATAGGAGTAATGTCGTTTAGTGATGAAGATATGTCTGAAGCATCACGCAGTATTGGTTACTACGGTGGATTTGTCAAAGAAGCTTATGGCTTGGACCCATATGAATCTTTCTCTGTTTCAGGGGAATATGCAACTAGTGAATTTCGAATGCATCTGGTGCGTAATGTTGTACTGGGAGGATTAAGTATTGGATTGCTGCTTTTAATTGGAGTTGTATTGCGCAAAAACTTACATAACAAAAGATCAATTAAACATAAATATAAACGTTCACTCACAATTTCAAGTGTAAGTGGAATGATTGTGGGGTTCTTTGTAACACTGACAACTTGGGCAGCTGATAACTTGAACCAATGGTTAGATTGGCAATCAGCTGAGACAATCATCATACTCTTAGGATTGACTACAATTCTGATGGGGATTTTGGTAATCTTTGGACCAGGGCTGATATTTGGTTTACAAGAAAAAGATTGGAAAATTGGTGTTGCATGTGGCATTACGTCATTGTTATCCATGCTAATTACAACAATTGTAGCTGTTTTGGTTATAGCATTAGTTTAATTTTTTATTTTTTATTAAAGTTATTTTTTACTTTATTTTTTCTTTCTTCTTTAATTAACTAACCCGAGACTACAAAGGTTTTTATAGTGTTTTTTAAGTGGATTAATAATGCACAATCCAGAATTTAATGAAAACACAAACAGTGAACAGACGCAAAACGATTCTTTTAATTCTATTGAACCTGAAGAAAAACAGGACAGTTTTGAAGACCAGCAAACTCAAGAGACACTTCGTAAATCAGCTACTAAAACTGATGATGATGAATTCTACCATAATGAAGTGCCAGGTTACATAAAAGGCCGAACTAAATTTGTCTTTGTAATGGGAACAGTTATATCTGGCCTAGGGAAAGGAGTATTTTCTTCTAGCCTTGCTAAACTACTACAAAACAAAGGTTTTACCGTTGAACCAATGAAAATTGAAGGTTACTTAAACATTGATTCTGGTACCCTTAACCCCTTTCGCCATGGAGAAGTCTTCGTATTAGATGATGGCCTAGAAACAGACATGGACCTGGGAACCTATGAAAGATTGCTTTCAAAAAATTTGACTCGTGAAAATTACCTCACAAGTGGCCAAATATTTATGGCAGTTTTAACCAAAGAGCGGCAAGGTGGTTACTTAGGAAAAGACATTCAAGTTATTCCTCATGTAACAGGTGAAATTAAAACTCGCTTTAGGCAATTAGCAGTTCAGAAACATGCAGACATTGTCTTCGTGGAAGTTGGTGGAACAGTTGGAGATTTAGAAAACTCCCACTACTTAGAAGCGATCAGGGAATTTGCCTATGAGGAAGGGCGAGAAAATTGTTGTTTCGTAGCACTAACTTATGTTATCAAACCTAATGCATTAGGAGAACAGAAAAGTAAGGCTGCGCAACACGGTATTAAAAAATTGATGAGTAGAGGGATTCAACCTGATGTGATTGCAATTCGAGCAGATGACCCTGTTGGATTGAAAGTTAGACAGAAGATTAGTATCAATTCCAACGTGCCAGTGGAGCGAGTAGTAAGTATGCACGACGTAGACTCAATTTACAAAATTCCTAAACTGCTACATAATGCTGGTATTGACAAATATGTGTGCGAGATGTTAGGCTTCTCTTGTCCGATCACATTTGCACGAGATGAAAAATGGGAACGCTTTTTATCACAAATTGAATCACAAGAAGGAGAATTAGTAATTGGAATCACAGGGAAATATACCCAGATTCGTGATGCGTATGCGTCGTTGATTCATGCATTGCAACATGCTACAACCGCTTGTGGCCGAAAACTAAGAATTAAATGGATTGAAACCACAGAAATTGAACTAGGCCAAAGATCAGTTGAATCTGAATTAGTTGATGTGGCAGGGATTGTGGTTCCAGGAGGATTTGGAACACGAGGCGTGGAAGGAAAAATTGCTTGTGTTAAATATGCACGAGAAAAAGGTATGCCTTACTTAGGTTTGTGTTATGGGTTTCAAATGGCAGTTGTCGAATACGCACGTAATGTTTGTGGCCTTACTGGAGCACATTCTACAGAAGTTACTATCTCCACACCACACAAAGTTATTGATATTTTACCTGAGCAGAAAAAGATTGAAGGTTTGGGTGGAAACATGCGTTTAGGTGGACGTGATGTAGAAGTATCTGTTGGATCATTTGCGTATTCGTTGTATGGGAATCGAGATACTGTTCGCGAACGCTTTCGTCATAGATATGAAGTTGACCCAAAATATATTTCAACTTTAGAAGAGCATGGTTTAGTTTTTAGTGGGAAGGCACCAGGACAGCCAATTATGCAAATATTGGAATTGCCACAATCAGTGCATCCATTCTTCATAGGAGTGCAATACCACCCCGAATTTATTAGTAGGCCAACAGAAGTGCATCCTTTGTTTTTGGGTTTTGTGAAAGCTTGTTTGAGGAAGATATGATGATCAAAGATGAGACTGATATTAATTAGACATGGAGAAACAGAAGAAAACGTTAAAGGGATTGCTCAAGGCACCTTACCAGGAGTTTTAACTGAAAAAGGAATAGCGCAAGCAGGAAAAGTTTGTTGGCGTTTGAAGGATGAAAAAATAGATCAAATATATGTTAGTGATTTAAAAAGAACAGTTGATACTTATTACAAAATAAAGAATTCTTTGCCAAATGTTCCTGTGCTTTTTGTTCCAGAGTTGCGCGAGTATTGCAGAGGTGTTTTTAATGGTAAATCAAGAGAGGTTTTGCATCAGCATTACTTAAAACAAAAAGTGGATTATTGGGATTATACTTGGGAAGGTGGAGAGAGTTTAAGTAATGTACAGAAAAGAACTGTAAGTTTTTTTCGAGATTTGTTAAAAACACACAAAAATGAAACTGTGATGCTAATCACCCATGGAGCCATTATTACAACACTACTATTACATTTGCTCAAGAAAAAAGGCAGAGAAGATTATCATGATTATCACCCAAACAATTCTTCTGTTACAATTTTGAATGTTAAAAGAGAAGAGGATTTTAATATAGAAGTGTTTAATTGTCAAAAGCACCTTGATTAAACCTTCTCAAACTCAGCATCTACTTCCACAACCTTAGCACCATGCAAATCTTCGATCCGCTCAAACCTTTCAACGTCTTCATCACAGATAAAAGTAATAGCATAGCCACGTCCAATCTTTCCACTTTTCATAATCCGTCCAGTCCTACCTATTCTATGCACATAAAACTCAGGCCGCTCTGAAACATCGTAATTGATAATAGCATCAACTTTTGGAATGTGTAAACCTCTCGCTGCAACATTGGTTGTTATAAGAATAGGTACTCTGCCACTTGTAAAACCGTTAAGATGGTTCTTACGTTCTTGTTGTTTAAAGTCACCGTGCAATTCAGTTGCATGAAATTTGTGTTTTTCTAAATTTTCATGAATTAGAAAACATTTCTCTTTAGTGTTTGTGAAAATTATGATTTGCTTTTTCTTCTTTTGAATTTGAAGTCTTTTGAGACATTTGATTAGTAATCTTTGTTTATCACCCATCTGACAATAAACTTTTTCTTGCACAATATTTTTAGGTATTTTATCCCCTACAACAACATACTCGTAATCACCCATTCGATTCTCTGCGAAGAGTTCAACTTTTTCAGTCATAGTTGCACTAGATAAAACCATCTGAGCATCTTTGGCTGACCTGCGCCTAATGTATGCACAATCGCTGGCAAAACCGTTATCAAACATCTGATCACTTTCATCGTAAACAATACATTTGACATCACCAATTCTTAAGGTCTTTTTGTTGATGTGATCAATAAGTCTACCAGGCGTTGCAACAATGATTTGGTTTTTGGTTCTCACAGTTTTCATATCACCTTTGAAATCTCTTCCACCAAATAAAACTCCCACTTTAAGATCAAGTTGATCCGTAACTTGCTTAATCTCTTTACCCACTTGCTGCGCAAGTTCTTTGGTTGGTGTGATGATTAACATCTGCAATGCATTTTTAGGATTAATTTTTGGTAAGTAGCCTAGTAAGAAACATAGAGTTTTTCCAGAACCAGTTTGAGAAGTGAAAACAATGTTTTGATTGGTTTGAATCTTAGGAACGATGATGGCTTGCACATCTGTTGCGTAAGTTATCTTGATTTTTTTTAGAGCTGCAACTACGTCTTGCTTGAAACCTAATTGTGAGAATGTTTTTTGTTTCTTCATTTTTTGTGTTGTTTTGTTTAAGAGTTATAAAGGTTAGGGAGTTTACTTGAAAATTTAGAATTATCAAAAACCAAAACCTGCTTGACCTGTCTCTTCATCTACTGGATAAACAACTGGCTCTGGTTTTTTCTCAGCCCCTGTTAACCAAACCAAGTGAGGCCAAGTATTAGGAATTGATTGGAAGCGCGATGCGTGATCAGCAGTTATTTCTCTTACCGGAATTACTCTTTTTACATCTTCTAATTTCCTAGTTGCTTGCCATGCAAAATTTCTTTGATCTTCAGGAACATGAGTATAATCTGCAATTACATCACCTAATGTACAAACTTCAATTTGTTCAGGTATATCTTCAGACTCTTCCCTATAAAACATAAGATATCTTTTTGTTTGTTTTAGAACCCTCTTTTCAATTTTTCTTAATTGTAACATCTCTTTAATTGTATCGATATCATAATTTTTTAATGAATTATCACTTAAGAATTCTGGATCCCTAGTCTTCCCACTGTTAATTAATTTAACTCTAGCAGTTTTAGAAACTTCGTCTTCATAAAAAACAGGTACCGTGTAGATATCTTGAGAACGGTTTCTTCCAAAGATTGGATTATATCTTTCATTTCCAATAATATTTGCCATGACAACTTCAAAGGTCTTTGGTTCTTCAACTAGATCAAAGTTTTGTATTACAACAGCACCGAAATGCCCCCTAGATTGAACCACATAAAGTCCACTATCTTCTAAACGATCACAAATGAACTGTGTTGCTTGGTCTCCCCTAACTCTGGCTTGTCTGAAAGGCATGTCACTAGTAAAATGAAGCTGATTTAAAAAGATTGTGGCCAAATTTACCCCTTTTTAGGAATGAATTTCTTGAGTTTGAGAATGGATTAAAATAGTGATTAGTTCTAATAATCTTTATATAAAATATATGTTCAGCAAATCTGTGAAAACAGTTAGAGAAGCAGACACAATCAAAACAGGATTAGTATTTCGAGTTCTTGAGAAAGATTCCCCTAATTTTGGAGGGATCTTCTTTGTTGCAAGCTATGAAGCACCATACTTCAAATTAACAGAATTAGGTGATGGCGAGATGGATCCAGGACATCGTTTGCCAGTTACTTCAGTTCCTCCAGCTAGATTAAGAGATGATTATTTTCAGATCAAAACATATGATTTGACAAGAACTAGATTAGAGAAGGTCTTAGTCGCAATTCATCAAGCAGCACCCTACTTTGTTGAAGCCAGGAAATTAGAATTAAGATTTAATCTTGATGAGAGGCTTGCTCGAGTAGGCTTTTTTGAAAGTTTAGATGATTCGATTTTTGGAGAGATAAATTATCGAGTGACTAGAAGAAGAGTTGTAGCTAAAGCAAAACAAATTGATGTTAAAAGATTAGGGATAACGAGTCGAGGGAATTGTGCATCACCAAGTTGTAGAAGCTGTGCACAAATTGTTGATCCAAAAAGCCTTACAGAAGTTATTGATTTCTTTTTAAGAAAAGGATTAGGTAGTAATTTAGATGAAAATCAATTACATTCATTTGGAAGACCAGGTAACTGGAACAGTGACACTTACATTGGAAAAGCTGAAGCTTTTGTAGCAGGACCAAGAGGAAACAAAAAAGGTTATGAGTCGCTAAGAAGTGCCAGAGACGAGTTAATTGCCCCTATTGGAGAATTGTCAAGAGTGACATTTCCTGCTAGGAAGTGAACACAAAGTTTTATATTCTATGCCCCTTTAATTAGTAAAGAGATTAGGTGATAGGATGAAAGAAAAAATCAAAGCATTTTGTATGATAGCAGTTCTTGTTTCTGTAACGTTATTTGCAGGCTCAGCCTTTGTTAACAATGATGAATCTCTTGCAGGTGATGCAAAGTCATCTGGAAAAGTTCAGTTAGAGATAAAATAGTTGATGTAAGACAAAATATTTACACGCATTCAAATAGTGGAGATGAAGTGCCAGAAATTGCGCCCGAAGATAGCCTTGATGAACTTTTTGAACTCTGTATGAATGGACCAGAACCACATTTGTTTGATAGCAGTGGGAACCAACTTCTAAATAACCAGGCAAACTGCGAAGATTGGGCAGAAAGTCAGATTAATGGAGCAAGTGTTGGAGATTCTTGCTTACCTGGCCAAACTTCAAGACAGTTAATGGGAAGTCAAGTAAACACAGATGGGTGTTTGGAAACATACTACCAAGACCTTTCTTGTGATGATAGTGGCACTTACCAACCTTCAGGAAGTAGTACAGACACTAATTGTTAGACAACTTTCTTTTCTTTCTTATTCCTTTTTATAGTGTATTTTCCTACAATCCAATGAAAAGCAAATCTTTACGAACCCAGCAGCTAGGCCACTAGCCACTGACAATTCTTATAGAATTCTCATGGGATTGTGGAGTACTTCGTAAGCCACAACCCACTGGTCAGGTTCGGCTACAAGTTATAAAGCAAATTAACAATTCTTAGCCTATGGTCAACTTCAATGAGATTCCCGGAATTGGAAGCAAAACAATCGCAACAATCGAAGATAATATTCCTAAAGAACAACTGAACCTATTCCACACAGAACTCTGCGAATTACAATTTAACAGATTAATCTCAATAGGTTTAGACACCAAAACAGAACAAGAAATTATCAAACACTGTGTAAGCAAATACTACAATTTCAAATACGCAACTCAACTTCTGCAAAGCCCACAAGTGAAAAAAACTTTTCAAGAACTAATCGCTTTAATGCGTAGACAATTCGTTCTAGAGAATAACAAAAAAGAAATCATTTTCTTAAGCCCAACTACCAACACTACAGAGATTGTCCGTCGTCAAGAGATGGTGGCACGGGCAATTTCTTTTTTTAAAAAATACTCCACAGAACAAGTCAAAGAAATGCGAAAGTTATTAGTTACAACACCAATTGCAAAATTAAATTATGAACAAATAGTGGTGCTATGCGATGAGGAAGAACTTTTTCTTACATTGAAAAAACAGTTGCCAAAAGAAACTTTGCTGGTATGTTTGAATAACAGAGACGAATTTGAACAATACACAAGTTATGATTTGATTCGTTATGTATACACAGATGAATCCAAACTAATATGCGATGTGGAAGACGCAGACAATGTTATTGGAATCAAATGGAAAAAACAAGTTTTTGATGTAATGCCAGAATTGTTACACCGCGAATTCATTCTAAAAAAACATAGTTTAGATAGTGTTGATTCTTTAATCTCTGATTACTCAGTCCCTGCTGATCAAGTTGAAAAAGAAGTACTACAATCAATTTTAAGCTCATTAGAAGAAGAATCACATGGTAATTGGACCTTGTCTAGAGTAGAATTAGAAAAAGTGAGAAGTAAAGCAGAATCTTTGGTGGAAAAAGAGTTAGAAGCTACCCAAATAAGTGGTGTTGAACTCTTAAAACTTTTGAAATCTCCTGTTTCAGAGCATTTACTCCTTCGCAAAGTAGTTGAAAATGTAAAAGAAAAATTATCTGAAAAACATAAAGAAGCATTAGAACTACTGAGTTTTGAGACCATCATCCCAGAGATTGACGAAGAAGCTATACTTCTGTGTGAACAAGAAAAATCACGTAATAAGGCAGAGGCTTCATATTTGAAGCATAAAGATTTCTTTTTTAGATTTTTTGCACACAGAGGCCTTTTAAATTCGGCTAGAAACTTTTTAGAAAAAATTGATTTTTTATTAGGAATGGGACAATTCTTTTCTAAAACCAGTGTTCCTAGAATCAATTCCAACAAAAGATTCAGTTGTATGAATTTGACAAGTTCAATTTTGTCGTCAAAAGAAAAAGGAATTCAAGCCATCACTTATTATTTAGATCGCAGCCAAACAATACTTACTGGCGCTAACTCAGGAGGGAAAACTAGTTTGTTGTATCTGTTGCTAGAAACTCAACTACTTGCACAGATGGGCCTTTACACAAAAGGTGCTGCCCAAGTTAAGATCTATGATGAGATTCATTTCTTTAGTAAGTCTTCAGGAACCGTCGGGAGCGGAGCATTTGAAACAACACTAAAAGATTTAGCCAAAATTGCTAAACAAGAAAATCTTAGCGAGGAAGAAAAAAGAAAGTCATTGGTACTCTTAGATGAGATTGAATCAATTACTGAACCAGGGGCTGCTGGAAAACTGATTTCTGCTACTTTAGATTGGTTCAAGAAAAACGAAGAAATAGATGTGGTTTTAGTCTCTCACTTAGGTGAAGTTTTACAAGAACTTTGTCCCAACGCTAGAATTGATGGAATTGAAGCTGTCAGTTTAGATGATTCTTTGCAATTAGTTGTGGATAGAAACCCAAAGATTGGATTTTTGGCAAAATCTACACCACAGTTGATTGTGCAAAAATTGGCTTTGCAAAACCAGGATAATGAATATTTTCAGTTTTTGTATGAGAAGATGGGTTTGCAATATGAAAATAAGATAACAATGGAAACTAGACCCAATGTAAATCAAAGTAAGAAAGGAGCATTAATAGCAAAAATTGAAACTTAAACCATATAGATCCCTTCTAAAGAATGCTTAATTAAATCTCTACAAAAACGCATCTTCTCAACTAATTCACTTTCAACACTAGCTTTGCGAATTTGGTTTACTCTATCTAAAACCTGACCATAAAAACGAATTAAATCCCCCTCTAAGAGATTAGTATTCTCTAAAATTTCAAAAAAAGTCTTCCCATCATATAAAGGATATACTAAAGCTGTGACATCACGCAAATTCTCAAAACTCTTCTCCCTCTTAGTTGCAGGGTTGCTTGAGAGCATTGATAGAAGCACAGAATATTCTTTGTTAGTAAAACGCTTCTTGAATTTTGTTCTTTCCTTAGCTTCATAACACAAAGCCGCCAAGGTTAGAAGAACCTGATAATCAGACATCTGTTTGTATATATCTGTTGCAAAGATTTCAGAAATAATTATTTCATTCACAAAAATTTTGGTGGCAAACATCCCCTTATCAGTTAGTTTGTTATCTTCGTCTAAAAATCCGCCCCGTTTGAGTTTCTTAACAATTCTGTTGTACCTGTATAACACTCTGTCAGTTGGAACGTCATTCCATTTCTTTCCAAACTTTTGATAACTGTAAAAACTCTGTCTTAAAATATGTTCAATCTGTTCAGGCGTATGTTGATCAATAATATTGATGGTTGTGTTAACAGAAAGTTTGAATTGACTTTGAATTGGCAGCACATCTTTGTAAGTTAATTTTTTTATGTCTTTGTAATTGAAATGCCTTCTGTAAATCAATGAGACCACTAATCCTTCAGGATCAATTCCACGTCTTCCTGCTCGCCCTGCAATTTGAAAGTATTCTTTTGTATTAAGAGGTCTGAAGCTTCTCCCATCATATTTTCTTAAATCATTAAAGCACACTGTTTTCGCTGGCATATTGATACCTACCGCAAAGGTTTCAGTAGTGTAAAGCACCTTAATCCACCCTTTACTGAATAGTTCCTCCACCACTTCTTTTAAGGCAGGCAAAAGACCAGCATGATGAAAGCCAATACCTTTTTGTAGGCATTCTTTGAGTAAAATAGTAGTTGGTAATTGGCTGATTTCTTTTGACCAATCTTTCATAGCATCTCTACAGAAAGTAGCTATTTTGGGGTCGCGTTTGTAAATATTTGACCTGGTTAACTCTTTAGCTTTGTTTTGGGTATCTTTTCTACTAAATGTGAAAAATAAACAAGGAACACGGTCTGGACCCAAGTCTCTTACTAATGCCACATGATCAGGGTCAGGGACTTTTTCTCTGCTGCGTTTATTTTTATTTTTGTTGCGGCCACGAGAACGATTCTGAAAAAAAGAGTTATAACCAGGCATCTTTTTTGCTTCCTCTAAATGATTGTTAAGAAATTTAAGATCAGTTATTCCTAACTCAAAATCATAAAACATGTGCTTTAAAGGCACTGCTCTCACATCACTTCTTACTGTAATTACTTCATGACCTTTAATAGCAGAAATCCAATCAGCAAACTCTTCAGCATTAGGAATAGTAGCTGAGAGACAAAGAAATCTAACACTGTTTGGAGAATATATTACTGATTCTTCCCAAACACTGCCTCGCTCAGGATCGTTAATATAATGCACCTCATCAAAAATAACATATTCCACATCAGCAACAGACTCATCGCTGGTTAAAACCATATTACGATAAATTTCTGTTGTCATAATTAGGACCTTGGCCCCAGGGTTAATTACGATGTCACCCGTCATCAATCCGACAGCATTCTCACCATATTCTTTAGAGAAATCTTTGTATTTTTGGTTAGAGAGGGCTTTTATTGGGGCTGTGTAAATTATTCGTTTTTTGGTATTCTTATTTTTGTCAATGATATAATCTGCACACAAGGTTTTCCCAGAACCAGTTGGTGCTGAGACTACTACACTCTGATTTGCTTCAATTGCATGAATTGAATCCTCTTGGAATGGATCTAATGTAAGACCCTTATATGCCATAGCCATATTTTGTGGTTTCTAGAAAGTTGGTAGGGGTTTTAAAGCTTGGGGTGATAACTTTGTGATCCTACACAACTTTAATAAATCTGCAAACTATTTTTGGTTCTATGAAAAAAGCAATTATAATATTAGGATTAATTATGCTAACAAGTCTAATGATCGCTTGTTCTCCAAGTACTGGCCTGGATTCAGAATCATTGCCACAAGTGAATGTGGATGATTATGCGACAACGACTACCATTAGTGATTTATTGGAACTAAGTGGAACACAGACATGTAGTTGGGATTTTGCAGGATTAGATTCTTCAGGAGTATATCCTACAACTGGTTCTTTTATGATCAGCGATGGCAGTTACTATTTAGAGAACACTATTGAAAGTGATCTGTCAGGCACTGTTGAACGCTATGCATTTTGGGATGGAGAAACATTCTACTCTTGGAACAATCAAGCATCAGCAGCTATAGGGACAACAATGAACTTGGAGCTTTATAGCAACACCATTGTTGATAACACCATTAGTTACACAGCATACTTTGATATGAAAGAAAACGTAGACTATGGAATTGAATGCGTTGATGTGAGTTCTGTAAGTTTTCCAGCTCTGCCAGATTTAACTTGGATTGGGTAAGGTTATTTTTTTAATTTTATTTTTTTGTGTTATTCTTTTTTCTTTGAATTATTCTAACTTATCAACCCATTCTTGAATAATAGCAAAACCACCTTGCCAAAAGTTTTCATCAGAAATGTCAACGCCAATGGAAGCTAAAAGTTTTGCGGGGTCCTGGCTGCCACCAGCTTTAAGCAGTTTTTCTAACTTAGGTAAGAAGGTTTCTGACCCCTCTTCTTTATACATTGCATAAAGAGATAATGAAAGAAGTTCTCCAAAATTGTAAGCATAACAATAAAACGGAGAATGAAAAATATGAGGAATGTAAGACCATTCATACGCAAAGTCATCATGCAATTCAACACTGTCACCAAATTGTTCTTGAAGCAATTTGAAATATGCTTCGTTTAAGTCTTTGGCACTAGCTCCCTCTTGGAGGAGTTGGTGGGCTTGAATTTCAAACAGAATAAAATAATTCTGTCGAATAATTGTTGCATAACTCTCTGCGATTTTATCAATCAATAAAGATTGCTTCTCTGCTTCAGAATTGCATTTTTCAAGCAATGCTTCAAACACTAACATCTCAGCAAAAGTACTAGCAGTCTCACAAAGAGGCAAAGATGCATGACTAACACTATGAGGTAAATGATTGGTATGTAAATCATGCACTGCGTGACCAAGCTCGTGAGCCAACGTTGAAACTGCCCGATTAGTCCCATCAAAATTAGTTAGCACGTATGGTGCGATGTCACTAGTAATAGACATACAAAAAGCACCACTACGTTTGTCTTTTTTAGGATGACTGTCAAGATGGTGTTGTTCAATTATACTCCTTGCTTTTTCTTCAAAGTCTGGCCAGAATTCATGAAAAGATTTAAACACAATCTTTTTTGCGTCTGCAAAACTGTATTTAGACAGCTCCATACTAACAGGAGCATAAAGATCATACCTTTGAAGTTTTTCTTGGCCAAGTAATTTGGCTTTGATTGAAAAAAAGTTTTGAAACAAATTAATATTCTTACGACAAACAGAGAGAAGGGAGTTGATGGCCTCTTCTGAAATTTTATTTGCTTGATTGCGCATAGCAATACTGTTTTTGTAATTCCGAAGTTTCGCTTCCTCAGCCCAGTCTCTGGCCACCGCAGAATAAATCAAATATAACTTATCTGCATGCTCTTTGTAGGGAACAAATAATGCTTGATAAGCCGCAGCCCTCTCTTTTGGATTGTTGCTGTGTATATGCCTGAGCAATAATTGTTGGCTAGTGATTTTTTTTGTTTCTTGTCCCTCCACTTCAAATGAATATATGAAATCATTTGTAACCATAGTGTAAAGTTCTGTTATTACATCCACACCAGTTTTATCTTTTCTATGAATAATTTGTTCTTCACGTTCTGAAAGGGAGTGTTTAGCTGCCGCACGAGAGTAGGTTAAAGAGAATTGAAATTTCCCGCTTTGTTTGAATAAACGTTTGGCGTGGTTATCATCTAAAGTAATTGTTTCGTCTGATTCTAAACCCTTAACCCAATGTGAAAAAAATAAAGTTGCATCATGAATTTTAATGGAAAGTGAATCAAGTTTAGTTTGCAAAGTTCTAGCTTCAGCGTCTTTGATGTTAGTTGCTAAGCGCAGAGAAACAAAGGAAGATATTAAACTAAATTGTTTAGAAATATTATCACTGACTTTGAGAATCTCTTGAAATTGTTCAATTGTGATTTTAGGATTTAATTTATATTTATAGTTAATGAATTGTTCTAAAGAACCTAAAATTTCTTGATATATTACATTAAATTGATCCAAAGTTATTATTTGAGATAGATCCCAGTGCAGAATTCCAGTGTTTGTTGTATTCATATCTGAAACTGATTAATGAGAAGTTATAAAGTTTGTTAATTAATACATTCTGGTTTGGGGTGAACAACCCCCCCACAGATAATAATATAGTTTCTGATGTTATTAATTATTATGAAAGCAGAAAGATTTGAAATTAATAGATGGCCTTCAAACACAAATTTAACCGGCCGACATATCACAGTAGACCTAGACGATGTGTTAGGAGAATATATGCAAGGATTTATTGATTTCTACAACACAAAACATGAGACCCGATTCTTGAGGTCTGATTTAGTAAGATATGATTTAGCACATTATTTAGGTGAAAAACCTTCAACAATTGATCGCTTAGTTGCAGACTATTCTCAAACAGAAGAGTATGCAAATATGAAAGTTACTAGTGGCGCTTACCAAACACTGATTAATCTGAAAGATCAAGGAGCAAAACTAACTGTTCTAACCAGTAGATTTGAAGGTAATGCCAACGAAACTAGTGCTTGGATCTGTGCCAATTATCCTGGAATATTTTCTGAAATAGTTTATGCCAACGGTATGAACAAAAGTAAAGGAGAGCTTGCTCATAAAATTGGTTCAAATTTACACATTGATGATGCGCCAAAACATTTGATTGATGTAAGGCAATATGGAATTAGAGGAGTTGTTTACTCTGCACCTTGGAATCAAGACATGCAAGAGTCAAATGACCTATTGCGAGCAAATAATTTTTCACAAGTTGAAGAAGTTGCTTTGCAATTACTAGAAAGATCACGACCAACTGCTAGTGGATTGTATGTGGTAGGTGAATAAAATAGCAGGTGAACCCCATTTAGAATACATGTATAGTTACATCAGTAACGATGATGCACTTTCTGGAAATTTTGAAAGACAATATGACTTTATTCGAGGATGGAACCCCCTGTCAGCATTAGAAGAAGTTTTGGTATATCAACCACCTGAATCTGGAGCTTATTTAGTTGAAATAATTGATTTTAAACAAAAAGGAAGACCAGTTGTTGCAAAATATGACCCACATGGTTTTACTGAACCAATAGATGAATGAGGTCTTTTTGAGGTGTTGTGGTGAAGTAGTTAACCACACCTATTGAAATAGATTTGGCACTATTAATAGTATAACAAAAAAAATTGATACAAGGGAGAATTAGAAAATGAAAGTTGAAATTGGCAATCTAGAAAACCCGGCATCAAGGAAAGATTATTTTAGACCTTGGGCACCAGGAAAGATACTAAATGGCGCAGGTGTTGAACGTAAAGGAAATGCCATGCGTAAAAACATTGATTGGCTTAGAGTAATTGCCGAACAAGCGCCCGACAAAATTGTTTTGGGAGCTAAAGGCGCAAGAAGTATTGATGATTTGGTCCAGGGGAGATATACTCGAGATAGAGCATCTGTGACTTCGCAAATTGAAGATTCAAAAAATGATGAAATAATTGTTTTGCCAGCATGTTATCGTTTAGGTGGGTGGGATGCACAAAAAGCTATTGCTTTTGATCATGGAACACTGGTGCGTTTAGATTCTGTTCATGCAAAAAGACAGTTGCCAGAATTTGATGAGACTTGGAGAGACGAGTTTGATTTTACAACTGGTTTCAATTATCAAGAAATGCAAACATGGAACATGACCCCTGAGAGAATGCTGCATGCTGCGGTTGATGCGATAAGAGATCAAAACCCAGAGAAAACTAGAGTAGGTTATGCTTGGCGCAGTCCTAGTAATCCTGGATTACATGTAGTGTCATTATTACATTGTATTGAAGGACTAGAGTTACGATTGATGCAAGATTATGCTGCTTGGAAAGTGTTGCCTGAACTCTTAGAAGGGAAAAGAGGCAGAAAAGTAGAACAAAAGTTACGTAACATTGAGAAATATACTAGGTTTTTTGACGCCAAAGATTTGTTGCCACGCTTAGATTTGTCAGCTGCTGATATGATTGAAAGACAATGCAGACCAAATTCTCGTCGTAGAGGTTGGCACATGCGAGTTCCAAGTCGCAGTCACCCTGGAAAATATCATAGTATCATAATTAACAATATGCCAATCAAACAATTTCATGACAGTGATCTGTATGCTCTTAAACATACTTGGAGTGTAAGTGCACAAGATAAAGGAGAAAGTGAACAAGAATATAGGGAAGGAAGGAGGCATAGTCCAGGAAGAGATACCCCCTCAAAACAAGATGTATACTTCACAGCAAACAGTATTGCAGCATTGCATTCAATTCGTAAAATTCATCGATACAAACCTGCAGGATGGGCTTGTGCAGATCTGCCGATTGCAATAGCTAGAGAAGAATTACAAAACCATGCGGATGCTTTGCGTTATCGAACAGTAATATTAGATACTAACAGTAAGAGAGAGCCGATTGTTAGAACACTAGGTAAAACAGAAATTGAAGATTGGCTATGGGCCAGAGTACAATTGTCTGGGTTTAGATCTTGTTTAACGACTAGACCACAAAATTTGTATTCAGCAGATGTTAAGAATATGATGCAGTTTTATGAAGAAGGAGAGAGGTATGTTGCTTAGTTTTGTTTTAGTAATTCTTTGTAAGCAGGCATCCAAGTTTCTTCAATCATAATTAAATGTTCATGGTTTCTGATTACATGACTGAATTTCTCTCTTAACTCGTTAATGATTTGATTAAATTGTTGGTAACTCTCGACGACAAATTCAAACTCCACTTCCCAAGGTGCTAAAGAACGGATATAGTAAAGTGACCTTGGATGTTGTTTCATCCATTGCGAGAGAGCGGCTTCATCTTTTGGACTCAAAGACTTGAAATAAATAATTGCTTTAAAAAATTCTAAGTTTAGTTTATTGAGATCTACTGCAATCCTGTAAGAAAGAATAATTCCTTTCTGTTCTAATATTTTCATTCTCCTTCTAACTATTTCAATTGAAGAGTTGGTTTTTCTGGCTAATTCTGCAATTGGAATTCTGGCATCATTAGCCAAGATGTTAAGGATTTGAGAATCTAATGAATCAATGATATTTTCAACAACTTTGGCACCAAAAGTAACTACCTGAACCTCTGATTCTTTAGAATTCTCAAGAAAGAACTTCTTATTGTATTGTTTAGTGTCAACCATAGTTCCCAAGGTTTTACTGATAATAATATGCTTCCAATCACTTAGAAGTTTGTTGATGATAGAGAAATATTCTACAGTACTTTTAGCTAGAATAGCAAACACACAATCAAAAGCCCCATCACTGATACCCATCCAATAAATATCCTTATTTTGTTTTAATGCAGAGTAGAATTTTTGTCTCTCTTTGGGGTTGTTTTCTAGTTTAAGATAAACTTTGAACATAATAAAACCCAATCTGTTAGGGTTTATCGACGTGATAAAACCCTGCAAAATGCCTTTTTCTTGTAGTTGTTTAATTCGATATTTGACTGTTTCTCGGCTTTTACGAACCTTTCTGGCTAATTGAGCATTACTAATTCTAGCATTTTTGTCTAGTTCAGATAGGATTTTTCTATCTATAAGATCAAGTTTTATCTCACTCATAGAAATTAAAAATTTGGTTGTTCTATATAATACTTGTGGTTTATTGTTGATTTTTGATTATTTTTACATGAATCGGTTAAAAAAAGAAAGTTATTCTTATGTATTCTTGGTGCTACTAAATAGTTATGAAAATAGACTTAATTCAACCAAGACACAACTACGCACCTTCAATTGAAAGTGGTGAACAAGGGCATGTATACTTGCCAACTGCATTACTAACTGTTGCTGCAAGATTACTTGAAGCAGGAATTTATGTTGGTGTGCATGATGAAAATCTGAAAGAAGCAAAAGTAAATTCTAAAAATGTAGGGATTAGCCTTCTGGGAGCACCATATATCCCTGAAGCAATTTCACTACAAGAGAGGCTTGAACAAGAAGCAAAAGGACGAAATTATTTTTTGGGAGGCCAAGTGATCTCTGGGTTAAGCGATAGTCAGCTAACAAAATTGTTTGGAGATAGAGGATTTAATGGAAACAACAACTTAGTTTTATCAAAACAATTAGGAATTGATATTCTATCGCTTCCTTCTGTTGAAGAGACTTCCTTAGTTCCAGCATACGAATTGCTAGATAACGAATCAATGCAAGAATATTTGTCACGAGAATTTTCATTATCAGTTTCTCAAGGGTGTAAATTTGCCTGCAGTTTTTGTGCTGCACCCAGAAGCCACAAAGACCCAGTTACTGGAATTGTTGAAAAAAATGTTGAAAAATATCGGAATCTTGAAGTTGTTGGTCAAGAGTTAGATTATTTATCAAAACGAGCTGCAGAGTTTGGACTTGACAAGTTAGATATGTACATGTCAAATTTAGATATCTTTCAAACACCAGCCGAATTAATTAAATTTGCAAACGTAGTGCAACAAATTCGTAAAAATAATCCTAGAGTTGCTTTAAATCTTCGAGCACTCTCCACAGTAGATTCATATCTGCGAGCAAGAGAACATCGTCCAGATGCTGTTGAAGCAATAGTTGAAGCTGGATTTCACACTGTGGGTTTTGGAGTTGATGGATGGACTAAAGACGTTTGGAATGCAGTAAAAAAAGGTCACAACACCGAAGAGAAATGCTTGGAAGCAATTAGAAGCGCTAAAGAAGATTATAACATTACTCCAGAGATATTAATGGTATTTGGCCACCCTTGTGCAGATGACGAATATTCATTAGAGCAGGCACATGAAGTAACTGAAAGAGTTGTTGAGAAATATGGAGCAATCCCTAGACCCCATGTTGCAAAAGAAGTAATCCCTGGCAATGATGGATGGGTTGATCCAAATAAACAACATATTGTTGAAGCCTTAATGAATGACTATGGATCTTTCCAAGGTTTAGATTTCGCAGCAACACCATCAGCAATGACTCATGAAAATCCAATCACAAGAATTTTAGCAACAAAGTATTTCTTGAAAATGTGCGACCTTCCGGGAAATACCACTCAACCTGTTTTGGCAATTACGCCAGGAATGAGTGACAATGAAGTTAGAAGAGTACAAGAATATAACTTAGGAAAATATGATCGCTAATCACAACCCAACAACCATCCAAGTCATATAACCAAGATACAGAACAGCTAAAGTTGCACCCTCATAACGGTTAATGTCCTTTCCACGAGTAGCAAACACTAAGAAGAGTAAGGTGAGAGCCATCATAGCAACCCCATCTGTTAAAAGAAGAGTTGGTGCTATACTAATTGGTTTTAGTAATGAAACTGTTCCAAGTACGAAAAGGATGTTGAAAATATTGGTCCCTACAATATTAGCTAGTGCTAAATCTCCTTTTCCTTTTGATGCTGCAATAAAACTAGTAATTAATTCTGGGGCGCTAGTTCCGATCGCAACTATTGTCATTCCAATAAAAGCTTCAGAAAGGCCCCAGGACGATGCCAGTTGCACTGCAGAGTTTACAAAAAATCTGCCACCAATAAATAAGGCTGCTACACCCACTACAATGTAAGTACAAGATTTCCAAAGTGGTAGGTGATGAATATATTCTTTTTCAATGTCTTTACCCATTTGTTTAGGAGTTTTGTGTTGCAAACTAGACCAAATGTAATAACAAAACATAATGAATAAAATGTAGAGAACAGCTCCATCAAATCTGGTTAGTGAAAAAGTGTTTGTTTGAAAAATAAAAATATCAGTTCCTAAAATTAAAAGTAAAAAACTGGAAACTATTAAAAATGGGATTTCATAAATTAACGCTTTGTTTTTGATAGCTAAAGGTAGAATTAAAGCTGCAACACCAATACCTAAACCAATATTAGCAAAATTGGATCCTACAACATTCGCTACACTCAAATCTGCTGCCCCATTAAAAACTGCCATGACACTTACAATTAGTTCTGGCAAACTGGTTCCAAATGCTACTACTGTTAGTCCAATAATTATTGGTGAGACATTAAAGAAAGCAGCTAAATCAGAAGCACCATCAACTAACCAATCTGCTCCTTTGAGAAGAGCTAAGAGTGATACGATTAAAATAATGATTAGTAGTAATGTGCTCATCCTAATCTATTGAAGAAAGAAAAGAGTATATTAATTATTTGGTTTTACCCATGCCTCAAAAACTTCTTCTCTAAATCCTCTGCTGTGATCTTGATCAAAATAGCTCTGCCATGAGGACAAGTATAAGGTAATCTACACTCACTTAATTCTTTTAGTAATTTTGTGATCTGAGGAATAGTCATAGTATCACCTGCCTTAACACTGGCACGGCAAGCCATCATAGTAATAATCTCTTCTTGGATCCGCTCTAGTTCATGGATCTTTCCTTCAGATAGTTCTTTGATGATTATCTCTAATAAATCTTGAGCTTGAACTCTTCCCATTAAAGTAGGCACTGTTGCCAAAGAAAAATCATTGCCACCAAAATGCTGTAAGTCAAACCCTAAGTTCTTTAATGTGTCTGGATGTTTTAATACAGTGACTGTTTGTGTTGCGGTAAAAGAGATTAGCTCCGGTTTAAGCAAATGCTGCACATCAATGTGTTTATTCAAATATTCTTGCATGTACCGTTCGTAAAGAACTCGCTCTTGCACAACATGTTGATCAATTAATAGTATTCCCCCTGGTGTTTCTGCTATGAAAAAAGTTTTATGAATCTGACCTAAAATTCGCATCTCAGGAAGTTTAATGTTAGCTTCAATTATGGCAGCTTTTTCTGTTTGAGGAATGAAAGTTCTTCTCTCTTCTGATCTATCTTCAATTGTTTCTTTGATAGTTAAAGTTTCTTCAGTACTAACATTAGTTTCTGCTACTACAAAATCATTCTCTTCTATTTTTGTATTTAATTCTTCAAACACGGTCTGCTCAGCTTTCTCAAACTGATATTTAGAAGTTTCTGGTACAATCGGTTTTGGAACCTTTGCTTCTAATTCTATTTGAGTAGATCCAATGTTGTCTTTTGGCACTAAAGAATTTTTTTCTAATGTGTCTTTTACAGCTTTTAACATTGCAGAATAAACTAAATCTCTTTGCTCAATTTTTATCTCGGTTTTCTGAGGATGTACATTCACATCAATAGTTTTTGGATTCACGTTGAGTTTGAGAACTGCAACAGGATGACGTCCTACAAATAAAAGGGAGTGGTAGGCATCGTAAACCGCTCTTTGCAAAGTTTGATTTTTGATGTATCTGTTATTTACAAAATATGATTGATAGCTTTTATCTGTTTTAGCAGCCAAGGGTTTGGCTATGAACCCTGTGATCTCAATTCCTGCTTCTTCATCTATTAATTCAACCCACAATAATTCTTTCTCTAGACCTTTTCCGTAAATGGAGAGAAGATTTTGTTTTTGATCTAAAGTGGTTGGAGCATGTAAAAGCATTCTTCCATCATGAATCAATTTGAAAGAAATGTTGTGATGCAAAAGTGCGTACCTAGTTACAATGTCAATGCAATGTCTCAATTCTACACTATCGGTTTTTAGAAATTTCTTTCTTGCAGGAGTATTCCAAAATAATTCCTTGACTTCAATGTTGGTTCCAGGAGTTGCTGCTGCGATTCCTTTACTGATTATTTGGCCCCCTATGGATTCTATTTTGTATCCTTCTAATTTGTTTTGTTGTTTTGTTGTTAGAGTTAATTTTGAAACTGCTGCGATACTAGCTAAGGCTTCTCCACGAAAACCCAAAGTTGCAATGTTAAACAAATCTTCGTCTGTTTTAATTTTACTAGTAGCGTGTCTTTGAAGAGAAAGTTTAGCATCTTCTTGAGTCATACCAAGACCATCGTCTTTGATTTTGATCAATTCCTTACCAGAGTCTTTAATCTCAACTGTGATGTTTTTGGCTTTGGCGTCAAGAGAGTTTTCAATTAATTCTTTGATTACTGAAGCTGGCCTTTCTACTACTTCACCTGCTGCAATTTTGTTGATGAGTTCTTCTGGAAGAATGTGGATTGTAGTTGAATTCTCCTTAGTTGAGATATTTTCATCCATATGCTTTTTTTAGATTTAGCATATTTAAAGATTTAGATTCAATAAGTAAAATATACCCATTCCACCCAACAGATTTTTAACTGAGATGGATTTTTTCTGAAGAAATGGCAAATTTGATCATAACAGAGAAACCTAGCTCCTCAGTAAAGATCGCAAACGCTCTTGCTGACTCTAAACCAGTTAGAAAAAAGCACAAAGGAGGGTTTTACTATCAACTAACTCATGGAGGAGAGGAGATTCTAATAGCTAGTTGTGTTGGACACCTATATGGTCTAAGTGAAAAAGGCAAAAGAACCTATGAATATCCAATTTATGATATTGAATGGAAGCCCTCTTACTTGATGAGTAAAGATTTGAATTATACCAAAGATTATCTTGACACCATCTCTGCACTGGCTGAATCTGCAGATGAAGTAATTATTGCATGCGACTTTGATGTAGAAGGAGAAGTGATTGGACTGAATGCTATGCGTTTTGCTTGTGGAAGGAAAGATGCTTCTCGAATGAAGTTTTCAACTCTTACCAAAAAAGACCTAGTTGAATCGTATGCAACTAGAAGTGAAACAATTGCATGGGGACAAGCAAAGGCAGGAGTTACTAGGCATCGATTAGATTGGTTTTATGGAATCAATTTGTCACGAGCATTAATGGCAGCAGTAAAAGCTGCTGGAAGTTTCAAAGTTTTATCAACAGGGAGAGTTCAAGGACCGGCACTAAAAATATTGACTGATCGAGAACTTGAAATTCAAGCTTTTGTTCCAGTTCCATATTGGGAAGTACAACTAGATGGAAACTATTCTGGTGAAGTTGTTCAAGCAATGCATATGGCTGGAAAAATATTTGATGAAAAAGAAAAAACAAGAATTATGACAATAGTTGCTGCTGAAAAGAGCGCCACAGTTGCATCTGTTGACACAACACAAAGAAAACAAGCAGCACCAAACCCATTCAACTTAACAAATCTGCAAACTGAAAGTTACAAACTATTCAAAATTACTCCAAAAAGAACTTTAGAAATTGCTCAAAAATTGTATGTTAACGGATGGACCAGTTATCCACGTACATCTTCACAACAATTAGACCCAAAATTAGGTTTTAAAAATATCTTAACACAACTTTCTAAACAAACTAAATATAAAGAATTAGCTAGTGAATTGCTTAAGATAAAAGATTTGAAACCAAACAATGGAAAGAAAACTGATCCTGCCCATCCTGCGATTTATCCAACTGGAACCTTTCCAGACAAAGAATTGCATGATCGCGAACGAAAAGTCTATGATTTGGTTGTTAAAAGATTCTTTGCGACTTTTGCTGAAGCTGCAACTCGTGAAACACAAACAGTAGAATTAGATGTGAAAAAAGAAATGTTTGCAACTAAAGGGACACGCACTGTTGAACTGGGTTGGCATAAGTTCTACGCACCATATGTGCGATTAGAAGAAGTAACTTTGCCTAAGATGGAAAAAGGTAAAACTGTAGATGTTAGTGAAATTTTGGCCTTGGATAAAGAAACACAACCACCAAAACGTTACAATCAATCTTCAATCATAAAAGAACTTGAGAAAAGAAATTTAGGAACCAAAGCAACTCGGGCAGACATCCTTGATCGTTTGTTTTTACGTGGTTATATTGAAGGTGTTCAAATTACCGCAACTGAACTAGGGATTGGTACTGTAAAGCTACTCGAAAAACATGCAGCAATTATTGTTGATGAGAAATTAACAGCAGACATTGAATCAGAAATGGGAGATATTCGAAATGCCAAAACCCAATCTGAAGGTGATTCTGCAGAAAATAAAATCTTAGAAAATGCAAAAAAATTGCTGAATAAATTGTTTGTTGAATTTAAGAAAAAAGAAAAGAAAGTAGGAGAAGAAATCATTGGCTCAATTAAAGCGACTAGATTTGTAGCTTCAAAACAAAGAAGCTTAGGAAAAGACCCCAAAAGTGGTAAAGAGATTATAGTTAGAATTGGAAAATTTGGACCACTTGCTCAAATTGGAAAAAAGGATGAAACAACTGGAGAAGTTCCAAAGTTTGCTGCAATTCCACAGACTATCAATATTGATGACATTACACTAGAAGAAGCATTAGCACTCTTTACTATGCCAAGAGTTTTAGGAAAAGATCCAGAAACAAGTGAAGAAGTACGAGTGAATATTGGACGTTTTGGACCTTATGTACAGTATGGACCAAAACTTTATGCGTCTGTTCCAAAAGAAGATGACCCATATGTAATTGATTTTAAACGAGCTATGGAAATTGTTGCTTTGAAGAAAAAAGCTGATGCTGAGAAAACAATTACAGTATTTGAAAAAGAGGGAATTAAAATTTTGAAGGGGCGTTATGGCCCTTATGTAACTGATGGTAAGAAAAATGTAACTGTTCCAAAAACAGTTGAACCATCTACCCTTACTGTTGAAGTGTGTTTAGAGATGATTAAGAATGCTCCAGCTAAGAAGAAATGGGGCAAGAAGAAAAAAGTAACAAAGAAGAAAAGTACTTCTAAAAAGAAAAAGACTGTGAAGAAGAAATAAGTTATGGGGAATTTAGTTTTGAGTTAAGAAATGTTTATATCTAATTAAGTGTGGCTTAGAATTATGAGTGATGAAATTTATCCCAAACAGGAATGGAACAGCAGAAAATTGGAAGCTTTGCAGGACTATGAGAGAGATCTTGAAAAAAGATTGGTTGGTAAAACTGTTGAGATCAAATTTTGTGATTCAGACGATCAGAATAGATGGAGACGAATTGTAATTTCTGTTTCTGGAGTGAGATACAAGAATAATGATAATGGGTATGTAGATGTAAATGGGCCAACATTTTATGATAGTGATGGGAAATCTTATCAAACTCATCCTGGCTTTGGAGTAAAAATTATTGGTGAATGATCTCTTAATAAACTTATTTCTCAGTAGATTCTGACCAAACATCAAACTACACAGTCAAAAACAACTAAAAAGAAGAAAATTGATTAGA
>NZCK01000023.1 GCA_002688265.1 archaeon
AAAAATTCAAAAAAAGCATTGAAGTACGCAAAGAAAATAGCAAAAAGAGATGATTTAATCTTAATAGCTGGTTCTATTTATCTGGTTGGGGAGTTGGTTTAACAAAAAAATTAAAAACCATTGAAATAATAAGAGAAAATTATGGAAAAAAACTGGAAAAAGGAGATAGCAAGGGATGCAATAGCCTTTGGAAGTATTCTTTTCTATTTTATCGTTATAATAAGAGCAATTATCGGAAAATATATGCCTTTTGTTTATCAATTGCTAATAGCAATTTCAATTTTAATAATCCTATCTTTCATAATTAAGAATGCAAATCAACACATTGCAAGGGTTGTTCCTTTAGTTGTATTTACAAGCTTGTTTTACAATGATAATTTATTCACTATATTTGTAATATTATTATTTTTAGTTATGATAATTTCTGCTTTCTACATTAAAGAAAAGAAAGAAGTTATTGTTAAAGGTGTTGTTTTGGGTGTGGTTGCTGCTTTAGGTGCTTATTATTTGAATAACCTTATAGTTTAATGTTGATATTGGGTGATATCTCCTATCTCGTTAAGAGGTTCAAAATGAGCGACACTATATTCTGAAGTTGGTTGTCGTAATGTTGCCATAAAACCTTTAAGCAATTCTATAGGATATTTATTACCAAGCAATTTATCGTATGCAGATTCTTCAAGTGTCCGACTAACTTTATCTAAATGATCATCAACAACATCTCCTAATTCTCCAAAAGGCAAAGTTCCAGTAAAGAAAATATTATTTGATCTCAATATTCCTCTTACTAAATCCATAGTATTATCTATCGATACTGGGCCTGCGTAATGATCATGGCAATACCTACCTAACTCTAGCATAAACCTATCTACGCTCGTCAAGTGGCCATTCAGATGACTTGGAAGTGGATGACCATTTACTCTTTTTGGTGCTTGTTGATTCGTTTTAATCACCTTTTAAAATCTTTGCTGGTATATTAACAATTCTATGCTGCATGCCTTCTTTCGGGGTCATGGTCTTGATTGTCTGGTGGAGTGTAATGAGGAACTGTTCCGGGAGTATGTTCATGTTCTAATTCTTCGAGCTGATGACGAGCGTAAAGACTCATAAAATCGTAGGCACTACCTTCATAGTCAAAAATAGCTCTTTCTCCTCTTAGATTAAGAGTAGCATAACAGAACTCTTCCGATCTCGCATCAATATTATCTGCCGATTTAGATATCTCTTTAACTAACGGCCTAGTAAATTCTACAATGTTCGCACCATAATTTTGAGCATTGCCAGACTCCACAAAAATCTTGAATCTAGAAAGAATGGTATCAATGCTTTCTCCGTTTACTTTTTGGGGTGGGTTTACAGATCCCATTTTGACACCTTAATAATATATGAGTATACATAATTGGTATACTAGTATATAAATCTTTCTATTTTTATTCATTAAAATTAATGATTTTTATTTTTAAATATATTTATTGAATTCAAATTTAAAATTTTTAATGGCAATTTTTCACTATATTTTTTCCAAAACCTATTTAAACTAATATAAAATTCATATATTGTAAGAAAATGGGCGTGGTTGATACTGAACTAATTAACATCAAAGGCATGAACGATAATGCCTTAAATAATTTCATGCAAAAAAATGCTGTTTCTCTTAAAACAAATGAAGCCAGAAAGATTGTCAAGCTAATAGGAAGAAACCCAACCATAACAGAACTCCATATCTTTAACATCCAAT
Organism: archaeon; assembly: GCA_002688265.1. Taxonomy (GTDB): domain Archaea; phylum Nanobdellota; class Nanobdellia; order Woesearchaeales; family GW2011-AR9. Next base: position 1,739 of record NZCK01000023.1, read on the forward strand.
GGTCAGAACACTCTAGCTATAAAAGCTCTAGAAAGGTACTAAAAACCTTACCAACCAAAGCTCCAAATGTTATTTTAGGCCCTGTCGAAGATTCCGGTATTGTTGAACTAGGAATAATAGATGGAGAAAAATATGGCATAGTCATGAGCCATGAATCTCATAATCATCCTTCCCAAGTTGTTCCTTATGAAGGGGCTGCAACCGGAATAGGAGGAATATTAAGAGACGTTCTGTGCATGGGAGCCAAGATTATTGGTACTGCAGATCCGTTAAGGTTCGGCAACCCAAACGGAAAAAACAAGAATCGGACAAAGTACATCGCAAATGAAGTCATAGATGGCATCGCAGGTTATGGCAATGCTGTAGGTATTCCCAATCTCGGAGGAGATGTTTACTTCAATGAAAGCTTCGATGATAATTGCATAGTTAACGTTGTTTGTCTAGGTTTATTAAAAGAAAAAAATATTGTCCATAGCTATGCTCCAAAAAACGCTCAAGGTTATGATATCATAGTTGTAGGAAAAGCAACTGATAATTCTGGATTTGGTGGAGCTGCATTTGCGTCCTTAATCCTAGATGAAGAAGCCAAAGAAAGTAACAAAGGAGCCGTACAAGTTCCAGACCCGTTCTTAAAAAATATGTTAATTAGGGCAACCTACGAAGTTTTCAAAGAAGCTAAAAAACAAAAAGTAGAATTAGGTTTTAAGGACATGGGAGCAGGAGGAATAATGTGTGCTTCCTCCGAACTGTGCGAAGCAGCCGATTATGGTTGTGAATTAAACTTAGATAAAGTCCACACTTCAATGGACATCCCTTCTTTCATAATAGCATGCTCCGAAACCCAGGAAAGATTTACCTGGATATCTCCAAAACAGTTTACAAAAACAATATTAAAAATCTACAATGAGGATTTTGATTTGTCTAATGTCGCAGAAAATGCAAAAGCAGCAGTTATTGGCAAGGTAACCAAAAAACAAGATTATATTGTTAAACATAAAGGCAAAATTGTTTGCAATGCCCCTATCAAAGCCGTAACTTCTGGAATCTTATATGATCGAGAAGTAAAAAAACCGAAAAAAAACTTCAATGAGCCAGTCATCAAAGAATTAAAAAATTATGATGAAATTTTACTTAAAGTTTTAGCTAATCCATCTATAGCTTCCAAAGCCAAATGCTACAATCATTATGACAAGAACGTCCTAGGAAATTCCATCATCGAAGCCGGACAAGCAGATGCAGGATTGATAAGGGCAGTTAAAGGAAGCAAGTTCGGGATTGCGCTAACGGCAGATAATAATCCAAAATACGGTAGAATTAACCCTTACTTGGCTGCCACAAACGCAGTAGCAGAAAGTATGAGAAACATAGCAGCCATTGGAGCAGTGCCATCAGCATTAACAGATTGTCTATGCTTTGGAAATCCTGAAAAAGAAGAAGTATTTTACGATTTCAAGGAAGCCGTCAAAGGAATTAAAGATGCAGCCGAAAAAATTTCATATTACAAAACAAAAAACCCTGTTCCTATTATCTCTGGGAACGTAAGCTTCTATAATGAAAGCAAAACCGGAAAGGCCATAGATCCTAGCCCAATCATTGCATGTGTTGGAGTTATGAAAAATTACAGTAAAGCAATAACCATGAAAATAAAGAAATCTGGAAGCACATTATTTTTAGTTGGAACAAGAAAAGATGAACTAGGTGGAAGTGCTTACTATGAAATTTTTAATGAACTGGGGAAAAACGTTCCAAAAGTTGATTTTGAAAAAGAAAAAAGCATGATTTATTCCATAATAGATTCAATAAATGATAAACTACTGTTAAGCTGCCATGACATCAGCGATGGCGGTTTAATCATAACAATTTCTGAAATGATCTTAGGGGGAAATGCAGATGGAAACATAGGAGCAGAAATTAGCATAGATTTTTCCCAATTAAGAAATGATAAAACCTTGTTTTCAGAAAGCTCTGGATTTGCTTTTGAAGTGGCCCATAATAACCAAGACAAAGTAAAAAAAATATTTGAAAAAAACAACTTAAAAATTGTAGAAATAGGCAAAACAATAAACAAAGAAAAATTGATTATCAAGAAACAAAATAAAGAGATTATAAATTTAGAAATTGAAAAATTAAAAGAAGCTTGGACAACAGGATTTGTAAAAGCATTAGAATAAAAATGGCAACACCAAACATCGCAGTAGTGTATTTCCCAGGAAATAATTGTGAAATAGAAACACTAGAAGCAGTTAAAGCTGCTGGCATGGAAGGTAAGATTTTAAGGTGGAACACAAAAAAAGATTTGAAAGAATATGATGGTTATGTTATCCCAGGTGGCTGGGCCTATGAAGATAGGATACGAGCAGGAATTGTAGCAGCAAAAGACCCAGTCATGAACCTAATCAAAAAAGAATCCAAAAAAGGAAAACCGGTTTTAGGTATATGCAATGGTGCTCAAGTTTTAATTGAAACTGCAATGGTTCCAGGACTAAAGGATAAAGTCGAATTTGCTTTGGCCCCTAACAAAAATCCATTTGTTTCAGGTTATTACAATACTTGGATCCAAATCAAGAATGTCCAAAACAAAAAAAGGACTGCCTTTACTAATCTAGATAAAAATGAGATCTTGCATTTACCCATAGCTCATGGCGAAGGAAGATTTGTTACAAAAGATAAAGCATTGATTAAAGCTCTAAGAAAAAACAACCAGATAATATTCCAATATTGTAATAAAAAAGGAAAAATTGAGGATAAATTTCCTGTAAATCCTAATGGATCTATAGAAAATATAGCAGCCATATCAAATAAACAAGGGAATGTTATGGCAATAATGCCCCATCCCGAACGCGCAATCTACAAGCAACAAGTTCCCGGAGAAAACAAAACTAATGAATTTACAAACAACATCAAAATCTTCAAATCGATGAAAAAATATATTGAAAATGAATGAACTAGAACTATTCGTAAGCCTTAAAGTGCCGGATAATGTAGCCATAACTGCATTTCATACACTGCATAAGCTAGGATACCATAACCTAAAAAACTTAGAAAGATCTGACTACTATAAATTTAAATTTTCAGGAGATAAAAACCAATTCCAGAAAAAAATCAGCAAAGTGGATATTTTAGTTAACGCAAACAAGCATAAGTTTAGTTTCAATTTAGAAACCGACAATCAAGATAAAAAAACAAGTGTCTTGGTCCAAGACATCAACCATAATCAAAATTTACTAAAAACTCTAAAAGAAAGACTGGACTTTAAAAATTTAAGAAATGTTGAGAAAGGTATTTTGTGGACAATGTATTTTGGTGGAAATGCTAATGCAAAGGCTATAGCAACAGACATAACAAAAAGCTTATTAATGAATGAAAATTATCAGAAGTATAAAATCATATAAAAAATGAAAGACATTTTAGTTTTATTTGCTTCAAAATCCGATGAAAATTGTTATAAGAAGATTCTCAAGATTTTGAATAAAAAAAAGGTAAGTTATGACTTCAAGCTAGCTTCTGCCCACAAAAGTCCAAATGACGTTAATGATATTCTAAGGCAAGATTACAAAGTTATTATTTCTGGTGCAGGACTTGCGGCTGCCTTGCCAGGTGTTGTTGCATCCAAAACCCTAAGACCAGTCATCGGTGTTCCCTGTTTTGGAAATTACCAAGGTTTAGACGCTTTATTGACAATAATGCAAATGCCTCCAGGAATTCCAGTTTTGGGAGTCGGTATTGAAAATACAGACGCAGCAGCCAATTCCGCAATCAATATGCTAAAAAAACACGAAAAGATTGTTTTGGTAGGGAATAAAAACAACAAGGCATTCAAGAAAGCAGAAGAAACTTTAAAGCAGTTTAAAGTAAATCACTCTCATGCGGAACAAACTGTGGATGATGGCGTAAACATATTTTTTACTGAATTTGATGAACCACTAGAAAAACAAGACCAATTAGTTGTTTATTGTCCTTTATTACAAGATAAAGATGACAAGGCGGCCGCATCCCTTAATCTATTGAAACATTCTGACCATGGATTGTGGGTTGGGTTAAACAATGGTGTAAATGCCGCTTTAGCTGCAATAGAAATCTTGAATATTGACAACAGCTATGAAAAAAAATTAGCAGAATATAGAAAAAATCAGAGAGATAAAATAATTAAGAACAATAAATAAAATGATATTAGATCAAACTTTAAAAGAGCAGTTAAACAACACACTGGATAAGACTAATTTCAATATAGGAAAAAAGTATGAAGGCAAGGTACGAGATAACTATATCCTGGATGACAAGCGCTTAATAATAACTACAGATAGAATTTCTGCTTTTGATAGAGTGTTATGCACCTTACCCTTTAAAGGTCAAGTCCTGAACCAAACAGCTGCCTTCTGGTTTGGAAAAACAAAACACATTGTTCCTAACCACTTGATAGATATTCCCGACCCCAATGTCGTTTTGGCAAAAGAATGCAAGCTAATTCCAGTGGAGATGGTCGTGAGAGGATACTTGACTGGCGTAACAACAACTTCCGCATGGTACAATTATGAAAAAGGAGTAAGGAATTTCTGCGGCAATAAACTTCCGGAAGGAATGAAAAAAGACCAAAAATTCGAAAAACCGATAATAACACCATCCACAAAAGCCGAGAAAGGAGGCCATGATGAATCTGTTTCCGGAGAAGAAATAATTAACAGAGGTTTAGTCGATAAAGAATCGTACCATAAGATGGAAAAAGTTGCTTTGGAATTATTTAATTTTGGTACAAAATTCTTAGAAAAAAATAATCTGATCCTAGTAGATACAAAATATGAGTTTGGTCTGGATGAAGATGGAAACCTGACACTAATCGATGAGATACATACTCCAGACTCATCAAGATTCTGGATCAAAG
>NZCK01000024.1 GCA_002688265.1 archaeon
CGTATTCAACAATAGACCCATGTTCTTCTTGACCTTGACATACTCCATCAAAAAAACTACTAGTCATACAAATATTTCCTTGATTCTGTTCATTACAACCACAATTAAAGTCGGAATCTTTCATCTCCCAGAGGCCAGACTCTGCTAATTTGTTAAGGGTCCCCCCAGCCCCATTAAACGCTTCTTTAAATGCCACGTCCTCTTCACCAACATAAACTACTATCTCTGGGCAATATGCTGAACAACCCATAGTTCCACGACACCAACCATTTGCAATACCAGTATCAGGATTGTAAGTATAACCCCAGGCGTCGTTGCCTTGACATTCAGGATCATATACTAAAGTACACTCAATTCCAGGAGTACCACATTTCATATCTCCAAATCCATCCCCGTCACTATCTACTAGTTCATATTTTTTAGATTCACTTTCACCATTATTATCCAAAACTCCCGAACCACAAACATTGCCACGGATTCCTGAACAGTGGTCTGTTGGTTCAAATTCAATATAACCCTGAACAAAACCTTCAATATCCACTTTGTCTGCTGGAACTTCACAAGTTTTTAGACCACGATAACATTCTGTTTCTTCACTGAGATAAGTGTTAGTTTCTGGATTACAACAACTATGAGTGGCATAGTAAGGGTTAATCTCTTCATTTTCTACAAAATAATACTCTTCTGGCACATCTTCGTCTGCCTCCTTTGTAACTTCATGATATGGATAAGCATAAGGATGAGTCTCATTTACAACAGGAATACACTCTACCACTTTTACTTCCTGAGTCTCATCTTGAGTTGGGGCAAAGTTAGAACAGTAATCAGTTGTGAAATCTAATACAAATGTACCAGTAATCCCTGAACCCCCCTCTGCTCCAGAATAATTCATATGAGAATTAGGTTCAGTTTGAAGCAAAGAAGACCACATTAATAATTGGTCACTATTATAATCCTCAATACTACAAGTAGAAGCTACGGTTTCTGAAGGCCAAGGAAAACTAAAACAATTTTCATCTGAAACGTCATTTTGTAAATTCACTACAAAATCACCATTATTCTTTTCATCAGTATAACTAAGAGTAGCATACTGAGTAACTTCATTAGAAACTGACTGAGAAGGTACTGCAACATTCAAATAAAACGGGTCTTCAATTGAAAGTAAAGGAATAACTGTATTACTCACATTTGCTACATCTGGATACCTTATAGCATAAGCATTTTCTAATGAAACACCAATCTCAATTGGACGATCTATTAACACCCTCACGTCTTGCACATCAGATAACAAATGAGTATCAGAAGCATTTACTGTTAAAATATAAATCTCTGGGTCAGAAAAACTTGCAGGAACTTCGCCAGTTAAATTATAAGTATAATCAATACCTGTTGGGGTCTCGGAAAAACTTACAATACCTTCTAACACAGATTCATAACTAAACTCTATCACGTCTTCATCAGGATCATGCGCTTCTGTTAATATCTCAATTGTTCCATAATCTGCAGTCCCAGGGATTACAATATAATCATAGTCACTACAACTCTCTCTTTCAATAAAATCTAAAGCTGGGGGACGATTAGCAATTGCAAAAGAAAAACTATAAGGTTTATTCTCCAAAATATGGTCTGGATCCAACACATAAGTTATCACACGATGGCCCAAACCCTCTGTAGATTTTTCCACTTCTTCCACAATTAAAACAGGAGAAAAAGAAACATAACTACTACTATGATACTCGCTTGTGCTATCTTCAAACTCTTCAGCTATCCACTGAAAATCAATATCTCGTTTTTCTAACCATAAAGGGTTAACAACTAATTTTGATAAAAATGTTTTAAACTCGCTTGGATAAAAATAATCAAACTCTGTTAAATGAAAATATGTTTCAGTTTCAACTGTTAACTCTAACGGATACTGGATATCAACATCGATTCCATCAGATTCAATTCCAACCGACAAAGTTACTTCCCCTTCCCCTAAATCTCCACTATAAGATAAATTACTATTCAAAAATTCACTCACGCATTCAGGTGTTGCATTAACTAAATATTTCTCTAAATCTGATTCAATACTACTTATAGATAAACTTTCTTTGTGTCCAAAATCTGCCCCATCCCCATAAACATATTTACAAAAAGAAGGGTACTCAGTAGAATTCTCCTCACAAGGATAACTATCATAAAATTCTAAATCGTCTTCATGAGTAATACCTAAATAATAATAATTTCCAGAATAAAAAATTCCATTGTTGTCTTCGGAAAAAGCTAAAGTGCCATCGATCAAGCTTGTATCAAACCAAATCCGCCCACCTTGGCCCACAGCAATAATGGCTTCTTCTAAAGAATCTTGGATACAATCTTCAACATACAACCTCAACCCTTCTTTTTGAAATAACCCTGCGATCCCAACTTCTTGCTCTGCTTCTAAATTAGTAACTGTCATTTCTGACACAATATAAAATAAAAAAGCTGCACTAGCTAACAAAACCATTCCCAAAATTATGAAAATTGTAATCTGTGCTTTCTTTGACATAATCCATCCTGCTCTTTTCTAAAAGCAACCTTACTTCTAGAAAGAAATTACTGTATTTATATGTTGTTCCAAATGAAATAATTTTTATCTCTTTTTGATTCATAATAACAAAAATAAGATAAATAGATTTTTACTGCGCGGACACTCTTAACTTACTAGTTAACTGAGGCCACCAATAATCAGTATTAGTAGCAGTCATGATCCGATACACTCCTGCCTCTGTTAATTCACAACTCACAAGCATCTCTGGTTCAGCTGGCCATTGGTCCACTGTAGTATACTCTTCATTAACATTATTGACATAATCGCAAATCGGTAAATCAAAGTTCTCATACTCTGCAACCAAAGTTTCTTGGTCAGCTTCAATCTCTTGCACAGCCCTTACTACATACCCTTCTTTACTTAAAAGATAAATTGTATTAAAATTTTGAGCTTCGTCAATAAAATCTTCACTGTCTTCAATAACATCACTACCAAACAACCCTAAGAACCAATCAACAATAGAATCTATTAAACTTGGATCAAAACTAATCCCTTCTTTTGCATAAATTACAGAATTGATTGCATCATTATACCACAAAGCATCGTCACACTCAATGAAATTTGTTGTATTATCAGAGGTACAATAAGTTTCTAAATCCCCTTGAGCAATACCTAATGGGATTAAGAAAGACTCGTCGCCAGTAACATTATTATTCATACTTGTCGCAAAGGCAGCTGCAAAAGTGTCGCTGCTTTTATATTGCAGAACACAAACTGCATTTATACAAGTATTATCTTCTTGCGCAACTAAACGTCTTCCTGTCTCACTATTCTCTAACGCGTCAAAACAAACTTCAGTAGTTGTACCAGTTACAGAGTCACCAGTTAATTCCGTTGCTAAACTATCAGCTTCTGTTATTGTAGCACTAACTTCCCCCGCCAAATAATTTTCATAATTGTAACCGTCAACGGCATAATCTGGCAAAGCGTCTCTAAAAGGTGCACAGTAGAGAATGAAATCATCAGTTTCAGCAAAATCCAATAGCTTGGTTGCTAAAAATTTGGTTCTACTAGACCAATTGCCATTCTCGCAATAATGGTCTAATAAATATTCTCCGTCGTCGATGCACAAAGGATAAGTTCCTGCGTAAAAGTCTGTTAAGGAAGAACCATATTCAGCACCTTCACTTAAAGAAGAGGTTACAAAACATTGGTCCTCTGTTTCACAGAAACCATACTCTTCTCCATTCCAATCCCATTGCGGTTCCAAATAAGACCAAACACCATCAATACAACGATAAGTTTGGTTTTCTTGTGGCTCTTCAGTCATGTAAGTGTACTCAGCCATGTTGCTAGCACATACATAACCGTTCCAACACATACCTTCAGGACAACATGCTGCCCCTTGTCTAGTAGGATATTCTGTTTGGTATTCAAAGTCACCTGCTCCTAGATCATCAGTTAATTGTAACATAGGTTCTGCGTAATCGCAAGACCCACTAACTTCGATTTTTAGGAAACTGTATTCGTCAGATTCAAAAATTTCTGGGTATAAAACAGAGTCTGTGTTTCCATCTTTGTCAATCTTAGTTAATGAGACATCGCAATCACTATTGTCTGTGTAAGAGTAAGAGTTGTACGGTTGGATAGCAATGTTGTCTGAGATGAAAGTGTAGGCACTGTTGATATCCATAATTCCATCTTCTCTTTCATTAATTTCATTCTCTACAATTGCATCTGATCCATCCAATAAAGTCCAGTAAGCAACGTTGTCGGCGTTGTCTTCTTCAGTTGTTTCGAAATCTGCGTTAGGAATAAAGTTTCTTTGCGGAACAACTGTTGCTGAGTAATTTCTTTGATCACTTGCATAAGTTACTGATTGCAGAGTAAGTTCTGTATCTTCATCCCATTCTTCAACAGGCTCGTAAGCGATTTGTGTTATTGAGTCAAGGCTCCAAGAGTTTACTAAACGTTGTGAGTCTTGATGAGCGCAGTAGTAATCACCTTGAACTGCGCAGTAATCGTAATTGTTTACATATGATTCATCACCGTTGGTAATGGCTTCTAAAACATATTCTGCTGCTTGACATCCGTAGAATCCACCAGTTTCTTCTTCTTGGTCAAAGTTGTAAAGTATTTGTTGTGAGATTGATCTTACTATGATTACTCCTAAGTTTTCAAACTCTTGTTCTTCTTCAGTTATGAGTATTTCTTCTTCGGAATCATCTTCGTTTCTTGTGTGGAAGTATAAGTCGTAAAGGTCTGGATGTTCGTTAGTGATTTTGTAAGGTGGACTTCCTGGGAGTGCGTAGACACATTCATCAGTTAGGCAAGTGTAGGAGAGTTCGTCTGTTTCTGTTTGACCTTCGGAACTGTTGATTTCGATGAGGTCTGTTTCTGCTACGATCCAGATATCTGTCTCAACTGGTAAGTTTTGTCCTAAATTAATTACCTCATCAACCCCCCAACTTTTTTGATTAAATGGAGTAAATAAATATATTTCTGAATCAGAGCCAACATATTCTAAAGTTATAGTTAATTCTTCTCTTTCAGAAAGAAAATTAGTGAATCCTTCATTGAGGTCATTGATTATTATTGGTGATTCATTGTAATCAAAAGTATATTGGGAATTTTCAACATACCTATCCATAGAATAATATTTCCCATTATATAATCCACTTTGGCCGTCTTCTAGAGAGGAAGTGTCTGTGATGGCTCCAAGATACTCATATCCTACAGGATTACAAGAAAATTCATACTCCTCAAAATAAGTTGCACCTGTGGGACAATTAGTGCAATCTTCAATTGGAGGGAATGTACAATAAGTAGTATATTCTTCAATACAAGAACCCAATAATAAATCACTTAAACTGCAAGTTACCTCACTATCTGAACAAGAACAAGAACCCTCAACATGACCACAATTACTGTTTCCTGTCTCTTCTTCGATGAGTGCTTGAATGTCTCCATTATAATTACACCCTGGAGAGAATAAATCTTCAGGCAACACTGAGCTAACAATTATAGAAAACTGTGAGCTCAAATTATCAGGATAACTTACATTATACTCTTGAGTTGCATACTCCACTTCAAACTCAACCTGCATGGCAGTATCTTCATTATTAATGGGAATTCCATTAAAACAACCGTAACTATTGGCACTTATTCCTGCATAGAATTCGCCTTCATCATCACCACAACAAGAGGCCTGAGTATTTCCTTCTTCTACCTCATAACTATAATAATCCCCAAGCCAGGCGTTTTCTCCATATCTAAAATCACAGATTAAAGTTCCGTCAATGAAAGATGATTCAGAACTATCATCCAAATCTGTTAACCAACTATTATAATTAGTGCTATCTTTTCCTGAACATATGGGTATTTCATCACTATTGGCATCAGACTCTTTTGTCAAATACATTGCCAAAACCTGGAATGTATTTCGATCTCCAATGGATTTGAAATCAATTGATTTAATATCTGGCCACTCGCCCACAGGAACTCTAAGGTGAATAACATGTTCTGCTTCTAATAATGGGTCGTTGATTGCGTAACCTAAAACATTTTGAGAAAAATATTCTGCATTAGATTCATCTTCAGAATTAATGTCTGTAGGTAACCCTTTAATAGTTAAATTAATATTGTCTGGCAAGAATACTTCATCAGTATATTTGAACAAAATTTCTAAATAATCATATCCTATAAAGTCGACGGTTTGATCTAGTGTTTCTTCAATGGAATAAAGATCTTCATAGTTATTAGTGTATTCTCCAATAGTTCCATCTAATTCAATTAAGTATCTGTTTGGATTTCCATTTTCTATTATTGGAAGTGAAAAAGTTCCGGCAGCAGCTGTCCGATGTTTAATAGATCCAACATTATGGATTGTGCCTGTGTTGCCTCCATCATCGCTACACTCAGCATAACTGTAATGATCTCCTTCGTCATAACAATAATATCTATTACCATAGCTGTTGAGGTCACTTTCATGTGCTGAAACTGGCCCAATATTGTTCTCTGAACAAACCTGCCATTCTCTGTAATTACTAAATACGTCAAAAGTTTCTTGGCCCAAGTATTTTACAGTAATGATCTTAAATTGATTCATCTCAGAATTAACCCAACACCACCCACCTTCTTCACACAAGTCATTTGGGATAGTGTAATCTTGATTTAAACATATTCTCTCAACGTCTTCGTAATTTTCAATTTCTCCTAAATCAGTTATGTTGTCTCCACAACAATAACCAGTACCTAACGACAATTCAACTTCATCAACATCTGCTGTTGCATCATTATAACCCAAATAATCACATTCTCCTCCAGAATATAAACAGTTTTGTTGGCAAGCTTCAGGGTTTTCATCACAGTTATCATTTGTCTCTTCAACCCAAACTCCTTCAAAATTAAGGTGACCATAGATATTGTGATCATAACCTCCTCTGCTGACAAAATCAAATGGGTTTAAACACATGTTGTCTTTTTTATCACCACAAATCTCTTGAGGTTCTTCAGTAAAACCATAGTACATTGACATGTTACTAAAGACATGTGGATCAGATTCATCACAATCCCAAAATAAGCCAACACCATCACTATCAGTATCCTCATCATCTTCTAATATTTTATGATAATTATACCATTGGTTTCGATAACAAACGAAAATGTTCTCTTGGGGATTGTCCGGATCATGGTCGTCTCCCATTCCTTGACGAAAAATAATTGCATTTTGAGAATATTCAAAAGAATCTGTGCACCAAGGCATTAATGAGTTTAGTGTCTCTGAATCATCCCCTTCTCCAATAGTTATAGAATATGTTGAACTGCATTTGTCACCTCCAAGATGAGAGATTATTTCGTCATGAATGCTTGAATATACCTCTCCTGCGTAATCCCCTGCATCAATGTGATAAGCCCAGTATACTGCAGTCTGTGATGCTAGTTTTTCTACATCATCATCTGTGCATTTTGAACCATCTGGTCTATAGCAACAAAATTCATCATGTGATGACCCTGGATCGGTTAAACATAATGCATGGTCCTTTAAAAAAAGATCTCCATTGTTGGTTGTGCAAAGATTATACTCACTTAAATCTGGTTCAAATGGGCAACCTGTCAAAAAAAGACTACTAACTAATAAACTAACAAATACTAAGAATAAACTCACCTCTTTCCTTTCCATCCTCTTTTAAAATAACTAACATTTTATATTTATAAATGTTGTCAAGAAACAACCAGTAAATATATAATTTAGACCTTGTTAATTTCTTTTTATGATCTCGCCAGTAGCATTCTACATTGGTAACGTTCCTGTTAGATGGTATGGATTAATGATGTTTATGGGATTAATTTTGGGTTATATCTTTTTGAAAAAATTAGCTAAAGAAAATAATTTAAATAATATCGCAACAATGGAATTATACCTCTTTACAGTAATTGGTCTATTTCTAGGGTGTAGAATTTTTCATGTATTAGTGTATAATTTTCAGTATTTTCTCTCAAACCCAGCATCTATATTTTACATCTGGCAAGGAGGACTTTCTTCCCATGGAGGAATTATTGGAGGAACCCTCTCCTTTTATGTATTTTGTAAGAAAAATAAACTTCCATTTTGGAAATTAGCAGATGTGGCAATAATTCCTATTGGCCTTTCTGCTGGATTTGTTAGAATTGGTAATTTTTTAAACAGTGAAGTTATCGGAAGAGTAACATCAGTTCCATGGGCAATTGAATTCTATGGACGAAATGATTTACGACACCCTTCACAACTCTATGAAGCAGCAAAAAACTTTTTTGTTTGTGGTTTGTTGTATAATATTTATTCTGTAAAAAAAATGAATCTACCAGACGGAACAATATATTGGTTGTTTATCTTCTTGTTTTCTTTCTTAAGGTTTTTTACAGAATTCTTTAAAGAGTATATTATTTTTAATTCTGGTTTGACTATTGGCCAGTACATTAGTATTATCTTCACAATTATTTCTGGGATTATGTTATTTTTGATAATGAGTAAAAAAGTAAATCTTTCAGATGTGTGATTGTTTTTTAGTCAATTAAGAAATACTTAGTTGACTTCCACAAAATAATTTTTCAGAAAGAGTTGAAATAATAATGAAAATAAAAAAATTAAAGGTTTGAACAGTCTCCGCTATAATCTGCTTCTTCTGTACTTGAACATGCGTCTCCTCCACTCCATGGGCCTTCAATCAAAAAAGCAGTGTATATTCTGTTATTAAAACTTGAATTTTCATCTGTCCCTTCGCCGTTGAATCTTAGAAGAAAGCCACCTAATCTGTCTATTTTATCATTCAAACTATCTCCCCAAATTTGGCCATCTTCACAAAAAGGAAGGCATGTTGAATATTCATCAGGACAAGTATCAAAATAACCTTCATCAAAATATAATGAATTTTCTGGGGTTAACATTTCGTCTTCTAATATTTCATAAGTGCCAATTCCACTTTGATAATTGTCACCAAAATCACCATCTGCAGAGATTATGATTACACTTCCATCTAATAGTCCTATCTCCTTATAATCAACTCTAAATTCAGGATTGTCAGCATAACCTGTGCTAAACCCTACCGGGTGGCCATCACCTTGTAACATAAATGATCCTGAGCAAGATCCTGCAACAACATAAGAAGGATCATCTTCACTCCCTTCAACTCCACCATTACCCTCTAACCTATCACCATCTCCATCACACGCACCAAGCAAAGCCACTAAACCTAAAGATGCAATCATTCGTTTCATAATATATTCACCATAAAATCTTATTACTACTTGAAAGAGACTGATTTATTTAAAGATTGTGTCACTGAAGATTAGTTTTGAGTAATTTTGAACATCTTTCATATAATCCTTACCTCTTCAGCAAGAATTTTCTTTTTAAGAGAAGGATGTAATTCCTCATACTCAATTAAATCTATTTTTCGTTTAACTGACTCTTCTAAAGCTAATTGAATTCCAACTATATCCAATAAACTTTTTTTTCCTTTAACTTTAATCAACAAATCAATATCGCTGCTTTTTTTAGCTTGACCCCGAGCATAAGATCCAAATAAACCCGCTTTTACTATTCCATTCTTTTTAAGAATAGGCCTTGCTAACTTAATGATTCTATCAATAGTTAGAATTTCTTCTTGTTTCGAAGACCTATTGCTTGCTTCTTTTTTCATAGAATTTAGATACTAGAATTTTATATAAAATCTTCTGTAAAAAGAATTAACGCCGCCTTCCCAAAAGGTTTCTCATCACAAAATAATCGTTCTTGTTAACAAAATTCACACCTTTTTGACTCAAAATCACTAAATGTAAGTATTTCTTGAAAAATAAGACAAAAAATGACCTTTTTTATACAAATATATACCTAAAACCGAAAAAAGATATAAGGTATATGCAAAGGTAATAAATACTACTTGTTAGTAAAGACAATACTTATGAATATAGCAATCTATTTGGAACCGGAAACAAAACAAGATTTTGATTACATTGTCAAGAGTTACGACGAGTATGGTACTCTTTACACTAACAAAGACACCATATCTATGCGTTTTCCTTTAACTGACGCTAGCAGATTCATTGTACTCTTACAAAGACTACAAGAATGGTGCTCACCCAATAACACCAAAAAACGGTGCAAAGCAGTTTGCAGAAATGGAAGCGATTGTCTAAACTCTGCCCAATTCAAAGATGTATGTTGGAAACATAGCAATTGGGCTGAAAAATAGGAAAAAAAGGGAAAAGAAGAGAAGAGGAGAACAGTTGGACTCTTCCTTCCCCTTAAGAACGTTATTTCTCTAAATTGGAAGAGGAATAATCTTCTCTAAATATTTGGCCACCCTCTCACTCATCGGCATATAACCCTTCTCACACAAACCATATATTTTCCTAGTACCATCTTCCTGCTCCAGATTTCTCCAACCTCCTCTTCGATAAATACATCTGAGGGGTGCTCCATTTTCTAAAGTGCAAACTCTAAAACTAGACACTTTCTTCTTGAACCTAGAATCATACCTCTTGGCACACAAAGTTGCTAAATTTTCCAAAGAAGTTATTTCATTATTCTCGACCATTTTGCCTCCAACCTCCCATCAAAGAAACAAGCAAAACTACTTTGGCTTAAACTTTTCACATATTCAGAAAATAGAGTTATATACCCAGAAGTTTTTTAATATAAGACAATAAATTATAAAAAAGGTTCTTGGGTGTTTGGAGACAAATAAAATGAATAAATTATTAGTAAGTATTGTTGGTGCTGCAATCTTAAGCACCACAACAGGATGTTCAAGAATTTCAGATTACATCATGCCAGAATGGGAATATCCAAACTTATGCACAGATGAATATTTTGTTAGTGGTCCTGAAGCACCCATACAAGATGAAGAAAGCGAAACTCCTGCAGTTAATTATGATAACCATTTAATGGTTGTTCCAGAGTTCGATTTTGAAAGTTGGATTTTTAAAAAACCAGAAGAAAATTATTCACCTTAAAATTATTTTATTATTCCGCTGAAGTTTTACCAAAACCAACAGCAACATAAGCTAAGATTTCTAAACTACCAGAATTCTCGCCACCCAAAGTATCTTCTTGCCTTGGAGAAAGTGGTGAATATCCTACTCTAAATCCAAAAGGTAACACACCCCCTAACTTAGCATCAAACCTTAACGTAGCACTTGGTAAAATTAATTGCTCAGCTTGCACTCCCCCCTCAACAGAATTTGTTCCAGGTAAAACTAAAACACTAAACCCTGGTTGAATATGATAATCTCCTGCTATTAAAAAACCAAAATTTACATTACCTTGAACTGATTGAGAATAATCGTGTTCTTTGTAAAACATCCCCGGGCCAGGAGCCGTTGCACTTAACATACTCCCTTGCTCTTCTGCATTATAAACGTCAGCGCCAAACTGCCCTGTTGCTCTGAATTCTGCTTGCAAATCAAAAAAACCTTTTACAAAATATAAACCAAACATACCGGCAAACCTTGCAGTATGTTCATGATTTTCAAATCCAGAAACATTAGAATTAAACCCTGGACGAAATTCATAAACTGCATCTAATTTTAAAACTGTACCATCTTTAAGATTTAAAGCACGATCTTCTTCTAACTTTCTTAATTGACCAGTTAAAATTGATCTGTGGACAAAATGATTGTCAGGAAACAGGCCAGATTCTGGTGCTGCTGGCCAACCATAAGTTTTGCCAGCAAACTCTTGAGTTAATGATCCAGAAAATATTTTCTCTTCGTCTGTTGCTAACCGTAACCTTCCCCCAAACTCACTGCCACTTACTTCTTTATCTTTTTCTCTATCTCCTTCTGCAGTATAAACTAAATGGTCTCCCTGAACAATGTATTTTACAAAAGGTGCTACTGAAAAATTAGCAATTGGGTTTCTTAACATCAACTCTAAATTAGATTCGCTAGTTGTAATTGTTCCAAGCAAATCTAACGGAGAGTTACCTAACTCAGTGTAGAGTTGAATTTTTACTAGAGGAGCAAAATAACCATCAGAAAAATGTAAAAGAGGAGTATCAACTCCTGCTACTGCAGTGAAATGATAATCTTGCCTTGGTTCAAAATCTGGTTTTTCTGCTGCTGCTTCAACATCAGAATCTTCATGAACTTGAACGTGCGTTGGTTCATCAAAAACCCTTTGTGGTTCTTCTGCTTGAGCGAAATTTGGAATACCTAAAGCAAGCACAGCCGCTAACAACTTTGATCTAAGTGAATTCATATAATTTTGCGTTTATTACCACTATATAATGGTTTCTAGTTTGGAGACAATAGTTTTTTGTTTTGAATAAGTAAATATCAGAACAGAAGCATTAATAACCTCTTTTAATTTTATTGTCCCCATGAAAACAGTAAAGTCTTTTGATGGTACCAAAATTGCATATTACAAACGTCAAGGAAATAAAGAAAAACCAACTCTGGTTTTCTTGCATGGGGTTGGTGGTAACTATACTACTTGGAACAAGGAACTAGAATTTTTTGAAAAGAAAAAATATCCTTGCATTGCAGTTGACTTAAGGGGACATGGGGAAAGTGACGTGCCAGATGAATTCGAAAAGTATTCCACTGAAGCTTTTGCAAAAGATTTAGATGTAATCTTAGACAAAGAAAAAATTGAATCATTCGTATTAATTGGACACAGCCTTGGTGGCTGCATTGCACTAACTTTTCATTTGCTCAGTAAAAAATCGGCTGAAGCAATCACCCTAATTGAACCATCTATTGTTTACCCTTTCAACCACGATCAACTTCTTAATCACAGCTCATTCACAACCAAACTGCTACGAAAAATTGCTTATAACCATAAACTAAGAAGTGAACATTTCCCCCATTTTCAAGATATTGACTTATCACTAAAAGGAGTAACTGAATACGCACACATCATTAAACACCTATTACAAATTACCCCCATTAGAAGTATTATTTACTCGCTAGACCAAAACGAAAAATATATGCATGAACATTTCAAAGATATGAAAAAATTTGTAAAATCTTTTGAACATCCGCTCTTAGTAATTAGCTCTGATGATGATGATGTTTGTCTCCCTGAAAATGCGAAAGCAATTTGTCAACTAAACAAAAAACATGCAACTTTTTACTTATTGTCACATGCTGGACACAAATCAATCATTACCCACCCAAAAGAAGTTTCATTCACAATTTTTAGTTTTTTAGAACATGTTAAGTGAAAGAAATTTTATTTATTTAATTATTTAATTAACTAAATAAGTTCTTTTGATTTTTTTCTTATCAGATTCAAACAATTGGTGGTTGTAAGGATAAACTTTGACTTTGATATTCTTTAACTCAGGATCACCCTTAGAAATTTCTAAATAATCAGCGTTAAACTTTCCCAAATACTTTAGAATATTCTTTCGACAAACTCTCTCAAAGTTAGACCTACATTTTGACCCTTTCTTTAACTCAATATGAACCTCTAAAACATCTTGCATTTTTTTATTTGACGTGCGAGACAACTTAAAATGATTGATTTTCTTCTCTGCATCCTTATCTTGAAAAAGACATAGTTCTATTTGATTTGGATAAATGTTGGCAGCACCAAAAGTAATTATGTTCCCACTCCTCCCAAAAACTGAAAAGAAAGGCAGCGGCAATATCTCTCTAAAATGTTTGTAATTAGCAAAATTTTCTTTGAACTTTGGGTCGTGTTTTCTTAAGATACTGATTACATTAGCATAAGAAAATTTTCGGCCTCGATCTTTCAAATTGTACCTTATCTTTGGATGGGCAATATCTGCATTTAACAACGTGAAAAGTAACTCAGGGGGTGAGTTTTTTTCAGGTGGGCCTTCTTCAATATGACATAACAAAGGATTATATTGGAAAATCATTGGAACAGATTCTTGATTAAACAATTCATTACAAAACTCTGGATTACTAGCCGCTAACTTACGAATATATGTACAAAAAGTACTTTCAAAACCAACACCAATATCTAAATCTGATGCACCATACCCAGAAACAATTAAAGAACCTTTAGGCATTAACTGCTCCAAATATCTTAAAGATTTGATACTAATCCCTTCCCCTCCTATTGCAAGATCAATTTTGTATTTGTCCAAATTAATATGTTCACGTAAATAAGTGATTAATTGCCGAATAAAAGGAGGATAACCCGCAATCAAATAATGCTCCTCTGGACCAAACTCTTCAAGTGTGTCCAAAATGTTTTCCATGTCTTCTCCAATATTCTTAGCTAAGCTGGCATAGGAAGTTAATTCGCCAAACTTGGCACCAGTAATCCAAGGACCCATTACCCAGGTACTTAGAACAATCGTAGGTTTTGATTGAAACATATAATGAAAATCAAAAATTACCTGGCTCAATAAAACGTCTTCCTCAGTTTTATTCTGAATCCAAATTGTTGGTTTGCCGGTCGATCCTGAACTTTCATAAATCATCCCATCTTTTGGTAAAATGCCCCCTGCACACCGTGATCTCAAAGGATACTTCTGGATATAATTGTGTTTGTCCATAACAGGTATTTTTTCCCAAGAAGTCGTTACTTTGAATTTATTTTTTTTCAAGAATTTTTGATATGCTGGCACATGATTCTTAGCATGCTCAAACACAATATTAGCACGTTTTTTTGAAATTGTTTCAAGAAGATGTGAAGGGGCTTTTTTCAATAACTTTTCAACTAAGGCAGGATCAAAATTCATTGAAGCATTTTCAAGTTTTTCTTCAATTTGTAATACTTTAAACTTTAACTCACTAAACATAAGTGTACTTATGAAAAAACTTTATAAAAACCCGTGTTTTAACTTAATAGTGATTAAAACCAACAATCTTTATATATGATGTCTAGTATTTGTCTGTTATGAGTAACATTTTTCCATCAGATTTAGAAGCAAGAATTCTGAATAATCAAATTATTGCTAGGACTCGAGATAGTGGGTTAGTAAGAAAACCAATTGCGACACGTTTTGCTCCAGAATTTCGTCATACAACAATCAAATATATCACTGCAGGGATGGAACTTGCTGAAGCAGGAAGTGAGTTCTCCTGGGAAGAGTTATGGAACGAATATGCAAGAGTTATCGGTTGTCAAGAAACTGGGAGTGAGCTGGCAGAATTTACAAAAAAGATTGATCATTGGAATTCATTATGGTTTATGTATTCTGCACTTGAGTTTGCAGCAGAAGTCTTGCAAGCTGATAGAGAACAGTTTTACCGAAGAGATGTGCCTGACAATTCTTTTACTAGCGAAACATTCTTGCAAGGCAGATTATTTGGAACTGTATTTGGAGGAAAAGCGCTACTTAAGTTCATTGAAAAAACTGCTCCAAATTTTTCAAAAGCATCTAGTTTTAGAAGTGAAGAAATTGATTCTGAAGACACAGACAGGCAAGAAAGTATTCGAAGCCTTATTCATTTTCCAGAAAACTTGAATGGAGAATTAATGGAAGTTCTCCGTGTAAGAGATCCTACTATATTACAAAGAACATTTGATATTTATCAAGATCAGGCAAGCGACGCCCTTCAGTATGATACTTGGATTACCGAAGGAGTATTTAACTATGGAACAAACAGAACATTAGGGGAGTTTGGACACATAGAAGTTAGCCCAGAAGAATTGCCCGTTGGAACTACAAAATTCTATGCAGCTTTTCCTGCCGGGACTGAAAGGGCAACTGCTTTTGGAAAAGCGTTGTTGAATTCTAATCTCTCTGATGCGTGGGTTCTTGCGAAAAGTATTGGAAATGCCCTGTACGACAAAGCAATAATGTGGGCAACACTTCCAAAAAGGCACCGTGAATTAGCACTGACATTTGATGCTAGATCGGAAGAAGTCTCCAATGGTGCTGCCCTAGCCACACGTTTAAATGATGAATTAGAAATTCAGGCTGCAAAATTATCTGAAGAAAGAGCACAAGTAGAAGAACAAAAAGCAAGAGCAGATGCTGCTGAAAGAAGGATTGAATTGTTGGAAGGTGCAGGATTACGGCATGATGCTATCGCTTCTGTGCGCGATGGACTGGCATTCCACCAATCAACTATATTTTCTTCTGTTTGTAATAATTTATTAGCTGCGTACCAAGCCGCTAATTCTGGCGACCCCAACTTTACAGATTATATTAATGCCTTTGATAAAAAACTTAAATTTAGATTTAGAGGTAAGCAAGATCTTCAAAAAAGTGATTTAGAATCAAGACTTTCTGGAAAAATTAGTGAGAAGCCAGGAAGATGGTCAATTACTTATGAACAACTAGTTAAATTTCATGAACAAGTTCTGGAAAGATTAGAGGGAGATATTTCAAATGAAGCTTATCTTCAATTGCAAGAAGTTTTTTCTCCTTTGCATGAGTTATTAGAACATAGGCAATCTGCACGCTCTAGGATTAAAGACTTTGAATCAAGAGGAAGAGGAGGGGTTGTAGCTAAAGAATTTCCTCTCGAAAATATGTTAACAGAAGCAGAAGCTTTGGCTCGAAAAAAATTAGGAGAAGAATGGGTTTCCGAAATTCATGTTGACACAGATTATGTGCCTACAGTTAAATCCAAAAGAACTTTTGTCGATAACATTTATGACTTAATAAAAAATAGCGTTGAAGCAGGTGCAACTAAAGTAGATTTAGTTGCTGCAGACTTTGCTGAATTTTCTTATGATGAACTATATGGTAATTTTCTAATTCAAGATGGAGAACTTCCAATTGCCTACATCTGTCTTAAAGATAATGGAGGAGGTTACCCTCATGCGAAAGCAACTACTGCAGAAATAAATGATTATAATGGTGAAATTACAAACAGGTCAACAAGGGCTGCTGCAGACGGTGGGGGAGAAGGTACTAAAAACTTGCATGATTTGATCACAACTGATTTTCATCGAGGGAAACTAAAAGGGCTATATCACGCCGAAAGGGGGCCTGAGACGCACGGAACAGAATTTTATCTCTTCTTTTACTCAAAAGATTTAGCAACTTTAAAATAGAAAAAAAAGAAAAATTATTGAAAAAACTTAACTAGAATAGCGATCTAAAAAGATGTTAGGATCATAATGCATTGCCTTAACTTCTGTTCCCATCTGCATTCGATGAAGTGTTAAATCACCCTCACTTACAGGTTCCCCTGTTGTCTTGTCTAAAGCAGCCATCTTGTATGCGGTAAAAACTGCATCAAAAAGATTTGCAATTTCATTAACAGGGTCACTTCCTTTTCTTTGAACAAATACCACTGGACCAACTCCAGCTTCTGTCTGAGGGATTATGGAACTCTTAAACAAAGGGTCCTCATAAACTAGTTCGGGTTCTGCTGTATAAAACGCTGCAATAACTAAAGGGTCTGTCTGACTAGAAGAATTGGTGGTATTCATATAATTTGATAAAAACCGTACTCCTGATATTTCTTCAGCAGAGTCAACTCTATCTTCAAGATACTCTCCGGTTC
The DNA here is from genome assembly GCA_002688265.1 of archaeon. Lineage (GTDB taxonomy): Archaea > Nanobdellota > Nanobdellia > Woesearchaeales > GW2011-AR9. The sequence goes on from NZCK01000024.1 coordinate 17,444, forward strand.
CTGCTTCACCTAGTAGAACTGGCACTTCAAGATATTTTAAATCACGATCAATAAACATTATTTGAATAGGACGGCCCTCTTGTAACGCAGCACCTATGTGTTCTTTCCCAGAAACAGCATTGTCTTCACAATGTAACCTCTCAGGCAAAGTTAAACCATGCAATTCAGCCAACTCTTCCCTATTACCCACATATACAGACTGGAGTCTTAATCTATCTCCGTGATTGTTCTCTACAGCAAGAATATTAACTTCAGGATTAGTTGTCATAATTAATCATCTCCATTTATTGATAATAATTTTTTCTAACAATTCTATTTAAACTGAGTGCTTCTAAAAAATATAGTTCTAAAAAGTTAAATAAATAAAGAAAAGTAAAGAAAAAAATTATTGGGCTTGGAAGTCATCATAAGCGTTAGCTATTGTGCTTGGATTATATTTTCCTTCCGCTCTAATAAAATCATTGAACTCTTCATAAAGGCCAATGAAATCACTAGGAACAAAATTTGTATCTGCCACCATCCTAGCTAAAGTTTTTCTCATATCTGCTGCTTCATAAGGGGCAGGTGCTTCATCAAACATTCCCTTTTTTGATACGGTGTGAACAATACTTCCTGCTTCTAATAAGGATCCTACTTCATTTGTAGGGTCTTCTCCTTTTTGTTGAACAAATATCATTGGCCCTTTTCCAGTTGCCATATACTTAGACAAATCTTTAAACTTTGAGTCTTCCTTCACTCCAGTAGATTCAGCTGTGTAAAATGCAGCAACGTCAATTGGACGACAATAGCCTTCCATTTGAAAATGAGCATAAACAACATCTGATAAAAACATAACACCATCACGACGATCTGATCCAGAAGGTCTTTCCATGGCCTGAATTACATCTTCATTTATTAAAACTTCAAAGTATTCTAAATCTCGATCAATAACAGCCAAAGGAAGAACGTTAGTAGTGTCGCCATCTCTTAAAAAATCAAGAGCGTCTCTTGCGTTATCTTTAAATGTTGGGGTTTCCTCTAACTTTAACCCATATATAATCCCCAAGTCATCTTTAATTGCTTGGTATACATTAAGAACTTTTTGAGCGTCACGCCCATTATTCTCAACCACTAAAACTTCTGTTTCTGCCAATGCATCTAAAGATTCGCTTTGTAAAGTAATCTCAGTCATTATTATTTCATCTCCATGTGAATTTAATTGTGTTTTCACCACTTATCAATAGTTTTTATTTAAAAACGTTTATGTTCTGCAGTATATGTATCTCATTATAAGTGACGTTTTACTATGATTTATTGTACTCCTAACTGCAAAATATTACTAGAACTTTCTAAAGATTCTGCCTCTCCAACTAAAGTTACAGGATATCCTTCATTCGATGAAAGAGTCATCTCGCCATAGAAATCATACAAATCAATAGCGTCGCCCTCTAATTCATAAGTTAAACGATCAATCACTTTTAGATTTCCCTCGCCTGCTGGAAAATACATATATGAAAAAGAAATGTCATCTGTTGTAATAGTATCATACCGAAGAGCGTCAATCTCAATTTCTATCTCTGACTCACTCAAAATTGAAACTCCATTCAAATGTATCTCTGAAATTGTTCCCTCCAAAGTTGTAGTGTGAGCATTAACTTTGAAGCGCCCCACAAAATCTGTTAAATCAATGGTTACTTTTGATTTGGCTTCAAGTAAATCTCCATTAATTCTAACACTAGAACCAAGGTTACTTGCAATAAAAGATATATCAGAAATTGAAGCAGTGGCATCAATTTCCGGAATATTAGAAAATTCTAATTCAAAAGCAATAGGATCATTTGTTCGACTAGTATCGACTGTTGGAATTGTTCTGCTAGTAGAATCATCGTTGGAGTTTGATTCTGAATTTTGATTGTCCCCTTGGTTATTTGCTGTCGTTTCTGATTCTGGAAGTGGTATACTCCCCTCACCTGCTTCTCCTTCATTAGAAGAACCATCTTCTGAATTTCCTGAAGCTTCTTGGACAGAGGTAGTTGTTGTAGTTCCGCTATCTCCAACAGGAACGTCTGCTAGAGTTGTAGTAGCAGCACCTAAGGTCCCAATATAACCTCCAGTTATTCCACCATTCAACACCAAGGTTAAACCACCAACTATTGCAATCACTGCTAAAATAGTTAGAACAATTGTTTGAGCGGAATGGTTGGTCCCCATTTCTTCTTCTTTAACTTTAGAATTATCTTTACTTTCTTTTGAAATTTTGTCTAATACAGAAACACCTTCTTTTTTTACACCATCAACCATAGATTAAAAGATAAGACGGAATTGTATTTAAAGTATTCTGAAAAATCATACATATATAGGGATTTATCTTTTTTGTAAAAGTCTTCTAAATGCACCTGTTTCTATTTTTGCACTAATTTTTGTTTGAACATGATACTTTTGACATAATTGCATATTCTGCTGCATCCTAGCTAATAGTTTAGCCTGATTGATTGCACCTTTAGTGTTCCGTAAATTTTCAAAAGAAAATCCAATGGTTTTTTTCTTTTTCTTTGCGATTTTTAAAGTAATTTGATCAAGGCCCGCTCTGAGGTAATGAAAAGAATCTTTGATGTGAATTTTTTCTGCTCCAAGAATAGATTTATCTTTTCTTCCCTCAATTTCTTGACGAAGTTTCTTCTCGTTGGAAGATGACATTCTTCTAATATTATTGTATTTGTTTGCTTTGGAATTCACAATAAACCAAGAATAACCTGTGATTGTTCTTAATATTTACTAAAATATAGCACTGTCCAAAAAATACCTAAAATATACAACGTCACTTATTTTATTGCTTGCAAAAGTCTCATTTCTGTTCTATACACCTCCTCAGATATTGCTTTTTGAGTTTTTAGGCCAATAAGGGCTTTATCAAAAGGAAGCCCACTCCCCCCTAGCATTGAATTATATAACTGACCAAAATTCCCTTTTTGAATTTGGTTCCTTGATCCATGAGAAGAAAATAAATATTCCATAGCTAAAGCGACCCCATTACTCCCCTCTCTTGGAAGAATTTTTTGATAAGAGATGAACCGTAAGTAAGTTGCTAAATCATGTCTCACTGCCAACTGTTCTCCTTCGGAAAATCTGGAACAAATTCCTTGCAAAGCATTTGGAACACTCTCACCATGATAAGTGCTTAAAACTAAATGACCTGTGCTGGCTGCAGTTAACGCCGCCCGAATTGTTTCTTTATCTCTTAACTCCCCAACATAAATAATATCGGGTTTGTCTCGAAGCGAATCCTTCACACCCTGTTCGAAACTAGCCACATGAAGTCCCACTTGACGCTGCACGACTTGTGTTGAACCATAAGATCTAAACAAGGCCTCAATCGGGTCTTCTAAAGTTATTAATTTTGCAGACCCACTTCTCTTTATTGCACGCTCTTTAATAATCCCATCAACAATTGAAGTTAACGTTGTGGATTTACCTGAGCTGGTCGATCCTGTTACCAAAATTAATCCACTTGATTCAGTTGCAATTAAACCATACACTGAAGTTGGAAACCCAATGTCACTAATTGACATGATCTTACTAGGCAGCTTACGCATAGTCACCGCAAACCCCATATAGGCGCTACGAATACTTACTCTAAACCGGCAACCATACAATTCTCTTGCCAAATCTAATCCTTTATTGTTTAATAGAACTTCATATTCTTTATCTGAACAAATTCCTCTGACAATCTGTTCAACAAACTCTTCTGAAAGAGGATCGACTTTTGTTTGTCTATGAAGAAAAGAGGGGCGATCTCCCGTCGCTGTACTTGGGCCTTTAGCTAAACTTTTGGGAAGAGGAACTAATCCTCTCCCTGGATAACTAATACTTGGTGCAGACCCCACAGTGAAATGGAAATCAGAAACTTGACCAATGGTTAATAGTTCTTGAAAGGTTAACTTGTTGTCCGGGAAAGCAATTTTGTCCAATTCACAAACCATTTTTTAAAAAAACTTCATTTTTATTTAAAAAAATGGCTACGATGGAAGCTATGTTTTAGAGCATAGTTTTTTAAAACAGAAACGTTCTGAAGCCCATAAAGAAACACTTAGCCAATTAGTGGAAGAGTGGGACCAAAAAAATGAAGATTACTGTAACAAACGAGAAAGAAGCAAGTCGTAGAACCATTGAAACTTATGCTACAACAGTAAAAGATTTGCTACAAGAATTAAAAGTTAATTCTGAAACTGTCTTAATTGCAAGAAATTCAGAAATTCTGCTCCCTACTGAAACACTAAAAGATGGCGATGAAATATTGCTGCTAAGTGTGATTTCAGGAGGCTAAAAATTATGTCAAAATGTGATAAATGTGAACACAAATCAGTAATAATGCTGCAACATGGGCCACTTTGTAGTAAACACTTCGTAAGTTATTTTGAAAATAAAGTCTTCAAAACTATTCAAAAATTTAAACTAATAAACCGTGATGATATTATTTGTGTTGCAACCTCTGGGGGCAAAGATTCGCTAACAGTTCTGTATCTAGTAAAACAATATTTAAAACGTCAGGGGATGGACTCAACAACTTTGACTGCTCTTGCAATCAACGAAGGAATCGCAGATTATCGTGAAAAAACACTTGAAGACTTACGCAAATTTTGTAATGATTATGATGTCGATCTAACTGTAGCGACGTTTGAAGAACACTTAGGGGCAACCCTTGATGAAGCATACCCTAAAATTAACAAGATTACTGGGAAAAAACCTTGCAATATTTGTGGGGTATGGCGCAGATACTTGTTGAATAAGTACGCCAAAAAATTAGGTGCTACAAAACTGGTTACAGGCCACAACATGGATGATGAATCACAAGCCATCATGATGAACATGTGTAAAGCAAATACTTCGCTTGCAGCAAAACTTGGGCCAATGGGTGGAGTGGCTGCGCATGAAGGTTTTACTCGAAGAATTAAACCATTATATTTGTGTAGCGAAAAAGAAACCCGGCTTTACACTTTCTTAAAACAATGGAAAGTAGAATACACTGAATGCCCGAATGTAATTGCAAGTTATCGTGCAGAAATTAGAGATTCTTTGAATCAATTGGAAGAGAAATATCCTGGAACTAAAAATGGGATTGTTAAATCATTTTTGGATATGTTACCTTTGTTGCAATCACGAGAATTAAACAAAGATTCAAAATATTCTGGGCCGCAAACTTGTGCCCTTTGCTCTGAACCGTCAAACGCAACCGAATGTAATGCATGCAAACTAAAAACTATTTTGGATGGTGTTAACAATGAGTGATACTGATAGATATATTAGACAAACTCCATTGATTGGAGAAGAGGGTCAGATTAAATTGGCTGACTCGCACGTTGTTGTAATAGGGGTTGGTGCACTAGGAACAGTAGCTGCAGAACTGCTTGTTCGATCTGGTATTAACCACATTACTTTAATTGATAGAGACATTGTAGAAACATCAAATTTACAAAGACAATCACTTTACATTGAAGATGATGTTCTGACTAGTAAAGTTTTATGTGCGAAAGAAAAATTATTGGCAATAAATAAAGATGTTAAGATTGAGATCCATGCTGTGAATTTGAGTAAAAGAAATATCTCTGATTGTGTTCCAAAAAATGTTGATTTGATTTTAGATTGTTGCGACACTATGTCACTTAGGTGGCTAATAAATGATTACACACGCAAACATAAAATTCCTTGGATCTTTGCTTCAGCTGTGGGTTGGCAAGGAATGTTACAACTGATTTTGCCAGATTCTAATTGCTTGGCCTGCAATTTTCCAAAAGAAGCGCAAGGTGAAACTTGCGCAGAAGCAGGAGTTATGGCTATGACCTCCCACACTATTGCTAGTCTGCAGAGTAATTTGGCTTTGCGGTTTTTGGTTGGAGAAAAGATAGAAGAATTTTGTGGCACTTTGTTCTCTTTGGATTTGCAATCTCTGGATATAAGAAAATTTAAAGTAAAGAAAAAAGAAAATTGTGGGCCTTGTAAAAAAGAGTTTATGTTGTTAGAAAATGAAGGGGATCAAGAACAAATTGTGCGCTTTTGCTCGTCTGGACAATTTCAAGTGCATAAAACAAATTCTGTGGATTTGAATAAATTGTTAATGGTTGTAAAAAAAGAATTCGAATTTGTGCACCTTGATGAAGTTTGTTTAAGGTTTGGACCAGTAACAGTATTTTCTGATGGGAGAGCATTGATCAAGAGTAATTCTGAAGCAGAAGCAGTTAGTATATACGATAAATATGTTAGGAATTGATTTCTGATAAGTTTTTGTACCTTTGAAACTCTTTCATTACTTGTCCCTTAGTCCAAGCAACAATAGGTGATAAAATCATTGCATTTTGGATTTGGTCTGTTAATATCCCTTCTGCTCTTGTTTCAATATCCTTCCCATCAACAACAATACAAGGTTGATTCTTTTGATTATTACAATTCTCTTGATATACTTCAACTGACGGAACGGTCTTTAACTTTTTTGGAAAAAAGTTTTGAATCAATTCTTGATAATTTGTGAACGATTGATTCTTAACAAATTTTATCTCCACACCCCTCTTCATCATAAGTAATGCAGCAATAACCTCCCTCTCATCTTTAATCTCAATCACTGCTTCACCTTCTTTGCCAGCAGGTAAACCACCTTCACATTTTATCTGCTGATTGTAAACAAAAGTTCCCTTCTGAGTTATTTCAATCCCTAAAATATGGTCTGGTGATTTTAATTTGAAAGTTATATCTTTATTTGAGGCTTCAATCTGTTCCCCCATTTTATGATTTACTTGCACAGAAGTTAATGGAAATGTTTTATCGCTACGTTTTGTTTGAATATGAAATGTTCCTTCACTCTTTTGCATTAATTTAATTGCAATTGTTTGAATCTCTTCTAAATATTCTTCTGTAACATTATTGGTTTCAATAAAAACAGCTGGTGAATAAGTCTGAATGCCAAACACTAATTGTAATTTATGATGTTCCTTAAAAAAAGGAAGTAGAATTCTACCTCTTTGAGTATATACTTTTTCTTGACCGGTTTGAATTTTAATATTGGCAACAAGTTTTGATGTGAATTGACGCTGATTTTTTCCTTTCAAAAAAATTTCACTAGCAACCCTACAAAGAATATGACTATATTGACGATTTAACATATTTATAATCAATTTTGAAGATTTGTTTATAAAAACATCGACAAAAAAATTGCGTGATTTTTTAACGCAGAAAAAAAAGGAATTGTTCTTGTTTTTTGTGTTTTAAAGAGTATTTTTAGTCTTTTTGCCTGGTTTTTTACCCTCTTCTCTTTATATAAATCAAACGAAGTATTTATAAAGTGTTATTTAAATATAATAGTCATTAGTTTTTAAATAAAGGGGAGTGGATTTAAAGACGTTTACAGACAACATTCTGTAATAAAGTTGAAATTCGGGGGAAATTCAAATGGCAAAAGTTGCAACAAAGGGTAAAAAAGAGATTAAAAAAGGTAAAAAAGAAATTCAAATAGTAAATATTGTAGTTTCTACAGCGCTTGAAAAAGATATCCCTCTTGAAAAAATGGCGGCAACTTTACCAAACACAGAATATAACCCTGAACAATTTCCTGGATTAGTTCTTAGAATCAAAGACCCGAAAACTTCAGCATTAATTTTTTCTTCAGGAAAAGTTGTATGTACCGGAGCAAGAACACTCTCAGATGTAGATTTGAGTATTAAAAGTATTATCAAAAGTTTGAAAAAATTGAAAATTAACGTAACAATTACTCCTGAAATCACTGTTCAAAACATTGTGGCCTCAGGGTCCATTGGAATGGCACTCAACCTTAACTACCTAGGACTTAAACTACCAAACACAGAATATGAACCAGAACAGTTCCCAGGGCTTGTACACAAACTAAAAGGAACAAGAGCAACATTCCTATTATTCAGTAACGGAAAAATTGTTTGTACCGGAACTAGAACAGAAGAAGAAGTACACGAAGCAACCGATCTTTTAATTAAAAATTTAGAAAGATTACTGAATGCATAGATTAATTGATTTTTGTTGTTTGTTTTCTTTATTGAATTATTTCTTTTTTGATTGTTGTTCTCTTAAATGACTATTAGAGTATTTGGTTCTTTGATGCATTGATTCTATTTCCCATACTTTTTTATTAGCTGGCTGTTCTGAACCACAATAGAATGGTAGAGAGTAACACAAGGAGCGGAGAAGGCCAAATAGAAAAAGAATTTGGTTTAGAAGTTAGTGAACAAATTCGCTTATTTAAAGAGTTTATTGAACAACATTACCACGCCCAATTACTTGAAGCAAACAGAAAAGGGAAAGAATCTCTAGTTATTTCATTTACTGATTTATTGAAATTTAACACAGAACTTGCTGAAGAATTAACTGAAAGACCCGAAGAAGTTCTAAAAGCAGCAGAAATTGCCATCAAAGAATTTGACCTTCCTCAAAAGATTGATGTATTCACTGTTAGAATAAAAAATATGCCTGACTCTCTAAAAGTTAACGTCAGTGAAATTAGAAGTAAACACCTAAGTAAATTTTTATGGTGCATTGGAATTGTTAGACAAAAATCTGATGTGAGGCCACATGTATCCACTGCAAAATTTGAATGTCCAAGTTGTGGAAACGTATTAACTGTATTGCAACTTGATCAAAAATACAAGGAACCAACCAGGTGTAGTTGCGGAAGAAAAGGAAAATTCAAAGAATTGAGTAAAGAGTTAGTTGATGGACAAGGATTAGTTTTAGAAGAATCGCCTGATGATTTGGATGGAGCACAACCTAAACGAATTAATGTTTTCTTGAAAGGAGATTTAGTTACTCCTCTACACGAACGCAGAACTAGCCCAGGAACCAAAGTTAAACTTTTTGGGTGGGTGTCTGAAATTCCAATCCAATTGCGTTCAGGAGGAAAAAGCACCAAATATGATTTGATCCTAGAAGCTAATCACATTGAACCTTTTGGAGACGATCCAAGCAATATGAAAATTAGTGACGCTGATTTTGCTGAATTTGAAAAAATTTCTAAACAAGAAAATGTATTGCTTTACGTTGCAAACAATATAGCTCCTTCTATTTATGGACATGATAAAATTAAACAATCATTATGTTTACAGTTGGCAGGGGGTTGTGTTAAAAAAAGAAAAGACGGGGTGAGGACCAGGGGAGATATTCACATTCTATTAATTGGGGATCCTGGAGCAGGTAAAAGCCAGTTATTAAAAAGAATTACAAGGGTTGCTCCAAAAGCAAGATTCACTAGTGGAAAGGGGGCTTCGGCCGCCGGACTTACAGCATCAGTTGTAAAAGATGAATTCTTAGGAGGGTGGAGTCTAGAAGCGGGTACTTTGGTTCTCGCTAACAAAGGTTTTGCAATTATTGATGAGTTAGATAAAATGACTAAAGAAGATAGGAGTGCACTGCATGAGGCAATGGAACAACAAACTGTTAGTGTTTCAAAAGCAAATATTCAAGCAACTCTTCGTTGTGAAACTACTTTGCTCGCTGCTGCTAATCCTAAATTTGGGCGCTTTGACCCATATGATTTAATTGCTAACCAAATTAATTTGCCCCCAACACTAATCAACAGATTTGATCTGATTTTTCCGATTAAAGATATGCCTAGTCGAGAAAAAGATGATAAATTAGCTTCATTTATTCTGAAACTACACCAAGATCCAGATGCAGCAGTTGCAAAATTAGAATCAGACATTCTTAAAAAATATTTTATGTATGTTAGACGTTTTGCTACCCCTTTCTTAAGTGATGAAGCAATAACTGAAATTAAACAATATTATATTAGTATGAGAAACTCAAGTGGAGTTGAAGAAGGAGGGGTTTCTTCAGTACCAATTACTGCTAGGCAATTAGAGGCACTTGTTAGATTAGCTGAGGCCAGTGCAAAATTAAGATTGGCAAAAACAGTAACTAAAGAAGATGCACTCAAATCTATAGAACTGGTAGATTATTGTCTAAACCAAATTGCAAAGGATGAAGAAACTGGAAAGATTGATATTGATAGAATAAGTAGCAAAATTACTTCTTCTCAACGTAGTAAAATTAGTATGATTAAAGAAATAATTAGTAATATTGAATCTGTAACTAAAGAGAGAATTATTGCTGTGGAATTAATTATTCAAGAGGCAGCAAACAAAAAACTTAGCGCAGAAGATGTGGAAGATGTTTTAGAAAAACTTAGACGTAGTGGAGATATTTTTGAACCTAAAAGAGGATTTATTCAAAAATTGTAAATTGAGGAAAAATAAATATTTATTGAGTTAAAAACTATGGCGACAAAACAAAGTTTTAGAGCAGAAGCAAAACTAGTTCCTCTTTCATATTTATATCTTGGAAAATATGTTGTTGGAAATGAAACTTCTGCAAGTTATCTGAAACTAGAGAATAAAGAAGAATTGATTAGAATTAATTGTGTTGCTGCAGTTGTACGTCGAGAAGATTTGGGGTCAATTACTGTATTCACTATTGATGATGGGAGTGATAACATTTCAGTAAGAATTTTTGATAAAAGAAAACATATTGATTCTATTAATGTAGGGCAAGTGATATTAGTTGTTGGAAGAATTAGAGAATATAACACAGAAAGATATATTGCAGCAGAGATTATTCACTCTGTTGAGTCAAGATGGTTGAAATATAGGTCCTTATTATTGCATTCAAAAATGCAAAAAATGAAAAATGAAAAAATAGTTGATGAATTTAAAAAAGAAGAAACCAAAGAAGAAATTGAATCTGTTGTGATTCAAGAAACTCCTCTCAATACTATGACTTATTCTTCGACCGTTGATACTGCTCTTTCAAATAACGATTCTACCTTTGTTGGTTCTGTTACTTTAGAAAAAAAAGAAAAAGTAGTAGAAACAAGCCCAGTCTTTGAGGTAGCTAACACAGAAAATCCTTATTTAGAATTGATGAGTTTAATCAGTAAATTAGACTCTGGAAAAGGGGTAGCGCTGGAAGTTATTATTAATGAATCAAATTATTCTAATACAGAAGAATTACTTCAAAAAATGATGGAAACCGGCGACATTTTCCAAAATATGCCAGGAAAAGTAAAAGTTCTTTGAATGAAGAAGAAGAAAAAAGAATTTTAATTACCATCCAAAAAATATTGGAGTAATATAAACTTCCATTAAAGCAGCAAATAACAATACACCTAAACTTAAAAGAACTAAACTAATAGAATCAAATAACACAGTTTCATCTTGTAAATTGTGTTTAATCACAGCTATTGAAATGATACTACCTGCAATTCCTGCAATAAAATATGCTGCAATTTCTACAAAACCATGAAACATGAACCTGAAAAAACTAAAAGTTCCAACACTTAAATAATTTACAAGCGTGACTGAACCTGCTTCTGCTGCAATTTCTGCTAGACTAGATTTGATTAAAGCTCCAACAGCAACAGCAACAACCGAAGCATTCCAAGTTAAAATGAAAATAGCTCCCGCTCCAAATAAAAAGGAAAAAACTAAACAAAACATTAATACTTTTAAATTATTAACAAAAATTGCTTGGAATAATCCAAACAACGTAATCCCTCCTTGAACATTTGTTTGAACATTCACCATTGCCTGAGTTTGAATTGAAAATATCTCTGAAACCATGGAAGATGGTAAAAAAACATAAGCTACAGTCAAACCCATAACAACACCTACAAAAAAATATAATAAAAACATCAATACTTTACTATGTTCTTTTAGAATTCTCCATTCACTTTTTATTTTCATATCAATTTCTTCTTCATTTTTAATTGCAGTATAAACTAAAGGTATTGCAGACATCACTATTAAAAAAACCAATATTAATCCAGAGTAGTCTCTAAAAGATATATAAGCAAGAAATAAAGAGATTAATGAATATATCACTCCCGCAAAAAACATCTCCCAAGGTTTCCTTTTAACCGCAAAAGGATTAAACAAGGACTCTAGAACCATAGATTTTAGTAATCAAAAAACGTTTATAAATGTTTGTTCAAGACAAGCATAAGAATAATAAAATAATTTTTATTAAGGTGGTTTTTTGATTATAAATTAAGAGATTATTTGTTTTTATGAAGTTATATGTTATTATTTTTCTAAATGATTAGTAGTTTCATTTGGAAATTCCAATTATTTGAACTTGAGATCTTTCTACAAAATAGATATTAGTAAATAGAGATACTATTTTGCTACCAACCCCTTGGTTTCTTGTGGAAACTGATTTTTCTAGTGGTAAAAAAAAGCATTTAGAGATAGAAAAGATAGATAATTGATTTATTGTGCTTTTATGGGAATAGCATTCAACAACATATATCTATGAAAATATAAATTGATAAAACTATTCTTGTTAAATGTTGTTATTTTAGTAGATTATCATTTGAATTATTATTTAATAATAAATTATAAAGAAACCTTCTTTTGATATATTAATAGTATATTTGAACTCAATATAAAAAATTAATTCCTCATCTTTGTTTATATAAAAAAATATTATTATTATATTTATTATTTACAATATTGTAAATAATATAATAAGTATAAACAACTTAGATGAATTACGAATAATAATAATAATAATTCTCTTAATTGTTTTGTAGATGAATATATCTTTTTATGAGTATCTTCGAATACACATTTTGATTTGATTTGGTTGTTAATAGAGTATTATGGACACGTGGTTAGTTTTTCGATATTTATTTAAACTGGTTCCATCAGAAATAACAGTGTAATGGAAAAACATTGTGAAATTTTTAAAATATGAAACGGTTTATTTTTATATTTGATTAAATGTTCCACAGGAAATAAAGGGGTTGGAGTCTTAATGAAAGGTATGAGGGGTTTTTTTGAGAATTTTTTAGAAAGAGAGTCATTATTTTTAGATAAAACATCATTGCTTTCTCATTATGTTCCAAACGAAGTTTTGTATAGAGAAGAGTTAATTAATGAAATAGCTAATATTTTAGCTCCATCACTTAGAATTGAAAGACCATCCAATTTATTTGTATATGGAAAGACAGGTACTGGAAAAACTCTTTCAATAAGATATATACTACAGTCAATGGATCAAATTTCAAAAGAAAGAAATATTCCATTAAAATCAATTTATATTAATTGCAAGTTAAAAAGAGTTGCGGACACAGAATATAGACTTATTGCACAAATAATTAAATCATTTGGGAGAGATATTCCCGCAACAGGATTACCAACGGATGAAGTTTATAACATTTTTTATCGCTTATTAGACTCAGAGAAGCAAATTATATTATTAGTTTTAGACGAAATTGATCAACTCACTAAAAAAATGGGTGATGAAATACTATATAACTTAACTAGAATAAATGCTGAACTAAAAAAAGCTCAAATTTGTTTGATTGGAATATCAAATAATTTAGTGTTTGCAGAAAATTTAGATCCAAGGGTACAATCTTCACTCTCTGAAGAAGAATTAATTTTTCCACCATATAATGCACTGCAAATTCAAGATATTTTAAGACAGCGTTGTTCTAAAGCATTCGCAAGAGATGTAATTGAACCAGGTGTTGTTGAAAAATGTGCAGCTTATGCAGCCAGAGAACATGGTGATGCTCGTCGAGCAATAGATTTACTGAGGGTAGCAGGAGAATTGGCTGAACGTGAAAATGCTAAAACAGTTCAACTTATCCATTTAGATAGTGCAGAAGAAAAAATAGAATCAGACAAAGTAATTAATACAGTTATAGGTCAACCTAAACAATTTCAACTAGTACTTTATTCGATATTACAATTAACTCCTAATAATCGCCCTTTTTTTACAGGAGAAATTTATGAATTATATAGCAAAGTATGCAAAAAAGCTCAATTTAATGTTTTAACTCAAAGACGTATTTCAGATATCTTAGCAGAGTTTGATATGCTAGGAATAATTAACGCAAAAATAATTTCTAAAGGAAGGTATGGAAGAACAAGAGAAGTAAGCGTGGCACTTGATGAAAATATGAAAGTAAAATTGAAAGAATTGATTGAAAAATCATTACAAATGAATTAAGATGTACAAATTTACATCCTATATTGGTTTATGAAATATGGAATCAAAAGAAAAATTAATTGAAAAATTATTCACTCAAGGAGTTTTAGTTACAAAAGATTTACTTGAAAAAATAGAAGCTGGAGAAAATAAATCTTTAATGAATAAATTAGAAACAGAAGAAGACATGTTGGTTTTAACAAATGATTATGTAACCCTATTAGAAGATGATGGAAAACTTATTGATTGGTATGAAATGGATAAGTATAGAGTAGATTTTGAAAAAGAAGGTGACAAAGACCTATATCAATCTCAATTACAACAATTTAGGAGCGTTAGTTTACAAGGAGCAAGCGCTAATCAAGATATTAGTAAAACAGAAGTTCATTCAATGGAGATGGAATTAAAAAAAGAAGGCGCAGAAGTTTCTTTTGAAGATTCTGGAGAAATTTTTTCAGATAAATTAGTTGAAAATGAAAATAATCCTTTATTAGAACAAGAGGCAGAACAAGAAGTTGAAGTTTCTTACAAAGTAATTGTGAATTTTGAGCATACAGCAAAAAAATATTCTGTTAAAGATTTTTCAAACATTTTTCGGACAAGATACAAATATCTAGAAAGAGTAATTCGAGCCCATCCTGAAATGAAAGGAGTTACAAGCATCAGCAGAATTTTACAAAAAAAAGAGAAAGAAGCTTGTGCAATTATTGGGGTAGTATTTGATATTGCTTTAACTCGAAATAATAATTATATAATTACATTAGAAGATTTGACTGGACAGATAAAAGTAATTGTTAGCCAAAAAAATAAAGAAGTGTTCGAACAAGCAAAAGAATTAATTTTTGATGAAGTTATAGGAGTTGTTGGGAGTAATTCAGGAGATATTATGTTCGCTTCAGAATTTATTTGGCCAGATATACCTCAAGGAAAAGAAGTAAAAAAGGCACCAGTTGAAGAGTATGCAATATTTTTAAGTGATATTCATGTAGGGAGCAATAACTTCTTAGAGGAAGAATTCCAAAAATGCATCAATTGGTTAAAAGCAGAAACAGGATCAGACAAACAAAAAGATCTTGCTTCAAAAGTAAAATATATTTTCATCGCAGGAGATTTAGTGGATGGGATAGGGATTTATCCCAATCAATACAAAGAACTCACCATTTTGGAGATGAAAGGCCAATACAAAGAATTTACTAAATTTATTAAACAAATTCCAACAGATAAGAAAATATTTATTTGCCCTGGAAACCATGATGTAGTTCATTTAGCAGAACCCCAATCAGTATTTTATAAAGAGTACACTGAAGAATTACATGAGATGGACAATGTTCATTTAGTATCAAATCCTTCAATGATTACAATTGCTAAAACAGAAAATTTTAGTGGAATAAATATTTTAATGTATCATGGATATAGTTTTGATTATTATGTGGCGAATGTAGACAGTATTAGAAATAATGGAGGATACAATCGTGCGGATTTAATAATGAAATTTTTACTGAAGCGACGACATTTAGCTCCTGCTTTTAAATCAACACCATATTTACCTGCCTTTGATGAAGATCCTTTGTTAATAAGTCAAGTACCAGACATTATGATCTCTGGCCATATTCATTATAGCAGCGTAGCTAATTATAAAGGAGTCACGACAATTTGTGGTTCATGTTGGCAATCAAAAACAGAGTTTCAAGAAAAGTTAGGACACAATCCAGAACCAGGAAGAGTACCAGTAGTTAATTTAAAGACGAGAGAAGTAAAAGTGCTTCGATTTGTTTAGTTAGTTATTCTGGTACCAATAAATCTCTTATTACTTAGAAATAAAGGTAATTGATTAAGATTTTTCCCACTAATAATAGCCACTTCTAAATCATATTCTTTAGCAAGTTTTGCGGCAATAGGATCAAATGGTGCATTCATCCCAGGAGACCATTCATTTGGAAGAATTTTAATTATCTCATCCCAAGTGACTTCTTCTAATTTTTTTGCTTTTGGGTTGTCTTTTGGATCAGAATTATAAAGACATTCAATATTACTAAGATTGATTAGTTTTTTTGCCCCAAATTTTTTTGCAAAAAGAACAGTATCATAATCTGTACTATGGCCTGGCTCAAAACCTGCACCAATTAAAATTGGCTTGTCGAATTTGATCTCTTCATCAGGATCAATTAATATTTTTTCACAAGCAAATTCCAATAAAAATTGTTTTACTAACTCCGCGTTTAATTTAGTTGCAGCAATACCTACCCAATCATTAGAAACAGTAGAAACATTTGGATTCAATTCTTTAAGCGCAGATTGATAATTACGGCAGACTTTTCCCCCTCCACAAACAACTACAAAACGGTTGCCTTGCTCTACTTCTTTGAGAATGAAATCTTTGAATTTTCGTAAAAAACTAATATCCACATTCTCTGGAGCGATTAAAGATCCACCAAGTGACAAAATGATTGTTTCATTGTTTTTTACCATAATCATGAGAAGCAAATTGATTATTAATAAAGTTTTGTTTCTTAGCCACTGGCCAACTGTGAGCAAGATATATATAGCGTAAAACTAGTGAATTGGTGAGGAGATTTGAACAGATAGATTTGTCACTCTGAAACTTTAAAAATGTATATAGAGGTAGATATTTTATGGAAATTGTAGCGTCGAAAACGATGCAGAAGTATTTTGCGACTTTACGTAAAGAAGTAGATTATTCTTATAAAATAGCTCGCGCTGCCAGAAAAAAAGGAGTTGATCCACACGATGATGTAGAGATTATGCTAGCAAATTCAATGGCTGAGAGGGTAATTGGATTAATTTCTATTGTTTCCCCGAATGTAATTGATGTAGGTATTCCGAAAAGAATTGAAGAATTAGAGGAAGAGTATGGATTATTGGATTGGAGGGTAGGGTTTAGGATTGCCGAAGAAGTTGCCAAACAAAAATTTTGTAAATTTCCAACAAAACTTGAGGCAATGGAAACAGGAATTAGAATGGGTTTTGCGTATTTAACTTTAGGAATAGTTGCGGCGCCACTTGAAGGATTTGTAGGATTAAAAACAAAAAAAAGAAAAGACGGGAAAGAATATTTTGCACTCCAATATGCCGGCCCAGTAAGAGGGGCAGGAGGAACAGCCTCTTCAGTTTCAGTAATTCTTTCAGATTATGTAAGGGTGAAGATGGGTTATGCTACATGGGACCCGACAGAACAAGAGATTAATCGTTATGTAATTGAAGTTAATGATTATCATGAGAGGGTTACCAATTTACAATATAGGCCAAGTAATGAAGAGTTAAGATTTATGGTATCTCATTTACCAATAGAAGTTGATGGAGATCCAACAGAAAGAATTGAAGTTAGTAACTATAAAGATATTCCGCGGATTGAAACAAATCTTATTCGAGGAGGAATGTGTTTGGTGATTGCTGAGGGCCTTTGTCAGAAGGCTCCAAAATTGTGGAAAAGACTTTCAAAATGGGGGAAAGATTTTGATTTGGAATGGGAATTTATGAGTGATTTTTTGAAACTAAAAGAAGAGATTCATGCAAAACAGAGTGGAGAAGTAAAGAAAAAAATTAAAGGCGAAGGACCAGTTAAAGAAACACTAAAACCAAACGATACTTTTGTATCTGATATTGTGGCCGGCCGCCCAGTAATTACTCACCCTATGGAAAAAGGAGGATTAAGATTACGTTATGGTAGGTGCAGAAATACAGGATTTTCAGCAGCTGCGATGAACCCTGCTAGCTTACAAGTTTTAGAGAGGTATATTGCAGTTGGAACACAATTGAAAGTTGAGCGCCCAGGGAAAGCAACATCAATTGTATTGTGTGACACAATAGATGGACCGATTGTCAAGCTCAAAGATGGGTCTGTTAAGTATTTAGCAACAGAAGCTGAAGCATTAACTGTAGTTAAAGAAGTTGAAGAAGTACTTTTTGTGGGAGACATCTTATTTAATTATGGAGATTTTAGTGAGAATGGACATAAATTAGTCCCTGTAGGTTATTGTCCAGAGTGGTGGGCACAAGAAGTCGTAAAATTAATTGAGTTAGAAGAAAAAAGCGAGGGAGGGTTAGATTATTCGAAAATTTGTAAGAAAATTAATATTAATGAAAAATCACTAAAAGAGGCAATTGAAAATCCCTTAAATAATTTTATTTCCTTATCAGATTCTTTTGCCCTTTATGACAAATATTCTGTGCCCTTGCATCCAAAATATACCTATTTTTGGAAAGTGTTATTGATAGAGGACCTTAAGAGGTTAGTGAAATATTTTTCAAAAGGGAAAATAAAACGAAAGATAGTAGATGGGAAAAAAGTAGTAGAAAAGATAGTTTTACCATTATTTTCTTCCGATCAAGTTCACATAAAAGGAAAGAGAGAATTAGAATTAATGGGGCTTTCTCACATTGTTGTGGCAGGAGAAAATGTTGTGATTGGTAGTGATGAAGCAAGAGCGATAATACGAGTTTTTGGATTAAATTCTCAAGAAGAATTATCTAAATTAGAAATTGATGCTTCTTTGACAGAAGGGTGTGAAAATGCACTCGATTATTTGAATAAATTAGGAAATATCTTGCAACGAGATAAATGCGGAACTTTCATCGGAGCCCGAATGGGCCGACCAGAAAAAGCAAAAATGAGGTATATGAAAGGAAAACCCCATGGGCTATTCCCTGTTGGAGAAGAAGGAGGAAGGATGAAAAGTATCCAAGGGGCCCTTGAAAAAGGAGGAGTGATTAGAAGTCAATACAACAAAGAATGGTTAATGAAATTACAAAAAGAATATGGAGACGTTTTCGAAATGAAAGATAATCGTGCAGATGATTATGCCTATGGGGAATTAAACATTAAAGAATATTTAAAAAAAATATTGAAAGAACAAAAAATGAGAGTATACCCTGATTTAATTAAAGGGGTAAAAGGGGTTTCTAACAAAGCAAAAATCCCCGAACACTTAGTAAAAGCAATTTATAGAGCAAAACACCAAATTGCTGTAAATAAAGATGGAACCACAAGATATGATTGCAGTGAATTACCATTGACTCATTTCAAAGCAAAAGAGATAGGAACCTCTCTTGAAAAATTGCGTTCAATTGGCTATTTGGTAGATAAAGATGGAAACAATTTAGTTGATAGTAACCAAATATGTGAAATGAAACCTCAAGATATAGTACTTCCAGGATTTGATTCAATTGAAGAATCGTCCAGTAAAGTATTGCTCCGCGTTACAAAATTTATTGATGAAATTTTAGTTAATTTGTATGGAAAAAAAGCATTTTATAATTGCAAAAAAGAAGAGGATTTGGTTGGACACCTAGTGATTGGTTTAGCGCCACATATCTCTGCTGGAACGGTTGCTAGAATAATTGGGTTTTCTCAAACACAAAGTTTACTTGCTCACCCAATGTATCACGCAGGTTTGCGCCGAGATTGCGATGGAGATGAAGCCGCAGTTATGATGTTAATGGATGGGCTTCTTAACTTTTCTAAAAAATATTTGCCTTCCTCCCGAGGTTCAACAATGGATTGTTCATTAGTTTTAACCCCTGTGTTAAAACCAGCAGAAGTTGATGACCAAGTTTTAGGGATGGATGTGTTATGGAATTATCCATTAGAATTATATGAAGGCGCTTTAAAGATGAAGAAGCCCTGGGAGATAAAAGTTGGCGCTGAAGATAAGAAAATATTACAGTTAGATCATAGGTTGGGTGAAGAAAAGCAATATGAAGATTTTGGATATACACATACCGTTGAGAATTTCAATAAAGGGGTTCAATGTAGTGCATATAAAACACTCCCCTCAATGAAAGAAAAATTATTTGGTCAAATGGAGATTGCTTCGAAAGTAAGAGCAGTTGATATGGACAAAGTAGCATCTTTAGTAATTCGTAAACATTTTTTAGCAGACATTAAAGGAAATTTTCGTAAATTTAGTATGCAAGGATTTCGTTGCACAACCTGTAACACTAAATATCGCAGACCACCAATTAATAATAGGTGTTCTGGCTGTGCGAAAGGGAATATTATTTTTACTATCTCTCAGGGTTCTGTTGTTAAATATATGCAGATGTCTTTAGATTTATGTGATCAGTATAATTTTTCACCTTATTTGAAAGAGACGATACATATACTAAAAAATAATATTGATGTGGTGTTTGGTCGAGAGAAAGATAAGCAAGTTGGTTTGGGTGAGTTTATTGGGTAGAAATTTCTGATCATTAACTATTTATAAAATACTTCTGAATATAATCTGGTGCCTGTGCGGTTGTAAGAATACCTTTTACTTTAGGAGTAATATCTCCAGTTCTAAGAATTGCCGATAGACTACATTGAATTCTAATATAGTACCCTAACAATTCATGTCCTTTCCGTTTATTCAGAACAACCTCTGGGGAAAGCCAAGAAGGAACAATTATTTTTCCGTATTCATATCTTCTTACTTTTTCTTCTATTTGATCTTGTTCACTTGAACTTACTATATCAAATGGTAAATTTGATTTACCTGAAAGAAAAGCTTCGATATCTTTAAGCTGATCAGCATAATTTCTTATTTCGCTTACATAAAAAGACCGATAATTCTCAGCCATTGTTTGAATCTTAGCAGTGACTGCCCTAAAATCTTTTTTAATGTGAAAAATATCTTCTCCTTGCATAATTATCTACCTTTAGTCTTTTTGAGAATTTATTTTCAAAATTAGGATTAACGAAAGGAGAAATTAGTGTTTATGTTTCTTTATTACAGTTAGGGTCCTCTACAGTTGGGCCAATAATTGATAGAGCAAAAATTTCTAGTTCTAAAGTTTATGTTATATTAGAAAAATTGATTGATAAAGGATTAGTAAGTTATATCCTAAAGGAGAGAACTAAATATTTTCAAGCCGCACCACCAGTTGTATTAAAGGAACTTCTGGAAACAAAAACCAAAGAAATCGAGAAAATCAAGAAAGATTTGGATGAGAACATTTCCAAGATTGAAGAGATACAAAAACAAAAATTGCCCAGTGAAGGAGCCAGAATTTATCGGGGATATAAGGCACTTAAGGCTGCATGGCATGAAGCCGTTTTATCAATTGAGGATAAAGGGGAGTACCTATTTTTTTCTGTAGGATATGGAGATGACGCTTATTTGAAACGTTTCTTTGAAAAGTTAGCAAGAGAGTTGAAAAAGAAGAAGATATCTATTAAAGGAATTGCACACAACTCTGAGAAAAAGTTGTATCAAAAATATTATCAGAAATTTGGTTACAAGATGAAGTACACAGAGATTAAATTTCCAGCTGATACAACAGTTGCCGGAGACTTCGTATTAGTATTTGTTTGGGATAAAAAGGAACCAGTAGTTTATTCTTTGAAAAGTCATGTATTGGCAGAGTCTTATAGAACTTTTTTCAGAAGTCTTTGATTAATGATTGTTGCGCTGGATAACTAAAACTAAGAAAATTAAAGAGAAATCTACAATAAAGTCTATAACTCTTGCTCGCCGCTTAAAGTAAGAATACGTTTTGCTTCATCAATTTCTATTTGCAAAGTTAGGATATTATTTATTACAAGATCGTTACCCATTAAATATAAACTAACATTTCTCAAGTCTCGAAGACGAACTTTAATCATATCTTCAAACTCTAATGTTTTAAAAGGAACTTTAGCTTTCAAATGAGGATTGTTTTCATCAAATAAACCAATCATTGCAGTCCAAAGACCATCTTTATCTTTTCCTGGTTTTCTACTTACAACAATACTTTTGCAGCTAATTTCTATCATAGTTACTTTAAGAAGGGCTTACTTTTAAAAGTTTGTATGATTTTCTTATCATGCAGATAATAGGATAAAAAGAAACTTCCAAGTATTAAAATTGTTATCAAAAATCTATTAGCAAAGAAAGAGCCTGCAATAAAACCAACAATTAAAGCAATCACCACCATAGCATAAGGAGTTAGTGGTTGAATATTTCTCATAAAGAAAATAATTCTAGCAGCCAAAGCGCCAATACAAATAGCGGTGACTATTGACACCGTAGCACTTTGTGTTGCGATGGAAAGAGCAAAGCCTAAAACTAAAAGAATAGCAACAGAATACTCTGGCCACATTTCAAGTAAGTTTATCGAACTTTTTCCCATTTTTAAAACCTAAGCAGTCCATAATAGATTTATAATTTTATTGATAATTCCAATTGAAATAGCTAGCACCAACCCGATCTTGGTTGAAGATAATAACAAAATACTGTAAAGGAAGATCGCTCCAATACCTACAAAAAATAAAAATTTGCTCCCAAAAAGTAAAGTCATTCCATCTAATTTAGGGATAGGAATAATTGTGCACACAGCAAAAACTAAATTGAAAATTATTCCAGTTTCAAAAAAATAATTCCCTGGAAACATAAAAGAGCCTAATGCAAAAATAGTTGCAAGAGTAAGATTAGTAACAACCCCATCAAGAACTAATTTGGCGTTGTCTTCAAAAGAGTAACCATATCGAAATTCTCCTAATCTTTGCCTCACCATAAAACTAGTTGTGATAACCCCCAAAAATAACAAAGGCAAATAACCTCGGCTAAAGATCCCAATTAATAACGATGCGATTAAAGCAGCCCAAACAAGATGGAATTCAGCATAATATCCATGTTTTAAGGCCTGAATTTTCTGGGAAGAAATTCTGGCCACAATACTTATTGCAGCAACAACTAGAGTTAAAATAAAATAGAAAAACCAAGATTGAAAAGTGAAAACGTCTCCAGGAAACCTCAATGAAAAGAGAAAACTTGCTAATAAAATAGCTATACCTAAAGAAATTATTTCTTCTTTGGAAAAGCGAAAAAAACTTTGGATTCTAGCAGCCCACTCTTCATTCATAATCATAAAAAATAATAGGTTAAAGCAAGTTATTAAAGCTTACTGTGAAGAAAGCAAATATTCAATCAATCCCGCTTTTCAAAATAATATAAAGAAATATTCCCACTACCTCTTGGAATCAATTTATGCCAAAGAAGAAAAAACTTAGAATCTCCCTCCATTTCAAAACCAGCTCGAACAACAAACAAGACTTTTCCCTCAGGCTTAAGCATTAATGTCACCTGACGCAGAACTTCATTGATCCTTCTTTCATCCTTATTAGTCATCTGAACAATGACAATATCTATAGAAGCCTCCTCTAACTTTGAACTAATTTGATCCATTGGAGTGGAAAGAAATGTCAGATTATCTGAAATCCCGGCCAACTTAGCATTATTAGAGGAAGCACGAATATTTGAAGAAGAATCATCAATTAAGATAATCTGCTTACTTCGTTCTTTTTCTAATTTAGATTCAATGTTAGTTTTTGTTTCTTTAGATAGTTTTGCTTGAAGAATTTTTGATAAGTCTCTAATTGGTAAATCAAAAATCTTACAAGCAGCTTCAATTGCAATTGCACCATCACGAGAAAATAAAGAAACAATTTTTTTTTGAGAAGAAGAAATATTGGCACTTTGACAAATAGATGCTGCAAAATCTCCTCTAAAAGAAGCTTTATGAGTATAAACTCGCCAATCTCTTTTATCTAAATTAGATAGATGTAACTTAATTCCTAAAGTAAATGTTTTTGTTTTGGGCTCTTGACTCAATGAAAAAATAAATTCAGGATTTTTATAATTAACAATAGATTTTATTCCTTCTTTCTCTAATTTTTGAGCAATAATTTTCTGAACAGTAGCACCAAGGTTAATTCTAGTTTCATTTCCAGAAATCCTTTCACACAAAACCCTAAATTTCAATTCTGGTGGTTTTTTTGGAAAATAAGAGAGCAATCTTTTGAACATATCTTCAGTAAAAATTAATTTAGAAATTTTTTCTTCAGTTCCTTGCCACAAAATTTCAGAAAGAGAATAAGCAGTACTAATTTTTTGAAAAATAGTTTTTAGTTGAATGGTTGTCGCAAGTTGAAATTCCACACTTTCAGAAGATTTAAGAAAGGTTTTAATAGAGAATTGTTCTAATTCTTTGACACAATAATGTGATAGGCCAGGTTTGCATAGCGCAATATAAGAAGAACTAATTTTCATTGTCATTGTCATCAGAAAGATCGTCTTCAGTAATAATTGGGTTATCTGTAATTTCTTCTGAAGTTGGTTCAGGGTTGGTTATTGGTTCAATAACTGAAGGTTCAGTAGTTTCTTTTAATTCCATTGATTCTAAGGCTTCTGGATTTTCAGATTCTTGCTCATTCCCCTCAATTAAATTTTCACCACAGACATCATTGGTTTCAATATCCTCTGCTCGAATAATTGCAACCGCTGCCACCACATCATCTTCTCGTTTGAAACGCATAACTCTGACACCTTGGGTAGATCTTCCAATAGTTGGAACAGAATTTACACTAATACGGATCCCAATTCCTTCTTTGCTCATTAACATTAGTTGTTCATCACCACAAACTAATTTGGCTTCTACAACTGGCCCATTCTTCTCAGTAACTTTAACATTAATTACTCCCTTGCCCCCTCTGTTACAAAGACGGTAATCAGAAACAACACTTCTTTTACCATAACCTTTTTTAGTTATTGTGAGAACTTCTGAATCTTCTTTTGCAATTAAAACAGATACTACCTTGTCAGTTTCTTTCAACCTAATCCCACGGACACCTCTGGCTGTTCGACCCATCGGCCTAACATTAACTTCACTAAACCTATTTGCAAGGCCACTTTTAGTTACAAGGACAATATTATCTCCACCAGAACTACACTTCACCCCAATCAAAGAATCATTTTCCAACAATTCAATTGCACGGATTCCCCCTCTACGCGGTTTTGAAAATGCAGAAAGTTCAGTCTTTTTGATAGTTCCTTTTGCGGTTGCCATCACAACATAACCTTGGACATCACCTTCTTCTAAGGAAGCAACAGGAATTAGTGCACGAATTGTTTCTCCTTCATCAAATTCAACTAAGTTTGAAACATGTTTGCCACGAGATTGACGAGAACCTTCTGGAACATGATAAGCTTTGATCCAATGAACCTTTCCTTTGCTAGTGAAAAGTAATAACCATACATGTGTTGAGCAAACAAACACGTCTTCTACAAAATCACCGTCTTTCATACTGGTCGCAACAACACCCTTTCCTCCCCTACCTTGTGTTCTATATGAATCTAGAGAAATTCGTTTAAGATAATCTCCTTGAGTTTTAGTTAAGACAATAGTGTCTTCTTCAATTAAATCTTCAATATCAAGAGTATCATCCTCGTTGAAAATAATTTTACTACGTCTTGGGCTCCCATATCTATCGGAGACTTCAGAAACTTCATCTTTAATGATTCCATAAATTTTTTCTTCAGAAGCAAGAATTCCACGCAAAGTTTCTACAAGTGCAGTAAGCGTAGCATGTTCAGTTGCAATTTTTTCACGTTCTAAACTAGCTAATTTTTGTAAACGTAAATCAAGAATTGCTTTAGCTTGAATAACAGAAAGAGAGAAATGGCCTTGCAAATAATTTTTTGCATCTTCAACAGTTCGACTATTTCTAATGGCAGGAATTATTTGATCTAAATTCTTCAGTGCAATAAGCAAACCATCTAAAATATGTAATCGTTTTTCAGCTTCATCTAATTCATATTGTGTTCTACGAGTAACAATTTCTTTTCTATGTTTGATATATTCTGTTAAGAAAGTTTTTAACGAGAGTAATTTTGGTTGGCTGTCAACAAGAGCCAACATATTCAAATTAAATGAAATTTTTAAATTGGAAAATTGATACAATTGGTTTAAAATAATATTAGAGTCAATGTCACGTTTCAAATCAATAACTACTCGGATACCATCACGATCAGATTCATCATTGATATCTTTTATACCAAGGATTTTTTTGTCTTTAACTAGATCTGCAATCTGTTTAATCAGAGTTGCTTTATTTACTTGATAAGGTAATTCAGAGATAATTATTTTTCGTTTTTCTTCGTCAATTGTGGCTACTGATTTGATAATAACTCTTCCTTTTCCTCTAGAGTAAGCACCTATTAATGATCCACCCACATAAACATCAGCACCAGTTGGAAAATCAGGGCCAGGAACAATTTTTATTAGTTCATCTAACTCAATTTCAGGGTTGTTAATAATTGCAATAATTGCAGTACAAAGCTCAGTTAAATTGTGTGGAGGAATATTGGTTGCCATTCCAACAGCGATCCCACTACTACCATTCATTAACAGATTAGGAATTTTGCTTGGAAGGACAGCAGGTTCTTTTAGAGAATCATCAAAATTGTTTTTCCAATCAACAGTGTTTTTATCTAAATCTTTGAGCATATCTTCAGCAAGCCGACTTAATTTTGCTTCAGTATAACGCATAGCTGCAGCATTGTCCCCGTCTACACTCCCAAAATTCCCTTGGCCTTTAATCAAAGGATACCTGAGAGAGAATTCTTGGGCCATTCGTACTAAAGCATCATAAACAGCAGTATCTCCATGAGGATGATATTTACCTAAAACTTCACCTACTATTCTGGCACATTTCTTTGAAGGTTTATTGTGATACATACCTAAATCTTGCATAGCATAAAGAATTCTTCTATGGACTGGTTTGAGCCCATCTCGGACATCAGGCAAAGCTCTTCCAATAATTACAGCCATGGCATAACTAAGATAAGCTTTTTTCATTTCTTCTTGAATTAAATTAGGAATTATTTTGTCTGAAGCAGAGTCTTCTATTGCAGAATCTTCGATCAGTTCTGGCGTAAGTGAGTGAGAATTTTGTTCTTCCATTGTAATTTTTTTGCTATTTTACTCTCTAAAATTAAGCTGTTTTATATAAGAAAACAGACTGAAATTTCTTTATAAAGCTTGTGGTGTAAGAGAGCTTTTTGAAGAAATTTCTTAAAAGAAAAGGAGAGTTTAGTATGAGAAATATCTCTTTGGCCACAAGATTTAAAAGCGACACAAATCATCTATTTTTAAAGAATCAACGTTGCGAGGAAAGGAGTGATAAAATCTAAAATGAGCAATTTAAAACATCAAGTGGAAGCAGTATTATTTGCAGTAGGCAAAGAGATTAGTGTTGAGAAAATTAGCAGTTTGACAAATGCTGAAATAAAAGAAGTCGAAGCAGAACTAAAAT
The DNA here is from genome assembly GCA_002688265.1 of archaeon. GTDB lineage: Archaea > Nanobdellota > Nanobdellia > Woesearchaeales > GW2011-AR9. Next base: position 44,499 of record NZCK01000024.1, read on the forward strand.
TATTACAAAAAGAACATGCTGAAATGGACCATTCTCTTCAATTAATAAAACGTGATGATGGGATGTGGAAGTTGACTGTTCGTGACGAATTTGTACCATTAGTTAGCAGCATAGTTGAATCCACAGAGATTGAAGGGGCACTAATGCAAACATTGGCAGTTATTGCTTGGAAATATCCTGTGGTTCAATCAGAAATTATCAAATTGAGAGGAAGTTCAGCATATGAACACATGAGGGAATTAGTTGAACAAGGATTTATTATCAAAGAAAGGTTTGGTAGAACTTATCGTGTAAGATTGACCAAGAAATTTTTCCAATATTTTGATCTTCCAAGTGCAGAAGCTAAAGAAGCTTTCCTTTCTCAAATTCCTGGAGATATCTTACAGGAAGCAGACGAAGTTGACAAAGAAATAGATGAAGTTGAGCGAATGGAAGAGCAGTATAATAAAGACAATGTCACAAAGAACGAAATTGAAGAAGCGATGTTGGCTGCAAAAGAGTTAAACTGATGAGAAGAACAAACTAATATTAGTTTTTTGATAATTTTTTTAAGATTTTAAAGTTTATTTTCCTGGAATTCGAAAATATAAATCTCCTTCTAAATCAATTTTTCCCAAATCAATTAATTTGTCAAGATAATCTGCTAATTTGTCACCCTCAACACCAGTATAACCAGACAATTGTTCAATTGTTAATTTATTGTTTGTTAACAAAACAAGCAAATAATTTCTTAGAAGACCAGCAGTATTTTTAGCCCCCATGTCACGTTCCATTTTCATTTTTTTGGCAAGCATATCTACTTGATGGAGTTTTGCTTGCAAATCATTTAGGAATTGACTAAAATCTGCACAAGATAGTTGTAATTCAGATGGCTGGTTTATTTCAATTGAAGAAGGCATGAAATCAAAACAAAAACCAATCATATTTTCAACATTTTCTGTGGAAACTTCTACTTCCATGAAAGTTGCAAATAAATCAGTTTTTTCTTGAGGGATACAATCATGTTTTTCTGAAGCTTTGAGTTGAAATCTTTTATCTTCTTGAAGCTTGGTTAAAATTGAATCAAGCATTTTCTCAACATGTTCTTTTGGTTTACCTAAAACCTCAATAACCGCCCGAAATAAGATAGTTGCCATAATTATTAAGTAATTTATTGTTCTCTTTTTAAGGATTTCTGTGCGGAGCTTTCCATAAGAGAAATAGTAGTAAAATTGATGAAATGATTAATAATATGGGAACCAAAGCGATGGTTCTTTTTCCAGTAGATTCATACGCGGTTGTTCCAGAGATTGCTGCTGTGAATGAAGAATTTGAAATATTATTATAGGTTGGGCTTGTTGGAGAAGAAAAAGCAGATTCAAAATTAGAAATAGACGAATTTGAAGAGTTATTAAAAGTGGAGTTAACGGTATTTTGATCAACTAGTTCAAAATTAACAGTTTTTAGATCAATTATTGAAATGTTTGTACCAAGTTCGTTTGCGGTTTTTTGATTGTCTTTGAAAAATTTAACTTTTAATCTATAATCTGTGTCCAAATTTAAACGGGAGTCTAAACTAAGATTAAAGCTATGGTTATATTGTTGATTTGCTCCAAGCTCTATTGTTTTTAAAGAATAGTTTCTCTCTTTTGTGTTTTCATAACAAGAGTAACACCAAGCCCCATTGTATAAATAACTGTAAAAAGTATAGTTGTGGGGTAAGTCATCTGAATTAATTTGAATGGTAAAATTAAGTGATTGGTTGTGAGAAGTATTTGAAGGGAGTTCTAAAAATTGATATTCTTGATATTCATTAGTTGTTTCTATATTAGGATTTTCTGATTGATTATCATTAAGGGAAAAAACATTTTCTGTTTTAAGTAATTCAGAATTAATTTCATAACTTGTACAAAGATCTGAATTAAGGCCAGAAATTTCAAATTCTTCTTCAGTTTCAATATTTAATCCCTCAACTATCAATTTGGCGGGACCATCTGAAATGGAACTATCACAATTAGAATACAATTGTATAGGTAAAGTCAGAGTTGATTCTTGAAAATAATTATAGAGATTTATTTTAGTTCTTTTGCTAACGATTTCATCATTTTTAGTTACATATAGTTCTACAGCATGTTTGCTTTCATCTCCTTTATAGAGAATAACTTTAGCTAGAATTTGGTCGCCCCATTTTGCTTGACTATTCTGATTCAAATATAGTTTGTTTATGTCAAAACTACTTATTGATTTTTGGTAGTTTGGATTAATCGCAATTAAAACCGAAGAAAGATCATTTAGTTGGTTGGTGTCATTACAAGAAGAACTAGTTATGTTAAAAGTTAATTGGTAAACACCTGTTGCTAAATTTGGATGATAAAGTTTAGTTTTTTGGTTAGTAATTTTTTGATTCTTCCAAGGGGAATATTCTTTGATAATGACTCCATTAATATCTTGAATTGCTCCAGTTACAGAAATTTCTTCTGATTCTAAAATCTTGTTTGTGTTTGAACCATTGTTTTGAACCATAACTTCAAACTCAAATTCTTCTGAATTAGTAATAGGCGCAACGAGGTTAATTGAAAGTGAAAAATCACAGTGACTTTCGTTTAATTGAAAGAGTGTTTTTTCTGAGTTGTTGGTATCATTTAGAGTGTTATTTAAAGTATTATTTTGAGTTAGATTCTGATCGATAGAATTTTTGAATCCTGGACTTCCTTGGAAATTTAATGATTGGGCCCAAGTGCCATCATTGCTTTTTTCAATAGAATAATTGTTTCCATTTGCTAAGTTGGTGTAAGAAGAGTAATCAATAGAATCATTACAAAAATCACTCCCACTTAAAGAGAGAAGAGTACCAGAGTTGCTTAAAGTCATAGCAGATTCAACAACATTAATTGAAGTATTTGTTATTTGATTTATGGCTTGAAAATTGGTTTGAAATTTGCCTTTATCCCTGACTATAATCAGAAAACTATTTGTTTCAATGAGGGTGTTGTTTGGAAGAATATTGTTGTTGAAAGTACAGTTGTTTAAATTTAAATTGGAAGAAGCATTATTGAATAACTCTACCCACTCGCAATCACTATCACTGCAATCAACAGGGTTATACATTATTTCATTAATCTGAACACTGGCCTGAGCTGAACATGCCAAAAGAATAATAATTGTAATAATTGCAATTAGCAAAAAAAGAGGAAATAGAACCTTTATTCTTATTTTAGATAATTTGATAATTTTCATTGTGCCAAGACATTAAGATAACTAAGTTATATTGGCTTTGCATATACTGAAAATTCAGGGATATGACTTATAGTGTCTTTTGAAACTTTTGAGACTAGTCTTTGAAGAGAAAATGACTCAAAAACAGATGTTTTAAGACAAATATTGAAATGTTACTATTATAAAATACTCAACAAAGTTTTAAAACCAATCTTGCGTTTATTGTTTTTATTATGGGATGGTTATTTGGTCGTAAAAAGAAGAAGAAGAAAGCAAGTTCTGCCTTGCATGATGATCAATCATTAAGCTTTGGCTCTGATGATGGAAGTGATACAGTAATTAAGCCAGATCGGTTTAAAGCAGCTGCAGGAGTAGATACAGGATTTCCTGATCCAGATCACCCAGATTTAGGAGCAGATAATGATCTGCCACATGAGGGAGATTCTAATAATGATGCTTGGGGCCAAATGGGCGCACCAGCAGCAATGGGAATGCCTGAACCAGCTGGAGAACCACAAATGTTGAACCAAGGGATGGATTTACCAGGAAGCCCAAGACCAGCTTCAATGACTGGGCGCAGATTAACTCAAGATTATAAATATTTACAAGTGTTACAATACAAAAGAATTCTTGGAGAATTAAGTGATTTGGATAAAGAATTAAGTCACATGGGAAATTTAAGTAAGTCACTTGATAAAGCAGAATATAATGAAGAAAAACATTTCATGCGTTTAAAAGAAACAATGAGAAAAGCACATGACAAAGTATTGATGTCTGATAGAATATTATTCAGTCACAGTAGCTAGAGAAGAAAATCATAGTTTAGAGATAAGAAAAGAAAAGGTGATTAATATGGATAAGATGCCCGTGTTTGTAAAGATTGATGAATATCGTGATGTATTAGATTTAATTGAAGTTGTTCGACGGAAAATGGAAGATGCTAAAGCAACCCTTCTAAAAATTCACGATTTAAAAAATGAAGAAGATTCTCTTGTTGAGCAATGGCAAAATTCTTTAGCTGAAGTTGAGAAAAAAATAGAATTTATTGATCACACATTGAATGAACCAGAACACTATTAGGTTTTAATTAAATTAATTGGAGAGGAAGAGATGGCAGTAAGACGAAGACATGGACACAGAAGGAAACCAGTACCTGCTCCACGAAAAAGAGTAAGTGCAACATCAAAAATTAAGAATCCAGGATATATGGTTCAATTAAATGAAGCAAATTTATTGCGGCGAGATTTGCTTGAAACATTACGTGAAGTAATTCTGTTTATGCAAAGTTATGAAAAGTTTAAACGAGTACAACAAGAAAAAGTACATTTGTTTACGTCCTTGAAAGCTGATTTGAAGGAATTGAATATGTTAATTGGCAGTAAAATGAAGGCCCACTTTCCTAAAGGTAAATTGCATGCAATTACTGAAACTGAAGAACACATAGAGATGGAAAAAGAACATGCACTTGATGATGGAGCAATCCGGTCAGAATCTATTGGAATGGCACCACAAGCTAGGCATCCAAAAGCTGCACCTTTGAACCCCATCACATCAGAATCTCATAATGAACTTGACCAATTAGAAGATCAACTTCGAGATATTGAAGCACAGCTGAAAGGAATTCAGTAAACTTTTATTTTTATTTTTTCTAATTTATTTTTAGTTTAGTTTTTTGTTAGGATAATTTTTTATAGTTAGTTTTCTCAGATTTATCTATGCGAGAAATAGAAATAAAAGTAAAGATCGCAGAAATTGAATCTGCAATAAATTTTCTTAAAGAGAAGGGAGTAAAATTCAGTGAAGAAATAGATCAATATGATAGAATTTTTTTACCTAATGGTGTGACTTATGACGATCTGCAAGTTAAACAAAGTGAAAATAGCGTGTTGAGATTACGAGAACAAAATGGTAAAGTAAAGTTTACTTTAAAACAAACCCAATCAATGGAACTTGATTGTTTAGAAGCAGAAACCGTAGTTGAAGACCCTGTGGAGATGGAAAAAGCAATCAATATGTTAGGTTTTTATTTAGCAATAGAAGTTAGAAAAAAAAGAAAGAAAGGAAAGTTAGGTGAATTAACTTTTTGTGTAGATCAAGTTGAAGATTTAGGAGGTTTCGTGGAAGTTGAAAAATTGTTTTCAGATGAAGTAGACGCAGGATCAGTGCAGAAGGAACTTTTTGATAATTTATTGGCAATGGGTTTGGAAATTGAGGAACAGGTATTTCAAGGTTATGATACGTTAAGATATTTTTATTTGAAGGAAAACTCTTCTGATTGAGAGTAATGTTTATAAAACGCTTTAGTTGATGGTATTTTTATGCGGACGTGCCGGAGTGGTCAAACGGGACAGTTCAACTTAGCTGTTTGCTAATTGGAGTCTAAACTCAAAAACGTTTGGCGTATCAAAACCATTGAGCTATCTGTTGACTTAGTGTCTTCGCAGGTTCGAGCCCTGCCGTCCGCACTTTTTAAAATTAAATGTTTTGAATTTAATCCGTACTTTTTTATACTACAAATTCTTTGTCTTTTCCATGCCAATTGAAATATGCACCATCGGAGGATTTTCCGAATGTGGACGAAATTGCACAGCAATTCGAGTAGATGATGAAGTTGTTATCTTAGATTTAGGTCTTGAGATGGAAAGTTACATCCGTCACACACAACAAGATAGAGATAACGTAGTTAAACTAGACGCCGAAGATTTGATTAAAGTAAACGCAGTACCGAATTTACATTTAATCTCAGATTGGATGCCAATGGTTAAAGCAATAATCCCTTCACACGGACATTTAGACCATATCGGTGCAATTCCTTTTTTGGCAGTAAAATTTCCTCACATCCCAATTATTTCTACACCATACACAATAGAAGTAATTTCTTCAATTCTCAAAGAAGAAAGATTACAGTTATCTAATGAATTGATTGTAAAGAAAGCAGGACAAAAATACAAAGTAAGTGATAAAATTACAGTAGAATTTGTGCATGTAACACATTCAATACCACACACAGCAATGCTGGTTGTAGAAACACCATATGGACGAGTAGTGTATGCAAATGATTACAAATTAGATATGACTCCAACACTTGGTAAAAAACCAGATTTGAAAAGAATAAAGGAACTTGGAAATGAAGGAGTAGATTTATTGATTTGTGAATCTCTTTACGCTGGAGAACATCGTAAAACACCGTCTGAAGCAGTTGCCAAACAAATGCTTAAAGATATTTTGAATCGAGAATGTTCTGATGGACATGGACTGGTGGTAACTACATTTGCTTCACAAATTGCTAGAATCAAATCGATAATTGAATTAGGTGGGAAATTGAATCGAAAAATTGTTTTTTTCGGTCGCAGTTTACGTAAATACCTGTTAGCTGCTCAGCGAATTGGGCTTTTGGAAATACCTAAATCAATACCATTACTTAGTCGCCGCCAAGAGCTTGACAAAATGATGCGACAAATTAATCGAGAAGGCCAAGAAAAATATTTAATTGTCTGCACTGGCCACCAAGGAGAACAGCGTGCAGTGTTGTCAAGGATTGCAAGAGGAGAATTAGCTTTGAAGTTGAACTCCAAAACAATGTGCGTATTTAGCTGTTCAGTAATCCCTGTAGAACTTAATATTCAAAATCGAGAAAAATTGGAGAGAACTCTTCGTAGCAGTGGTGTTAGAATTTTTAGAGATGTACATGCTTCAGGACATGCTTCTCGTGAAGATCACAGGGAATTGATTCAAATGCTAAAACCAACCCATATAGTGCCTTCTCATGCAGGATTTGGACTCGCACACCATTTAAGAGATTTAGCGGTTGAGATGGGATATGTGGATCAAAAGACTGTGCATATGATGGAAGATGGGAAAAGATTAGTTTTAGAGTGAGTTCTAGACAACACCTTATTCTAGAAACTAACCTTTATAGACAATAGTTTATTGAGTCTTGTTTCGAAAACTTCTTAAACTAACAATCTAAAAATGAATTAAAATGGACGAAATTAAAATTTCTGCAGCTATTGAAGCTGAAGAGGAACAAAATGAGGCCTCCCAACTAAAAGACGGGCTGAAAGCAGAACAGAATGTAGAAAAAGCCAAATCAGGAACCGAATTTGATGGGAAGACTATTGGAATTGCAGTTATTGCACTTCTTGGACTTTTTGTAATTGCAATTGGTGGATTCAACGCAGCTGATTGGGTTGGAGACGCTGTAACTGGAGCTGCAACAACAACAATAGTAGATTTAGATTTAGAACATTTACATGCAGATAACAGAGCAGGTCAATTAGATCCAGAACAAGGATACATGTACAATGATTTTAGTTTTGTATTTTATGATGAACTGTGGTGGACAGAAATAGTCGTGCATTATACAGATCCACCTACATTACTAGTGGTACCTTTACATTATGGTCCACAAGATTTGCTTGATGTTGATGTAAGCGGGAAGTTAGACTCAGACTTTGATAATGTTAGTGATGTTTACATTAGTATTGATCCAAATGTGGTTGATCAACATTACTCACTTGCGATCTCAGAAACTAGTTTTAACTTAGTTAAAGGGGTTGGACGAAAACCACTAGGTGCTTGTAGTGAAGAAAATTCAGCCTGCGTTGGCCGAGAAATAATTAGCTGCGAAGATAATCCAAATGATTATCCAGTTGTACAATTGGTTCATGATGAAACAGTTTCAGTTGGATCAGTAGAATATGATGGTATGTGTATTCGGGTAACTGGCAGTGGAGAAGAAATTGTTCGGGCAGTTGATACTATGTTGCTTCTATGGTATCAAGTAATGGAGTAGAAATTTGATTATTTTTATTATTTTCTTGTTTTTTTTAATTTATTCTTGATTTTTGTATTAGAAACAGTTATCAAACTCCCCAAACTGGACGAATTTTTCTTTTGATCTCAACAATTTCTTTGACTAACGCAATTTCAGGTTTCGATAAATGTTTTTTGAGTTTTCGAAGTTTAGCATAATCTTCTTCAGAAAAATCAGAATACAAATAATCTCCTTCACTAGCTTGCCTCCCAACAGTAAGATTTGGCATTGCCATCGCAACTTGATCTCCTTGCACTGCCGTTTGAACAGCTTCTTGACCCTTTTTCATACTCTTAACAGAAGTTACAGATTTGCCATTTGTAGTCATAATAGGATCACCATTTTTGATTTGACCAATTTCAATGTCAACTCCACAAATAGCAGGATTATTCTGCCGGAAAACATAACCTGGCATAATAGAAAATTTGCAAGGCCTTACAATATTTGCAAGTTCACGCTTCTCTATTTTGTCTTGTAGAGTTGCAGTGTACTCTTCATAGTTGTCAAAAATTTGATAAATAATTTCTCTTGTAATGAGAGTAAGGTCTTTTTCTTTGATTTGTGTTTGAAGATCGACAGGGATTTTAACATTGAAACCTAAAAGAACACCAGTGAATTCATCCTTGTCTTTAAGAGATTCTAAAGTTGAGAGATCTTTTTTAGTGACATCACCTAAGCTGGCAAAAGCCACAGGAATTCCTTTTTCTTCCAATAAAACTTTCATTGCTTCTAAACTTCCTAAAGTATCAGCCTTGATCAGAACACCTGATTCTCCTGTTTCATCTTCCTGAAGAACGGAATCAATCTCGGCTTGAACTTCTGCTTTTAACATTTCAATCTCTTCTTTACTTGCTTTAGTTTTGGCACGAATTGGCATTCCTGCCATAGCACCGTCCATATTAGGACCAGAAATTTTAACACCAGTTGCCGCAACAACTTCTTTGACATTCTTGAATTTGCTTTTTTTATCGCGCATTTCAGCAAGTTCTTTTGGCTCTAATAGTGCTCTAACTTTTGTTACAATTGGGCCATCTAATGATCCAATAATTAAAACATCATTAGTTCGGATTGTACCATCATAAATGATAGTGTCTAAAGTTAAACCTAATCCCTTTTCTTCTTTAACTTCTAAAATGCTACCTTTTGCATGGCTAGTTGTTTCTATCTCTAACTTTTCTCCAAAGAATTTTTGAGCTAAACCAGTTAAAACCATTAATAGCTCAGGGATTCCTTGACTTGTTTTAGAAGAAATTGGAACTATTGCAAATTGCTTTGTGTAATCTTGGACTCGATCGAATCTTTCTGCGTTAACACCATTTTCTTGGAATTGACCTACAAGCTCGTAGAATTTTTTTTCAAATTCCCCTTGTGTTTGATGATCTAAAGATTCAATGTTTTGCAAGAGAATTTTGTTTTTATCATATTGCCAATTTGCCATTAAATCGACCTTGTTTGCTGCGATCACAAAAGGAACCTTATTGGCTTTTAATATTTCAATAGATTCTAAAGTTTGAGGTTTGAAACCCTCATTGATATCAACCACTAAAATTGCAATGTCAGCAAGAGCGCCACCTCGTTTTCTTAAAGAAGTGAAAGCTGCGTGACCTGGAGTGTCGATTGTTAAAAGACCTGGAACTGTGAGTTTACCTTTCATATGGTTTAATAGTGATCCGCAAACTTTTTCGATAGTTCGCATCGGAATGATGGAAACCCCGATTGCTTGAGTTATAGCTCCAGCTTCACCAGCTGTAACATCGCTATGTCTGATTTGATCTAAAAGGGAAGTTTTCCCATGATCTACATGGCCAACAACTGTAACTAAGATCTTTCTTAAGGTCATAGAATGTTAGGAGGAACGTCTGTTTTTTAAAAGTTGCTTGTTTTTGAGGGAAGCAATGATCCAAGAAGCAAAAATCCAACTGGAACTAAAGATTCCGAAAAAAGATGTAAGCAGATCTATGGAAGTATTTTATAACTCAGTTATGAAGTCAAACAGAGACATTTCTATTGCACTACTTTGCGCTTTGAATAAAAAAGAGATGAGAATGGCACTGCCACTCTCTGGATCAGGGATTCGTGCTCTTCGTTTTTTGAGTGAGCTGCCAGAGACAACAGTTGGAAAACTGTCTGTGAACGATAAAAGAGAAAATTTTGTTTCTGAATTTAAATCTACTCTGAAATTGAACAAACTAAAAGAAACAAAACTGAACATTGAATCAAAAGATGCTAACCTTTTTTTGCTTGAGAATATGGGTTTTGATTACATTGATATTGATCCGTTCGGTTCACCAAATCCATTTCTATCTTCAGCAATTGCTAGAATCAATCGAAAAGGAATACTGGCTGTAACAGCAACTGACACAGGAGCACTGGCAGGAACCTATGTTAAAGCGGGTTTGCGCAAGTATTGGGCCAAAAGCCAAAGATGTTACATGAAACATGAACTGGGCTTAAGAATTTTGATACGTAAAGTTCAATTACTAGGAGCGCAGTTTGGGAAATCTTTGGTTCCAATTTTATCGTATCATAAGAACCACTATTACCGAGTTTTTTTTGTTTCTTCAAGCGGCAAGAAGCAATGCGATGAAATTTTGAAATTGCATCAATACTTTTTGTATGACCCTAAAACCGTGGAGAGAAAGATTAGCTCTGAGAATATTTGGGAGGGAAAAAAGAGAAGTAGTTATCAAGTAGCAGGACCACTTTGGGCAGGCGAGTTACATGACTCTAAGTTACTTGAAAAAATAGTTTCAATGAATTTATTTGAAAGCGAAAAAAAGTTTTTAGAAACATTAAAAGAAGAATCTAGACATGAAAATGTGGTAGGATTTATTGAAAGTCATGCTTTGTCTTCAAAGAGAAATATTGATACTCCTCGGATGCAAGATTTGCTTTCTGTGGAAGGTACTTGGAAGACACAGTTTAGTGATAGTGCAGTTAAGACAAAACTTAGTGTGAATGAGTTGTTAAAGAAATTGAAACATGTTTAAGATAATTTTGAAAAGAAAATAAAAAGAAAAGCAAAAGTTTATCCAAGCGCCAAATCCATCTTAGCAACTTCAGCATTGATTACGCCTTCGAGTTCTGCCATCTTAGCTACAATACCATCAAAGTCAGCACCTTCAACTTCATACATAACCATTACCATAACTGCCTTTAAACCAAAAGCGATAGGCTCTTCTAAAACACGCATAGCACCAATTGCGCCTGCATCTTTTGCGATTTTTTCAGCTTGCTCTTTAATTGGTTCTAGATTTGTGTCCGGACTTTCCGGCATTAATTTGAATGTAATTACTGCTTTTCCCATAGTTGTTGCCTCTATTATAGTTTTGTCACTTTTGTTTTTCTAAGATAAGAATAACTAGTTTGGACCGGTAAATGAACAAGCAGGACAGTGATATTTAATTGCGTTCTTTCGAGCAAAAGTGCTTCTAACAATCTCATAGCTGGCACAGCCAGGACAAGGGAAACGTACAGCCCCAGAGTCATTGACAATCTGCTTTTTTGTTGATATACATACCATTGATTTCATAAGTTGACTTTTAAGTAGCTTATTTATAAAGGTTACGTAAATCTTTATAGTGATTTACGACCTCAAAAACAAAGAGTTTTTGTAGGTTTGCTCTACTTGGTATATGTGGCAACAGTATTTATGATCCATGGAAGTTTTGGGAATCCAGATGAAAATTGGTTCCCTTGGCTTAAAAATCAGTTAATAACGGCCGGATTCGAAGTAATTATTCCTAGTTTTCCAACACCAGATGGACAGTCACTTAAGGCATGGAGATATATTTTCTTGGAATTTGAAAATAAAATTAATTCAGAGACTATTTTTGTTGGACACAGTTTGGGTCCAGCATTTATTCTAGATATTTTAGAAAAAATTGATGTAAAAGTAAAAGCATGCTTCTTTGTTAGTGGATTTTTAGGCTTTTTAGAAAATTCAGAATTTGACGAAGTGAACAAAACATTCATTGAAAGAGAGTTTGATTGGGAGAAAATTACTAGCAATTGTGAAAACTTCTTAATGTATCATAGTGATAATGACCCATATGTGCCTTTGAAGAAAGCAGAAGAATTAAAGAAAAAGTTAAAGTGTGAATTAAAAATAATCTCTGGCGCAGGACATTTTAATGAAGCTACAGGATGTTTAGAATTCCCCATGTTGTTTAAAGAAATTATTAAAGAATAAGATTTTCTAAGAACAATTTAAAAATAAGATAGTTTCTTAATGATTTATGACAATTAAAGTACTCGTAGCAGGAAAATTTGATATAGTTCACCCCGGCCATTTAAAATTCTTTGAAGAAGCCAAAAAGTTAGGAGATTATCTAACAGTTGTAGTAGCAAGAGACTCAATTATAATTAAAAATAAAGGGTATGGGCCCACTTACTCAGAAAATCAAAGAAAAGAATTCTTGGAAGCTTTAACAGTAGTAGATAAAGTAGTTTTGGGATCAGAAGAATTTGAATTAAATATTCTAAAAGAGATTAAACTAGATGTTCTTTGCTTAGGATACGATCAGAAAATTTCAGAAGAAGTGATCTCAAAATATCTTTTTGAAAATAATTTACAATTAAAAGTAGTCAGATTAACCGCATTTAGAGAAGATTTATTCAAAAGCAGCAAAATTAAATCCCAAGTAACAAGAAGCAAAGAAAAAGTAGCTGAAGAATATGAACATACTCCAGTTAAGAATAAAGACGCTCTTGATGAAGTTCCTGTTATTGTTGGAAACTATGATGAGATCGAAGATTGGTCAATGGATCCAAAAGGATATTTTCTAATTCGAGTGAATAAAGAACGTTCAATATTAGAGCTTGCACATTGTAAGCAATTAGGGATAATAGATTGTATCTTTGAAGGGAAAAAACCACAAGACATTTATTATGAATTACATAAAAAGAAATTAATTTCTAGAGTAGATCATGCAGCTTATATTGGTAAAGAATTACACAAAGCCTATGTCTGTTTGAAGAAAGAAAAAGAATACGTGCAAGATGAAGAGTTTGAAATTTAGTTTTGTTTACTGATAGTTTTAATTGTTTTAACTTCTCTGTCAATTTCAAACTTAACAGGCAAAAACTGTTCTATCACATAAACATTAGCTAGAACATGGTCCGAGATTTTATCTACAAGAATTTTTGATCCAGGCAACAATGCCATGAAAATCAAAAGTTGATCCGCTAAAAAATGATCTACTGCCGCGTTTGAACTAATTAACTCCTTCAATTTCTTAGCAGCAGTTTGTCCAATTTCTTCAGAACTTATTTTATATTCAACTAAAGCAGTTGCGCCAAGTCTTACACAATTTTGAGGATCAAGAATTCCTTGGTTGCTATGAAGGGTCCAAAGTAATAACTCTCCCCCTGTCGACAAACTAGGGAAATAACCCTGATCAATACTGATAGGAACACCCAACCCTCTAAGACTGGCAGTAGCTGCAGACTCTATTCTCTTTGAAACTTGTTTGTCAGATAGATCTTGTGAGGTGTTAACAAAACCTTTGATATACTCCAGGTTTCCTTGATTTGTAAAATCAAATTTCTTGGAGGAACTCGTAATATTATCTAAAAGATCAGAATAAGTTTTGAATTCTTTAGCTTTTATCTTAGGACTAATCTCTAAGATAATTTCTCCACCTCCTTTAGGATAATATCCTCTTTTACGAACACTCAAATTGATTTTAGTTGCAAATCGTTGTAAGTTAGGAATTACTAATTGTTGCAAATAATCAACGGAAGCTTGCCATTTTCCACAAGTGCCACCTTTAATATTAAGTGTAATCTTGGCAGGAGCAAATAAACAAGGCATTAACATTGACTGTAAAAACAAACTAATGCTGCCAGCAGTTTTAATGTCAAAATTATATTGACCAGATTTGATCAATCCCGGATGGAACCATGCTTCTTGAGTTCCTAGTTCTATTTGGCTAGATTTGCAAGTTGGAGCTAACTGCTTAATAGCCTTGATTGCATGTAAGTGTTGTGGTTTTAATCCTGGTTTTGGACGATTGGAACGAATCTTAGAAATTCTAAAGGGTTTTTGAGTTAGAAGTGAACAAGCTAGTGCAGTCCTAATAATGGAGCCGCCACCCTCAGCGTAGTTTCCATCCAATTCGATCATTTGTGTCATTGTAAAATTATTTATCTTATCTATTGTTTTGTTTGAAAAAACTTTCTAGTCTTTAAGGCAATAATTAAGCCATCTCCAACATTTAATTCTTTATAAGAAAGACCACTTTTTTTAAGCGCCGGAAAAAATCCTGGCACTTTCTTTTTATGAGAGATAGTATTGTCGATAAAAATTACACCATTATCTGAAAGAAGAGGAATGCTTAAGCGTAGAAATTCTGCATAATCTGGTTTATTGGCATCAATGAAAATGCAATCATATTTTTTATTAGCTTCATTTAGAATTGAGAGGATATCAAGAGCATTCGCTTCAATAAGAGTGATTTCTTTTTTGAATTTTTTAAGATTTCTTCTAGCTTCTACAATGAAGATTTTGTCTTTTTCAATTGTGGTTATATGGTCTGCTACAAGCGCTAAATGAAGGGCAGAATATCCTATATGGGTTCCGATTTCTAACACTTCTTTGAAATCTCCTTGTTTGCAGTACTGCATAATTAGTTGGATTGTTTCTTCTTTAACAAACCAGTCTGACCTTTCTTTTTCTAAATTTCTGATTTTGTCTAAAATACGTTTTTTTGTATCTTGGGGCATGAACCTTTGGTTCAAGTAGTGCTTTTTAAAGCTATTTAGTACAGAAACGTTTTTATACAGCTTAAGGGCAGCTAGTAGTACCTGTGGGGATATAGTATAACCTGGCTAGAATATCGGGCTCCAGTTATGGAGCGATGAGCCTTAATTGGCAATGAATGGTTCTCCAGTAGATACCTGAGGATCTGGGAAATAATAAGCATCTGCTTTTTATTCAGAAATTCGAATCCCAGTATCCCCACTCTTTCTTTAACTTATTTCACTAATCTTTAAATACAGAATCTTTCTAGTAAAGGACATGTATTCATTCCGAACAATTACTAAATTACTTCGAGTACAACAATGGTACAAGAACACAGTAGTTTTTGTTGCATTATTGTTCTCAGAAAATCTGTTCGACCCAAAATTATTGGTTTTGTCAATTTTAGCATTTTTTGCATTATCGTTTGTATCCTCAGCTAATTATATAATCAATGACATCAAAGACAAAGAAAAAGACACTAAACATCTACTAAGAAAGAATAGGCCAATTGCAGCAGGAATAGTCTCGATTAGAAACGCCAAAACTATTGCTGGACTGTTTTTGATTTTAGGATTGACCTTAGCAGCTTTTTTGAATCCATTATTTTTGATTTTAACAATAATATTATTCTTGCTAATGCAGATTTACACTTTTTCTTTCAAGAGATATTTGTACTTAGATATAATTATGATCTCTTTGTTTTTTGTAATTCGAGCAATCTTGGGTGCCCTTGCAATTCTGGTTTGGATTTCTCCTTGGCTTATTATTTGTCCATTCTTTTTGGCAGGCTTTTTGGTTTCAGGAAAAAGGTATTCAGAAATAGCCTTACTTAAAGATAAAGCAGAGAAAACCAGAGAGGTTTTGGGAAAATATTCCTTAAAAAGTAGTATGAGATTTCTTAAAATAAGCTCAACATTATTGCTGCTAAGTTTTACTATTTATTCTATTCAAAAAAATTGGTTGTTACTTATTAGCTTACCTTTTGCATTTTGGGCATTGATTCGTTATTTGAACTTGATTAAAATTGACCCAAAAGTAGGAATTCAAACTCAATTGGCATTAAAAGATAAAAAGCTAATTATACTCTCAATATCTTGGGTTTTAGTTATTGCTTTAACTTTGTATTTAAGTTAAATGTCATTCTTTTTGAAAGGAAAATACAAACTAATATAAACTAATTTTCAATTCTTTATTTTTGATAAATAATATTTAAATTTAGGAAGTAATGGGATGGTAATTAGCTGGTGCAAGAATAATTCAAAATTGCTAAAGGCAACAGCAACTTTAACTGGAACAGTTATAGGAGCAGGAATACTTGGAATCCCATATGTTGTTTCTAAAACAGGATTAGTATATGGGTCAGCAATAATTATTTTGATAGGAATTGTGTTTTTATTTTTGAATCTGTTCTTAGCCGAAACTGCACTTAGAACCAAAGGGAAACATCAACTTAGTGGTTACATGGAACGTTACCTTGGAAAATGGGGAAAACGAGCCATGACCTTTTCTATGATGGTAGGAATTTATGGGGCGTTAATTGCATATTTAATTGGGGAAGGGGAATCTCTTCGAGCATTAATGTTACAAATACCATTTCTAAGTTCAATTTTACCAGCAATATTTTTTGAACCAATCACACTCAGTTTAGTATTCTTCGCGCTTTGTACCATAATCATTTTCTTGGGCGTACACGAGATGGGAAGAGCAGAATTGTTAGTTGTTAGTTTTATGGTTATAGTTTTACTTTTAATTTGTGTTTTATCGGTCTCAAAAATACAAGTAAATTATTTGACTTATTCCGATTTGTCAGAAATATTTTTCCCATTAGGAGTAATCATATTTGCATTCATTGGATCGGCAGCAATTCCTGAAATGGAAGAGATATTAGGTAAAGATCGAAAAAAGTTTCGAGGAGCAGTTATTGTTGGGACATTAATCCCAGTGGTTTTATATTTATTTTTCTGTGTTACAGTTATTGGAACAGTAGGTTTTGAGAATTTTGAAGCCCTGGCAGCTAACGAGCGAATTGCAACAATTGCATTATCACAATTTATTAGCCCAACTTTAGGAATATTTGCAAACATCCTTGCTATCCTCGCCATGTTTACTTCATTTATCACGTTAGGAATTGCCCTGGTTGAAATGTATGATTATGATTACAAACTTTCTAGAAACCTTAGCATTTTTTTGACGTTATCACTCCCTTTAATTGCTTTGATATTTAATTTAACTACTTTTATGGCAGCCCTTGCAATCACAGGAATTTTTGCAGGAGGAATTGATGGAATATTAATTGTTTTAGCATATTGGAAAGCTAAAGTTATGGGAAATCGTAAACCAGAATTTGCTTTGAAAAAAAATGTGGTGATTGGTTATACAATAATTTTCTTGTTTGTGTTTGGAATGTTGCAGCAATTATATTTTATGTTTGTTTAAGAATTTGAAACATGCTCATCAATCTGTTTTTTTGAGAGTTGATAAAAAATGTTGTTCGTTCTAGTAGCATTATTTTTTTTGTAAAAATTTATTGCCGGCATGTTCCAATTTAAAGTCCACCATTCCATGCGACCACAATCCCTATCTTTAGCAAGTTTCACACAATAATCAAACATTTTTTGTCCAATCCTTTGCTTTCTAAATTCTTTTAACACAAAAATATCTTCTAAAAAAAGAGAAGGGAGTGCAAGAAAACTAGAATAAGTTGGATAAATAATCATGAATCCAATATCTTGAGATCCAAGATTAGCAATAAATGCCTCATATTTTGGATTTTTTGATAATGCGTCTTCTTTTAGGCGCTTCTTTGCTGCAGAATCTGGAGGGGATTGATCTTCAAATAAAGCCATTTTTTCAAGAAGATTTATGAAACTATCAAAATTAGTTTTTGTTACTTTTTTAATTAATATTTCAGTTGACATTTTACTCTAAAGAAACTCAAATAAGACAGGCTTTTTAATTTATTGCCAAGTTATTGTTAGATATTCTCTTTATATTAGTTTTTTAACCTTTTTTTTAAAACGAAGATTTATAAATCTCTCGACCATTTCACAGAGTAGATTTAAGGTGATGGTTGAGAGGAAAAAACAGACTACTTTAGGGTCATCTGTTTCTGGAGCTAGTTCGAAGTATGTTTTTACTAGATTTAATGGCATATTTTTACTGTTCATTCTACTATTTGTACTATTCACCGTAGGAGTTTTTGCTGACACCGAAGGATGTTATTTATTTACAGGGGGATCAGAAGATTATCTCTGTCAAAACAATGTTTTAGAAAGTGAAGCAGAAGCAGACTGTTCCAATGATGATAATTGCGATTTTGATTCAATGTTTATTGCTGGTGAATCTTGTTCTAATTACCCAGAAGTTTGTGCCGAAGTAACCTGTTCTTATGATTGTGATACCCACTCTATTGGAAAATGTGAAGATTTAGGAGGAGAAGCAATCTCAGATGACGAATATGACCTTTGGTGTTCTGAAGGATGCTGCTCTGTTGGAAGTTTTTGTGAATATGTAGACATTCGATATGATTGTGTCGAAAGAGCAATCCAACAAGGCTACACCGAAAGCGATATTTCAATGATAATTGAAAATATGGATTCAAATTCCTGTCAAACTACAATCTGCGGAGTTGAACTAAGCTTAGGAACAGTTGGAGGATATATTCTAGATCAAGATGGATTAGCTATCAGTGGAGCCAACGTAGAACTTAGTAGCACCCAAACAGATACTAGTTCTAGTGATGGATATTATTCTTTTTCTGGAGTTACTCCAGGAAGTTATGTTTTACAAGTTAGTGCAACAGGATATTCAAGTGTTAGCAGCTCAATTTCAGTAAGTTCAGGTGAAAATGTTGAAACTAATATCACCTTGGCTCCAGCCGGAGATAGTTACACTATTAGTGGAGAAGTTTATGATGATACTAGCGTACTGGTTGCTGATGTAAGTATTTGCTTTGAATCTTCAACGGGCGAAGAATTTTGTACAACCAGTAGCTCAGAAGGAAGTTATAGTATTTCTGGATTACAGTCAGACAGTTACATCATCACTATGACTAAGTATGCGTACGCAACAACCACAGACTCATTAACTGTTAGCGGAGATTCAAGCCACGATTTAGTGATTGACTCAATAGATTTTCAAGGAGTAAGTGGAATAACGTGGCTTGATGAAAACGGAGATGGCTTGGTTCAAAACCCAGAGGGAGTGGTTTTTGGAGCTTCAATTTACGTTGACGGTGTTTACAAAGGCAATTCTCAATATCCAGACGGGGATTATGAAGTTTACTTAGAAGATGGAACTTACACAGTACAAGCGACCTATCAAGATTATGCTAGTGAAGAGTACGAAATAACAGTTGGCGCAAATGAGGTTGATTTATCAATCTTATTACAACAAGAAATTGGGGAATGTAGTTACGGCGAAGCTAACCAAGAAAAATCAGTAGAAGTTTTCGAAGCTACAATTACACAAGGAGTTTCCGAAGTAATCCTTAGTTGGGAAAAACCATGTAATGAAGTAAGTGGTTACATTATTCAAAGAGATGGATTACCACTAAGTGGAGTAGATTCATTTTCTCCTCTAGTAATTACTACAACCGACCTAGAAGTAGAATGGGGAGAAACATACACTTACTCAATTTGGGCAGTTTACACTGACGGACCATTAGATGAAAATGGTGACCCACAAGTAAGACAAAGTTCAAGCCCAGCAACAATTAGTATCACACTTGGAAATTTGAATTGCGAAGGGAGAGAAGTTGGAGCCACATTTTGTATCTCAGACGATTCCGACACCAGCACCGATGAAAGGAAAACTGTTTATTCTTGCGATGAGGGCAATAATATCATAAGTTCAGTTGATTGTTCAAGTTTGGATGACTCTGAAAGCAGTTATTTTTGTAGTGCTGCTTCAGAAACTTATGCACTTTGTAAAAATACTGGAAATTGTAATGTTCTTGGACAAAACGCAGATCCATTCGGATTATATTACGATTCATCTTCATGTTATGGAAATTATGACGCACAAGATGGATACGATTCATTCTGTTATTATGATTACACCGAAACTAGTATTGTTGATGCCTGTTACTCATGCGAACAAGTAGTAAACTGTTTTGATTATATCAGCCAAGACAGTTGCGAAGTCAATAACTGTTTAGGCATTGGTTGCAACTGGATAGATTCAAGCAATAGTAGTTTAGATTATGGCGTGGAAAACAGCGATTCATTCTTAGATTTAGGTTACCTATTTCCAACATCTGAACAAACAGGGCATGGATATTGTGTTGAGGAAGGATATGGTGATTTAGAAATCTTAGGGTTTGGAGAATACTGCAGTCAATGTGGTCCAGATGCAGACCTTTTCGAAAACACTTTTTGTACAGCAGACGTTTGTAGCAACCTAGGACGTTGTTTTGCTGATGAAGAATTGGCAGCTTGCGACTCTTGTGGAGATGAAGCAAGTGGGGATGCTAACTGTTACACTTACAATTCGGAAATAGAATGTAGCGGAGGAAGTGATGTTTCAATTATTTCAGGAGTAGTTAGTGGATCAGAAGACAGTTGTGCATGGAACGCTTGTGCTTGGCAAGAATCACTCACGGCTTCAGCAGAAGGATTAGGTGAAGGAGTTAATGGATATTGCTACAAAGACGGAAATGGTGACAAAAATGATGATTGTAGTGAATTTAGTAGTGGAGAATATGACTCCTGTGTTAGAGACGTATACTCTCCAACAACCAGCATAGTTACGAACAGTTTTGAAGTGGTTTCAACAGCTTATTCTAATGTAAGTTTTTCTGGAACAGACGAAGAGAATCCAATGGGCCAATTAGGATATTGCATAATGAGTTCAGATTCTGGTGATTGCGATAATTTCGAGTATGTAGATTATGCAGGATTAGAAAACACTGAAGAATTAGTAATTGATTTAATCAATAGCAGTTTCTTAAGCGCAAGCAAAATTGATGGAGAAAGTTATGTACTTAGATACTTCTCACTAGACAAATATTATAATCAAGAATCAGTTAGAGAAGCAATAGTTTTTGTGGACAACCATAACCCAGAGTTTACCGTTGAATGGGAAAGCACAACTGATGCTGATCTTAGCGAATTAACAGTTTACCTAAGTGATATGAATGAAGCAATGCGTTGTGATTTTGGATTAGATGAAACTTATCCTTCAGGAGATAGTTACGAAACTAGTTCTGAGAGAGATGAAGATAAAGAAGCCACATTTAGTAACCTTGATGGAATTATATACAACTTAACTGTAAATTGCTACGATGATTATGGGAACTTAGGCGAGTTTGACGAAGAGATTGTTTTTGATTTAGAACAAGACATAAGCATTGTATATCCCCCGTTTGAAGGAGTGATCGCCGAAACGAGTGTAGAATTTGCAGTGACAACAGCAGTATCAGCCACTTGTGAATTGTATGAAGTAGAAAGTGGAAACAAACTAGCAGATTTTGCAACATCTGACACTGAAAACAAAGTACATGAAACAACAGAAGTTGCTGGTTATTTTGAAGGAGATTACTCTGGAACAGTAAAAGTTGTTTGTGTAGAATCACTTGATGGAGACATTCTAGAAGACTATTTCTATTTCAGCGTAGATTTTACAGCACCAGAAACTCAAATCATTTTAACCGAAGGAGAAAGAATTGAAGAACCAACCGGATACGCTTGGGAAGAATTTTTTATTGAAGAAGTTCAAATCGATTTTGAATGCGTAGAAGATGATGGATTCGCTTGCGCCAGTACTTATTATTGTCTTGGAGAAGAATGTGAATATGCTGAAGCAGAAGGCTACGTGGAGTACACAGCCAGTGTCTCTGTAGTTGAAAGCACCGAAATTTGTTATTACTCTGTTGATGAAGGAGGATCTGTTGGATATCCTGATTGCGGAGAAATACTTATCGAAGGATTTGGAATTTTGCTGGTGACACCAACCCAATTCTACTATGAAGGAGAAGTTTGGGGAATTAGTAATGCTGCAACATTTGATTGGGAAGTGATGACCAAAATTGATACCAACGCCTGTGCTTTTGATTTTAACGACGGGTTTGATATGCATACCCAACCAGAATATAAACAAATCTCTAATAGTGATATCGCTGATAATCATTATACTTACCTAGAATTCCCAGGAGAAGTGTTAGAAGCTTACGAGGAATCAGGTAACGTCAAGACTTTATACGTGCAATGCGAAGATTACACTGGGGAAGTGGGACCAAATCAATTAATGAATTTAGAATATGATCCAACACTCCCTGTAATTGGATCTAGTTACGCGGATCCTGACTCCATGAGCGAAGGAGTAGAAACGTATTTGTATGTAAGTACTGATGATAAAACGCTCTGCAAATTTAGTGATGATAGTGAGTCAACAGGAAGTCACGAGTACGACACAATGGAATACTCGTTCCCAGGGTTTGAAGGAGACGATGGAGAACAAGAACTGTTTTTAGATCATGAAACTGCTTTTGGTTTTAGTTTTGCAGGAGCGTCAAAAGATTATTTATTGAATGTACAATGTATGAATGGGGCAGGAGATTTATCTGAGGCCAACGAAATCACATTTAGTGTAGATTATTCCATCTCTGGATATATTGAATCGATTTTACCAAGTGGATACATTACCAATACCGATGTCACATTAGAAGTTGTTACAAGTAAAAATGCAGAATGCAGTTATGATGAAGTTGTAATGGAATCTACTGGAGGCACAACTCACAGCCAATATTTAGGAGTATTATCAGAAGGAGAATATCAATATTTGATTGTTTGTAGTATTGAAGGAAGTGATAGAGAAGCAGAAGCAAATTTTGCAATTGATTTAACAGCGCCAATTGTTTCTGAAATTGATGATGGAACTTACACTTGTAGTCTAGACACTGCATCACTGTTTGCATACACTGATGATGAGTCAATTAGTAGTTATTATTATGAATTGTATCAAGGAGACTCTGTTGTCGTAGAAGATTCAACAAGTTCTAACGAAACAAATGAGTCAGTAGATACGGGTTCAACAAGTTCTGGAACTTTAATTACTACTGGCACAATGCCAGTTGAGAACGGAACAACAATTACTGGGTTGAATTTATTGGAGAATACATCTTATTATTTTGAGGTGTCAGTTACTGACACTGCTGGAAATGTAGGATCAGGAGCTACCAGTGATGGATTTATTGCAGTGTCAAGTGATTCAGAAAGTTGTACCTCGGATGAAACGCCGCCAACAGTTACAGTTACAACTACTGATAGTTGCTCAAAAGTGACTGCTGTAATAGATTGTGAAGATGCTATGGGGTGTTCTTCTATATTTTATGGGTCAGCGGCTTCATCTTCAGATTGCAATACTACAGAAAATTATTATGGATCAAATATTGATTTTGAAAGCAGTGGGTGGGTTTGTTATTATGCCGAAGATGTAAACGGAAATAATGTTAGCAGTTCAAAGAAAGTTACGGTCTCTGATGACGATGGGGACAAAGTGGCAAATAGTTGTGATGCTTGTGGAAGTACAGCTGCAGGTTCTGCAGTTGATAGTGAAGGGTGTGGTTACGGAGAAGTACCAGACGCAGAATCTGAGAGTGGGACCAGCGATACTGATAACGATGGGCTGCCAGATAGTTGGGAAAAATTGTACGATCAAACAAGTTGTCCATTCAATTATATTAGCTCTGACAGTGATTCTGATGGAACTTTGGACACTAATGAAGATTACGATGGGGATGGTTACACTAGTTACGAAGAATACCGAGCAGGTTATAACCCTTGTACCTCTGATGGCCCAAGTGAAGATAGTAGTAGTACAACTTCAACAGAAGATGATTTAATAAGTAGCGATGATTCAAGTTCTAGTAGTACTTCTGGAGATAGTGAAGGATCATTAATGGCATTGATCTTCTTCTTGATCGGACTAGTATTATTAATTGGAGGTGGAGCAGGACTCTACTATGCTTATGCAAAAGATCCAAAAGGAAAAGCAGCAGTAGCTCAATTCTTTGGAAAAGGAACGACTGCTAGTTCAACAGGTTCTGATAATGGATTAATGGGAGGACCGTATTCTGGACCAAGTGGAGTAGTTAGTGGACGGGCCACAGGTGCAGCTGGTGCTGCAGAGGCAAGTGGAGCAGGAGGATGGATTGCTAATATGCGTAATGCTGTTGCTGGTTTAGGAAAAGTTAGAAACAAAAAAGCAAAACGTAAACAACGAGTTGGCGAATTTGGTGACTTTAATAAGAGTAGTTCTAGTTTCCCTCATTTTGCAGACGTATTAGATTCCAAGAAAAAACCACTGGAAAAATTAGGAGATTTAACTTCAAGATATTCAGAACATCGTGATATTGTCAAAAAAGGTTTAAAACCACATGAAAAAAGTCTGTTCTCACAATTAGATAGTATTTCTAAAAAAGCTAAAGGAAAATCATTAGATTCAGTGGCGTCTCCACAAGATGCTAAAAACATCTTTAGTAAACTAAAAAAGTTAAGTGATAAAAGAGGGAAATAATAATTAATTTCAATAAATGTTGATAATGTTAACTTGGAAAAGAAGCGATTATTTGTAGGGGAGAAGAGAAGATGGGAAAGATGACAATTGCAAGAGAAAATATTTTTAGAGACAAAAAGGGACAAGGAATAGGACAAGTTTTTGTGTTTATAGTAGCGGGTTTAACTTTTGCATTTGTTATGATTTTTGGATACAAAGCTATCGCAGACTTCTTGGAGAAAGGAGAAACAGTTGAGTTCTTACAATTCAAAAATGAAATCGAATCAGACATAAAACAAATAGCCTCAGAATATGGTGCAGTCAGACAAACAACATTTTATCTTCCTGCGAGATATGAAGAAGTTTGTTTTATAGATTTGGATGCAGAGTATGATTCGAGTAGTGAACTTTGTCAAAAAAATATTATTGCGTGTGATGTCTGGGAGACTGCTTTTGAAGAGGGAGGATACACTGCGGCTGATGAAAATGTGTTTTTGGAGCCAACAGCACCAGTTTCTATTAAAGTTTATAATATCGAACTAGACGAAGATTATTTTTGTGCAACTGTAAGCGGCGGACAATTCACTCTGAGATTGGAAGGATTAGGCTCAAAAACATATCTCTCAGAAGCAAGCTAAATTGAAGTTACTTGTATTGAATTTTATTTTTTGAGTTAATATATTATAAAAATGGTAGTAAGAAGAAGAGTTCGGTCTAAAACAGGGCAAATGACACTCAGTTTTAATTGGATCTTTGTTTTGATAGCTGGAACAATGATTTTATTATTTTTTGTAGGAATTATAATTAAACAAAAATCAGTATCTGAACAAAAATTAAATTTTGATATTGTAACAGTTATGGATTCTATTTTAACAGGATCAACAGTCTCTGAGAGGACAATTAATTTTGTAGATATAAGTGGACTTGCAGGATTTGAATTATATTTTGATTGCGAACTAGATGACGGAGGTGGTTTTGATGACATATTTGCACAGTATGGAATTACAGGAAGTACTGCCAGCAGCGAATTACCAATGCAAGTTTTGTTCGCTCCTAAAACAATGGAAGGAACAGAAATGATTACTTGGAGTTTGCCCTATAAAATGCCTTACAAAGTGATGGATTTATTGATGGTCACATCAACTTCAGTTAAATATTACGTTATAGGTGGAGAGAATACAGCATTTAGAACTGATTTAGAAAATGCAACAGATGGGTTCACAATAGAATTTATTTCTGATGTATCTGAAATTTCTTCACCAGGAGATTTGTACCATGTTCGAATAATTGACCTTGATGGAAGCACGTTAGTTCATAGTATGGAAATTCCTGACATATTAAAAGATGCAGATACTGGCGTAGTTACAGGAATTTTAATATCAGACACATTAAGTAGCGTAAATTATTTTGCTAAGAATGGAGATGTTTGGAATAAATTAACTTCAGCAGGATCTGTCCCGATAATTAATACAGGGTACGAAGAAAAAGATGCAGCATTATATGGTGCCTTGTTTTCATCCGATGATGAGTCATACAAATGTAATATGATGAAAGCGTTTAAACGGTACTATTTAGTGACTCAGTTGTACCAGGAGAAAGTTGAAGAGATGATCTCTTATTATGAAGAAGGGCCAGAAGAAGCTCAAGCTAATACTGATTGTGGTTTGCATTTAACAGAAGACGCATCTAACATGGAAGACGCGCTTAATAATTTGGCAAGCACACTTACAACTTGTATAGAGCAAGGTTATGATTATTGCACAGAACTTTCAGAATATGCCAGAGAAGTGCACACTTTAAACGAAGCATTAAGTGGAGAAAATTGTGAGACATTATACTGACACAATTAAAATAGGCTATTTGGGAAAAAATGAAAACAATTAATAAAAAACAGCAGCGCAAATGGGGAATTTTTCCTAAAGGCCGAAGAGCCCAAATGCAAATGATGGAAACAATAGGAGTGATCTTCATATTTTTCGTTTTAGTGCTGTTTGGATCAATATTTTACTTTAAATTCCAAGAAATTAGCTTTCAAAATCAACAAGAAGAATTGTTAGCCCAAAAAGCAATGGATATTACACTAGTAACTTTGTTTTTACCAGAAATTCAATGCAGTCAAGGAGATGCAGAATCTGAAGATAATTGTGTTGATATGACAAAGGTGAGGGCCATGAATATGATGATGGAAGAAAACCCCAGATATTTGACAGATTATTACTTCAATATTTTTGGTTACGCGAATATAAGTGTAAACATGGTTTACCCCATAAATTATTCTTGGACCGTTTACGAATTTGAAAAAACAGGAATTTATGATAATGGGACAGAATACTCTGCTTGGGATCGAAAAGAAGCCACCTATTTTGTGATTACTTTAAGAGATGGAATGCAAGGCTATGGATATGACAGTGCAGTAAGTTCATTATTCTTAGGAAATGAAATTATTTACAGTTTTGGTTACTTGAAAATTGAGGTGTTCAGTTAAAATGGCTAATCGCAGAGGACAAACAGAAATGATTGGCCTAGTTGTAATTGTGATAATGCTAACACTTGGAATGTTGTTCTTAGCCAAATTTGCTCTACAGGAAGAACCAGCTAAAAAAATATTTACTAGAAAAGGTCTTGCTTATAGCACAATGAGTGCAGTTATGAAAACAGAATTAGAATGTTATGATAGCGCCACATCAAATGATCCTGATGAACTAAAAGTTCAAGCGGATTTGCTTGAGGATTGTGCAGATGTTGTTAGATTTAATACCGCAGGAGATATTAGTTGTTATGGTTACGATAGCAGCTGTGATTTGTTAGAAGAAGAAATTTCTATTTTGTTAAATGCTACACTAGGAGAATGGCATAAAGAATATTTGTTTAGCGCTGAAGTTTTGGTTGGAACTGAGCCTTTGACAGTATTAGAGATTGATAGTGGTGGATGTGCCACTTCAACTGAGCGAGATAGTTCAGGATTATTTCCGATTTATGTGACGAATGTAGGTTTAATTGAAAGTGTTTTGTATATCTGTGAGTAAAGTTTTTATTAAATTTGAATAGGGATTCCCGTAATGTTTATATACGCTAAGAGATTATTTATTAACTAGTATTAATAGTATAAAATTTAATATTTAACGAGGTGGATGGAATGGATTTTCTAAAATCAAAGAAGGGACAAGGATTGTCTTTAACAGTTATTATTGTAGCAGCACTGGCACTAGTTGTTTTAGTGGTGTTGGTTTTGATTTTTACTGGAAGAATGTCAGTATTTAGTGAAGGTTTAGGTGAAGAAGGAACAGCAGAATTAACAACATACAAAATAGTTTATGGTGATTGTCATCCAACAAGCAGTCAAGAAAATGCGTTTTTGAATGCAATGAGTCAAGCAGCTAATGACAAAGATAACACCCAAGAGCTGGAAACGGAAGCCAAAGATGACTTTGAAGGAGTCATTGATGACTGTCGTGCATCAGGAATTGATGAGAACGCTTGTGAATCTGATGGATGTAGTTGGAATTAAAAGATGGTAATTAGTAAAAAAGCGCAACAAAACATGTTTTGGATAGTGATTGGTGCAGTAATTGCTTTGGTTGTAATGATCATACTAATAGTAATGTTTACTGGGAAGACAGGAGCATTAGAAGGGGGCCTTTTGGATTGTCAGAGTAAAGGAGGGGTCTGTGAATATACTAGTGAAGATTGTAAAAATTCCGACTCTTTTAGTAAAACTGGTGGTTACTCTGGAGAGGACGCAGGAACTGTTGCATCAGCATTTCAATGTTCTGGAGTTAGTTCAGACATAGTTTGCTGTTTCCCACCAAGCAAAGTTTCCGAAGATTAAGAACGTTAGTAATGCTAGTTAAAGGTAAACATAATGTTGTCAACAAAAAAAGGAGAGGTCAGCGCTTCACCTGCCCTCTTAGTTACAATCTTGCTGGCAATTATACTTTTTTTACTTTTTGTTTTCGGCTTAAGGTCAAAAATAGGTGGATTAATCCCCTAAATGTTTTATTTATATTTGAGGAGAAAGATGGGTTGGTTGGATAAAAAAGCAGAAATGGAGATGTCACTAATTGTAAAAATAGTGATTCTAGTCATTTTATTAATTGCCGCAATGGTTTTATGGGGGATATTGTCTGGCCAAGCAGGAGATATTTTATCTGATCTTTTAGGGGTGATGTAGGAATGGGAGTGCAAACTAAATTAGTTTTTTATCTCATCCCAATTTTATTGTTGATTGTAGTAGTGCTAGTGTTTTTTTCTGGAGGAGGTCTTTGGGAAGATACAAAAGAGATTGCTGTTGGAGCCAAAGACTCAGTGTATGAAAGTGTTGATTTTGGAACAGAATCGCTGTCAGCTGATGTTAGTATTAGTGCTGAACATAAAGCAGAGATTGAAACGTTGGTTGAAACAATAAAAAACCTGAAGGGTAAAGAGGAGTGTTTTGTTGAGTTTAATCCATTAAGTGATTTAGAAGAGAGGGGCGTTTCTATTTCTTTTGAGAAATCAGTTACTGGA
>NZCK01000025.1 GCA_002688265.1 archaeon
ATGATTTCAATAACAACTATAAATAACAGCAGCCCGCCGAGGATATAAAAACCCCGTTTTATAATTTTCCACAATAAGGTTAGTTGGTCGGTAAACATAATCTTTTAATTAAAAGGGGGGGCCTTCTGTACTGTCGGTATCCTCTCCTCTATCTC
Organism: archaeon; assembly: GCA_002688265.1. Taxonomy (GTDB): domain Archaea; phylum Nanobdellota; class Nanobdellia; order Woesearchaeales; family GW2011-AR9. The sequence continues at coordinate 156 of NZCK01000025.1, forward strand.
CACCCATTTCTTCAAATTGGCTTAAAGCTAATTCTGTTAATTCATCTTTTAACTCTCTTGCCATACCAACCCTATTATGATATTTACCATCAGACCCTTGTTCCTGCGGAACTCCAACAAATGGCCCCTTCCCCGTATCAACTATCCTGAAATTATAAATTGAGATATCTTCCTTGGTAATAAGGTTGAAAGTTGCTTTGGTATATTTCCAATCTCTTAATTCCATTTTGCTGATTTTCATACTTTAGTCCCTCCAAATGTATGCTTATGTGCATTTTCTTCTAACTTGAGCAGCCTATCCTCAAAAGAATCAACAATTTTCTTAATTTTTCCAATATCCATCGCTTTTATTAATTTTGCTGTATCATTTTTGAATCCTACAATTACCTCTTTTTGTTCATCAGCTAATTTTCCAAATGTTTTTGCTGCATCTTCTTCTATTTTCTTGATCTTGGCTAGTTCATCATAAATTTTCAATATTTCTTTTGATTTACTATCTATTGATTTAATTAAATCTTTAACCTTTGACTTGTATTCTTTTTGAAGAGACTCTACCTTACCAGTTATTTCATTTATAGAGTTATCCCCTTCTGTTTTTTGTTTATCAAATTCAGATTTGATATCTGTAAATAATTTTTCCGATTCTTCTTCAAAATTTCCCATTACTTTTTCAAGGTCTTTATTTATTTGATCTATTTTCCCATCTATTGTACCCTGAGTGTTTTCTACTTTTTTGAATAAAGAAGACACATGTTCCTGGAGTTCACCTGCTTTTCCCGATAGTGTATCCATTTTCTTGATTGCATTTTCAAATTGTTTATCCATTAAACCTCCATTTTCTCATACCTTGATAAAACCGTATTTAATTTCTTGTTTTGAATTCCAATCAATTCCAACCTGATACCCGATTCCACGGTTAAAAATTTATTTGAAGCTTTCGATGAAAAGATTTTAAGGGCATTGACCTGTTGCTCAAATCCTTCCTCCTTGAAATGGGTATTATACATGTTTTGAGGATCAATGGAAAATTTTTCCATTAACTTCAATATAACTTCTTGGCAAAGTATAAAATCTGTTTCTTCTTTTTCAAAGAAGACACTCAAATGCTTATCAAATTGCACAAAGTCTTCTTTTTTGTAATGTGCAGCAGAAAGCATCAAGTTTGCTGCTTTATTTTTTGATTCCCCTGGCTGTGTTAACCAATTATCTGAAACTTGTTCTACCATCATAGTATAATCGCTTTTAAACATTGTATCTATAAAATCAAAAAGAATGTTGATATTCTCCTTGAGGTATTCGTTGTTCTTCGATTGGGACTGGTAAAAGTCTTCTAAAGCTTTTCTATATTGCTGTACAGATGCCCCAGCAACAATATCATTTGCCTTTTCTTCCCACGCATTATTGTACCCACAATTGTCACAATAATCGCACCTTACCTCGCTTCCAGTTTCTGCCCCTTCTGTTGTAAATACCTGCATGATATTAGCACGACGGCACCCTTGTGTAGTACCTTCAATAAATTCACCATTTAACGGTTGTAACTCTGCATAGTACACCATCTGTTTTAACATTAGGTATTGGGATATTTTCCATTCTTCAACCTTCTTAAATGTACTGGTTTTGTCTACAGAAACTTTTAGCATGGTATCGTTCAATTTTATTTCGTACCCGAAGTTAGCGGCATAGTTTTTTTTGAGATGAAAATCATCCCTCTCATCTAAAATATTAAAAAATTGTACCACCTCGTCTATTAACACTTCTTTTTTCAATTTTGTTCTAACTTGTTGAATATATCCTGCTATATCAAATTCTTTATACGATTTTTTTGGTTCTAAATCTATATACCCTGAGTATTTCTTATTATAAATTCTGCCTAATAAATCAATGTGTCCTTTAACTATCTCACTATTGGTTGTATCAAGGTAATGGCGCATGGTAGCATCACGTTTTATACTGATCTTAAGATAGGTCTCTGAAAAGTCTTCAACGTATTTTAATGTATATAATTTTTCAACTGCTAACCGCTCGTTTACTTGAGAACGATGCATGCCTGAATAACCTAATTTACTTGCTACAGCATCAGCCAAGTAATCTCTCTTTATATAAACCCATGGATAGGTTCCATCTTTATTGGATTTCTCCTTCAAATAATTTACAGCTTCCTGAAGTTCCTCCTTTGAAGGATAACCTGATTCGATAAAGTGTACTTGCTTGGCATAATCACATCTTACGTGTCTACCATGTGGGCAATTTTCATATTCAAGTTTCCCCGTGTCTTTATTTTTTACAAAACATTCAGGTACATTCTTATTTTCCAAGTATTTGTTACATTCGCTTGTTGGCTGGTCCCAAAGGAGTATACAATGTGAATGATTCCTGTCCCTTCCCGCACGTCCAATTTGCTGGAAATAAGACTCAAGGGATCCTTGGAAACCAAAATGAATGATATACCGAACATCTGGCTTATCGATACCCATTCCAAAGCCTTTAGTAGTGACTAATAGGTTCGTTTTACCATTGATATATTCATCCTGGGTTTGAGTCTTTATTTTTTCCCATTCTTTATCAAGCTGTCTTTTTTCAACTGCTGTTCGATTCTGTCTATATCCTAAAGATGCAAACCATGGTTTATTCTTAATACCTTTTTTATTTAAGTATCCTGATATCCATTGGGCTCCCTCCCCTTCCCTGCATTTATCCGACCTAAATATTTCACCCGCTTTACTTTTTAATATTTTTTTAAAATCTTCCGTACCAGCGACAAGTTCCTTGTCCATCTTTTTTATTTTTTTCGCTGCCATTTCTTCCGCAGGCTGGGGGTCAGCGTAAATAGTAAAAATAAGTCCAGGGTCTTGTTTTATATCAAATGAATCAAAACGCCTAGGTAAAATATCTTTTAATACATATTCAAGCACTTCGTGCCTCATGCTTGCAGGTTTAAACGTGTGTTTGGAAAATTTGGTTTTATTAGAAAGATCCCTATACCTAATCTCATATCCACCTGTACCTGTATCATATTCCATGGGGATAACCTCTAGGCTTAATTCCTTTCGATCAATGATTTTATGGTACAGGTCCTTTTTTTCATCAAGGGATAGTTGTTCTAAAACATCTTCCCGAACTTTTCTCGATGCTGTAGCTGTTAATGCAATAATGGATGGTTGGCTACCATCGACATGGGATAAATCCTTTTGTCTTTCTTTTAACCGGGCATAGGAGGGCCTAAAATCATGACCCCATTCAGATATACAATGCGCTTCGTCTATTGGGAAGTAATTGATATTAATCCCTTTATCAATTAATCTTTTTAGTTCCTGTTGGAATGTCTTTTGTTGTAGTCGTTCTGGGGCAACATATAAAATCTTTAATCGTCCGTTTTTAAATCGTTGAAAGATTCCTTCTTTTTCTTTCAATGGTATCCCGCTATGAATCCGATCGACAAAATCAAAGCCAAACCTATTTTTCATTCCATGGACTTGGTCATCCATTAAACTTTTTAACGGTGATATAATTATTGAAAGACCAGGTTTTAATAAAGCAGGGAGTTGGTACGTAAGGGATTTGCCTCCCCCAGTAGCTAATATTCCTAGTACATTCTCATTCCGCAACACTTTTTGTAGGATCTCGAATTGTCCTTCGTGGAATTTGTCAAACTGGAAGAATCGTTTTAGGAAGTACAAAATATTCGTTTCGTCAATATCTTTAAATGGAACTAGTCCCCGGGGTTCATTTAATGGTTCAATATTGTCGATAAGAGTAACTCTTGGATCAATAACTAAAGCAAATTTAATAGAACGTGGACGTGCCCATTGAATTGGTTCTATTTTTGCATGTTTGATCTCAAACCTATCTCCAAAGTGGTATTTTTGTAATTCATAATACTTGAGAACTTTCAAAATAAATTGTTCTTTAGGTTCACTTTGATCACATACCTTTAAATAATAATGGTCTGCATCCCCATCCTTGTACATTCTACCTGATACTATTTCTACAAGTGCACTAACACCTGCTTTATCATCATTTGTTAATACCTGTTGAAGAGGGGCATACCCGTTTTGTATCTGGGAAGTCCCTTCCCCATCTTTCGTATATATAGTATAACTCCACTTTAATTTTTCATTTTCATCGGAATCGTCAATATATTTTGAGAATAATTTCATCGTTTCTGGTATTTTTAAGTTTTCCCTACGAAAACTATAGCAATTAGTACATCTTTCAGAAAATCCTCCAACCTTACCACAGGGACTTATAACTTGGATATCTTTACGCTGTGTTAACTCATATTGAATTTTTTTCAAAGACCTAGTATCTTTAAGCATTGCTGTTTCAACTATCACGAACGAAGCAGATTTTTTTAACCCGTTTACAATATTGTTTGAGAAGTCTACTTGGTGCTTATAACTGGGGAATTCACTGATGATATTCGAAGCAATGACCACATCGTACTTTTTGATTGTAACCTTACTTAGTCCATTTTCAAGTACATCTGCCTCGATTGGTTCATTGACATGAACTTTACTTTTCCCAGAACCCTTGATTTCTTCTCGTACTAAATTAAAAAATTCAATATTGCTTTGGTATTTTTCAATGCCATCAACTTCCAGGATAGGTAACTGCTCATCTTTAAGGCCGTACAAGCGAAGTACGTTTGTCAGGATATCATAGAAGTCATACAATGCCCAAGCTGTTGTACCTACTGCAGTGCCAATATCCAAAACCCTTATTTTCCTTTCTGAAAAGCTGATTCTCCCTAAACGGAACAGTTCTAAAAACATGAGTTGGATTTTGTATAAATTATTGGGCAAATAATACGCTGCATAGTAATCGGGGAAATGTTTGCCACCATAGGTAGAAAAGTTTTTCTGCCTGAAAGACTTGGTAAGTTTGTTTATAAATCCCTTATCATCTTCCCAATTGCCTGGTAATCTTTTACCTATGATACCATCAATAGTTTGTTGGATATAGGGCGAAACAAATGCCCTTTCTCCTGGTGCAACAATATTCTTCACTAAATCATAGACGTAAACGATTTGATCCTCAGGAATGATTTTTGTCCTAAATAGATTAATGGCCATTAGGCATCCTTAAAACAGCTTTTCCTGTGGATCTGCTTTTGGTGGTTCGGCATCATACCAACCAAGTATTGATGGCGAATTGGGATCATGGGCATTATAATTCTTTTTTGCAGTTTCATGCTGTTTTGTAGCATAGCAGTATTGGCAGCCGTGCAGACATGTATCGTATACGCCAATATCCACACTTTTCACACAGCCACATTCCTTTCGCTGGCCGGTATCTTTCTTATGCATCACAACCAGGTCAAATACCTTTGCTATATAATTATCATCGATACATTTTCCATGAGATACTCCGTATTGATCCATTTCAATAGGTTCAGCACAGCTTTGAATTTCGAACCCATTTGATTTACTTATATTCGCGAGGTCTTGAATAAAGGTTCCAAATACCATCTTATCTTCCGGATATTCATCCAACTCACCCTGTCGGTTGTATCCTTTCATATTCCGAATTGTCTTTTGGTAATAATCCACAATACTAATAACCACCCTTCGGGTAGAGCCTTTCAGCTTTTGGGCTATTTCTTGGAAATATTCAATATGCCGTTCCGGTGTATAATCTTTACTAATGATGATGGGATCATACCGCCAAATAATTCTATCCGGGCCCACTTGATCGGCCAGTCTTAAGAACTCATCCTGGAGTTTTTCATATTTGGGGACTTTTGTCTCAATCTCTTGACTATAATGAACCAAGGTGTATTGGAAGTAATAAGGAATTTTCAAATCATCTAATTGGTGTAGTCTTGACCGAAATGCTTTTGAATGCTTCGTCCAAAAAATGATAATGTCTACGTCTTTCGGTTTAAGCGACACGTACTTCACCTGATTCCGGTTAAACGGGTTGAAAACCGTGCAGTATCCTTTTCCCAGGCGATTGTAAAACCAATCGGCATAAAAAGCGGGAATGTCTGTGCGTCTGCTGGCGGAAATGATCACTCTACCACCAACCCTGCATATTCCACAAATTATTTTCTTTTCTATTCAAATGAGGTTTATGCTTTCTGATTAAATATTCTTCATTTCTTCTTTTGTTCAATCCTATCCCTTAGGGTGGGGGTTATTTCTACCGCTCCCAAATCATTACTCTGTTGCATCTATTATCTTATTTCCTTCTTCGTCCCAGAAAGTATACTGAATCATTTCCCCGTCCTTGTAAGTTGATTCTGATTGCTCCTGTCCATTCTCATACCAAGTAGTATATTTTCCGTCTGGTCTAACATCCATCATAATTTCTTCTGACTCCTTCTGTCCGTTCTCATACCATGAAGTATATTTCCCATCTAATTCTCCATTTTTGTATGTTGCTTCTATACCCTTTTGTCCGTTCTCATGCCACCGAATCCAAATCCCGTCTAATTCTCCATCCTTGTAAGTTGCTTCTGACTTCTTCTGTCCGTTCCTATGCTGTCCAATCCATGTACCATTTACAATAGGTGGATGTTCCATTTGATTAATAACTCTAGTTCCTATTAAGGCATCCACGTTAAGTATTGTACTATTTGGGTCTTCATTAATTAATAATTTTATGTAGTCTGATAATGTTTTTTCTTCAATTAATAAAACTGCTCTTGATTCAAATTCACCGAACCACCCAAAAACAAAATAGCAGTCTTCAATTTGTTTTATCTCGCCAGATTTTATGTCTATTTCACCTGTAGTTGGCATTTCCTTAAAATCTCTATAGTTAACTAATTTCCAAATATGCGTAATCACCTCACTTGTATCAACTCCAAACTCTTTACCTGGTGCATCAAACATTAAAAAGAATGTTAGCAATCCATCATCCACTCCTTCGATATCTTTAATATCATCAATTAGCTTTAGGACTATTTGATACTTATATACCAAAGGCATAAAATCTTCTTTTAAAAAAAGTACCGTAGGAAATAGTGAACCATACATATTTAAACCATCTTTTGGTTAACTAAATATTTTTATTGTGCATTAAGATTAATTTCAGATCTATCAATATCATTCCAAACACCCACTAAAAAGTAAAGCGGGAAGACAGCCAATCACGCTTTCCCGCCTATTGATCGCTAAAGTGTAAACACAGTTCATTGAGAATGTAACGTCTTTGGTGGTTAAAGGCAATATGGGAAATCAGTGCCATTAGTGCTTTAGAGATTTTTTATAATCTAAGTTGTAAATTGCCTTATGGATTATAACCAGGGTAAAAGTTTAATCGAACAAAAGGTTGAAGATTTTTCAGCCAACAAGAAGGAATACCTTTCCCACAATTTTAATGAAGCTCGTGCCAGAGCACGCTTTATAGACCCGTTTTTCCATGCGCTAGGGTGGGACTTTGAACAGACAAATCTGAAAATGAGTCAATGGGATGTGCTACGTGAATATTCTGACCATAATACTACCAAACGCCCCGACTACGCTTTTCAAATCGGTGGTGAACTCAAGTTTTTTGTAGAGGCAAAGGCACCCTGGGTACCACTTACAAATAAAGAACCCGTGTTTCAGGCGAAGCGGTATGCCTTTTCTACCAACGGGAAAGCTCCCATCATTGTACTTACCGACTTCGAGGAATTCAGGGTATTCAACGCCCTAAAGAAACCGGACTTTAATTTGCCGCTTGAGGGTGTTCTGAAACAGTACGATCTCACCTACGAAAAATATCTCGACAAGTGGGACTTGCTTTATGACCATTTCTCCCGGGAAGCTGTGGCGGACGGCTCGCTGGAAGAGCTGAAAGGGAAGCTAACCAAAAAGACCAAGACGCTGGACAGAGAATTTCTGGAAGAAATTACACAATGGCGGGAAATGCTGGCGCGGAACATTGCAATCCGAAACACCGATTTGACCGTGGATGAACTGAACGTATCAGTTCAGCGAATTTTGGATAGGATCATTTTTATCCGAAACCTGGAAGACCGACACATTGAGCAGGAAGGAAGACTACTTGCTGTTGCTGAAACAAAAACAGACATTTATTCAAAACTCGTTCCTGTGTTTCGCAATTTGGATCGGGATTACAACGGCCTGCTATTTAAGAAGCATTTCAGTGAAAAATTGGTGGTAGATGATAAAGTGCTGATCTACATCATTAAGCATTTGAGTTGGCCTTTGTCACCATACCAATTTGATGTGATCGAACCAGAGATATTAGGGCGTATCTATGAAAAATTTCTGGGATCAAAGATTCGGCTTACGGCTGGGCATCGTGCGAAGGTGGAAGAAAAGCCGGCGGTGCGAAAAGCAGGTGGTGTCTATTACACGCCTCAGTACATCGTGGATTATATTGTGAAGAACACGGTGGGTGAAAAAATCAAAGGCAAATCTCCGATGGATATTGCGGATATTAAGATTGTGGATCCTGCCTGCGGGAGCGGTTCATTTCTGCTAGGTGCGTTTGATTATCTCATGAACTATCATGTGGAATGGTATGGAATAAATAGGGGAAAACGTAGCTATAAAAAGGACTGGTACTTAACTACTGATGAGGATATACGTTTGTCTGTGGAAAAGAAAGCGGATATACTGAAGAATAACTTATATGGCGTAGACATTGATCGGGAAGCCACGGAAGTGTCCATAATGAGCTTGTACCTGAAACTGCTGGATGAAGGTTTTGATAAAGGTCAAGCTATGCTCTTTTTGAAGGGCCATGTGTTGCCGGACATGAGTGAGAATATCAAATGCGGGAATTCACTCATTGGTTCGGATTATTTCGATGGACAGAACATTTCCCTTTTTGACAATGAAGAAGTAAAAAAAAGTAAATGCTTTTGATTGGGAAGTGGAATTCCTGGAGGTGTTTGCAAAAGGAGGTTTTGATTGTGTGATTGGAAATCCACCGTATGTTTTTGGAGGTAATTATGGGATAGAGAGTACAGAGAAAAATTATTTTAAAAATAAATATGAGTCAGGCATCGGAAAAGTAAACTTGTTTACTCTTTTAATGGAAAAGTCTTTAAAAGTATTATCACAAAACGGCTTGTTATCATTTATAATCCCAAACACATTTTTAAGAGTTACATCTTATAAAAAAGTGAGGGAATATTTATTAAATAATTCATCCATAAAACAGGTCATCGATTTAGGAACGGGTGTTTTTAAAGGTGCGATCACAAGTTCTATAGTGATTGTAATAAAAAACATTATTGACCAAACAAATAGGATAAACATATCGAGTGGGTTAAATGATTCCTCTTTTCAAATTAAACAATCAATATTTAATAATTTTGATAAAGGTTTCGTATTTAATACAACGATTTCAGAATTTGGACTAAAACTTATATTAAAATTGGATTCTAATTCTGTGAAATTAGGGAATTTATGTAAGGAATTAATTTTTGGAGTCGTAATTACTAAAAACATTGGTGATGTTATAGCAAAAAATAAAAAGGGTCCTTTTAATAAAAATTTTCTTGAAGGAAGAAATATAACTCGGTATAAAATAAATTTTGATTCTAAATATTTAAAATATGAGAAAAAACTTTTACATAGGTCACGGACAAAAGAAATATTTGAAGCAAATGAAAAACTTCTAATTCAAAGAATCACCGGAGGGAATAGGCCAGTAAAAGTTGCTTATGATAATGAACAATTTTACAATAAAGAGTCCATCAATAATCTAATTATGAATGATGATTGTGACTACAGCATTAAATATATATTAGGACTAATGAATTCAAAATTAATTAGTTGGTTCTATAAAGTTCAGTTCACTAATGAATCAAAATTAACTGTAAATCTTTCAAAACAATATTTATCTCAAATTCCAATATCTAAAATTGATTATGACAATATTGAAGACAAGACTAGCCATGACCAAATGGTGGCTTATGTGGACACAATGCTGGAACTGAACAAAAAACTACCCAAAGTGAAGATGGAGCATGAAAAAACGGTGATCCAACGGCAGATTGACTCCACTGACCGAAAGATAGATAAACTGGTGTATGAGTTGTATGATTTGACGGAAGAGGAGATAAAGATTGTAGAGGAGAACGGCAAGTAGTGGACAATTACAAACCCACCTTTAAAATTGACCCCGATTGGGAGATGGTGAAGTTGGGGAAGGTAGCGACTTTGATCAATGGTAGAGCTTATAAAAGGGATGAATTATTAGATAATGGAAAAACACCTGTTTTAAGAGTAGGGAATTTCTTTTCAAATAAAAGTTGGTATTATTCAGACCTTGAATTACCTAAAGATAAATACTGTGATAAAGGAGATTTGTTATATGCTTGGTCAGCATCTTTTGGACCAAGAATTTGGGAAGGTCCGAAAGTTATTTATCACTATCACATATGGAAAATAATTGTCACTGAAAAGATTGATAAAAAATTCTTATTCTACTTGTTAGATCGTGATACCGATGCAATAAAATCTGAAGGAAAAGGAATTGCTATGATTCATGCGACAAAAGGTGGTGTGGAGAAACGCGAATTTCCCCTTCCGCCTTTATCAGTCCAGCAGGAGATCGTTGCCCAAATAGAAGAAGAGCAGGAAATGGTGAATGCCAATAAGAAACTGATTGAAATCTATGAGCAGAAAATCAAAGATAAGATTGGCGAAGTTTGGGGGGAGTAAGTGGGCACGCTCTACACATTTAAATGTAATAAATGTGGTTATGATGTAGAATCATCTGGCGATTTTGATTTTGGTATGCATGCGGTCGTGCGTCCCTATATCTGTAATGACTGTAATATTGTAACGGATGCTTTGGTTGGACAACAAGGAGTGGAGTATCCGAAAGAACAGATTGAAAATCCTGAAGGAAATGACATACCTGAACTCGTACTATTAGATAAAGATGAATATTATACTTGTGAAAAGTGTAATGGTAAGAATCTAACTGTATGGA
>NZCK01000026.1 GCA_002688265.1 archaeon
AATTGTCATTCGGTGCAAAGACACGGAATCCATTTATTGATAGACCGTAAAACTTCAAATGGATACCGGATATTTTCTACGAAAATTCCGGCATGACAAGCATTTTTTTATTGGCACATTTTCAAACCCATCTACATGTGGCCCCAGGGGAGCAATCCAATTTGAATCCAAAACTTCTATCAAAAGCTCTTTTTCTTGCCCAGACATGTGAGGTGGGGAGAGATAAATTCGATTATTTTTCATAATAAATATATTAATCCTATTTACTAACCTTCATCTTATTAGACCATTTTTTGTAAACCATGTTTTAATGACATTGGTGAATAACCCCATTGCCTATGTGCTTTCGTACAATCTAACAAAGGATATCTTTGTATAACATTGCAACTTGACAAAGGCTCTACATTAATCAAATCTTTATTGGCCTTTAAAATATCTACAACCATATCAGCTATCTCAAGTAAAGTAATACGAGTACCTGAACCAATGTTGAATATTCCTGTGGATAATGTATCAATTGATTTAAGAGTAGCATTTATTATATCATCTACATATACAAAATCTGCAGAATGGCATCCTCCTTCATGTAAACTTACATGGGTATTATTTTTCAAAGAAACTAACATACCACCACCGGAAGTAGTTATAATTTTATTACCGTTGAAGGACAAAATTCCTATTCGCCCAAAGAAGCCGCATTTCTCATCTCTATATTCAGATCCCAAGGCTTCTGCAGCATCTTCAATAAGTAGTACATTATATTTTTCACACAAGTCAGTAATTGCATCATAATCACAACTTTGGCCGTATAGGTCTACGGCAATAAAAGCCTTGGGGTTATATTTTTTCATGGCAGATTCAAGACAAGAAAGATCTATAGTCCAATTTATCAAATCAACATCCACAAAAACCGGTATGGCATTTTCATATAAGAGTACATTGGCGCTAGCAGCAAATGTTAAGCTCGGGCAGAGAACAATATCACCTTTGGTTATACCCAAGATTCTTAATGCTAAATGGAGGCCAGCAGTGCCAGATGATAAGGCACACGCATTTTGGACACCTAAATAAGCTGCTATTTCCTCTTCAAAAGAATCAACATTTGGACCAAGCGGTGCGATCCAGTTAGAATCAAGAGCTTGATTTAGAAGTTCTTTTTCTGAATTTCCAATATCCGGAGGGGATAAAAAAATTCTTTTGTTTGACATTATTGTTGTGGTTTTGCTATTACAAATAATCGGTTGGGTTTAGTATTAAACAAAAATGATTGTATTAAACTATATGGTAATAAAAGCCATTTTAGGGCACCTAGTTCTTCGCTCCAAGGGAATGGCTTGCATTTAACCACAAGTATTTCAAATCCATATTTTTTTAATAATTTAGGAAGTGTTGCTTCTGTAAAATAATTAAGATGAAAAGGTGGTCGTCTATTCACATCCTTGGTTTTCTTTTCCCAAGGAGAGTTCCAATTAGGACAGGATAAAGCTAAGATCCCATCTATTTTTAATATTGCTTTAACATTTTCTAAAAATTCTCCAGGGTTATCTAAGTGTTCTATAACCTCCCATCCTGTAACTAAATCAAAATAGGTTTTATTTAAACTATTTCTATTTAATACACCATTTATAACATTTGTCTTAATTGATGATGGCATTGAATCAATAGCTAATTGGCTCGGTTCAATGCCATAAACGTCAAACCCTAATTTCTTAAAAGCTGATATAAACAACCCTGTTGAGCACCCTATATCTAGTAGTTTACCAGATCTAATAGTTAGATACTTTCGTAGTTGAGATTGAGCCCAAGTTAGCTTAGTATTATTTTCAATTTCAATCTGGTCCCTTATATAACTACCATATGAGTTAATTTGATTTTTATAGCTATTTTCGTAAATACTTATATCAGTGTTATGTGGAGTTGAGTAAACCATTTCACATACAACACATTTTACCAGAGAATATTCATTATATTTTTGATCCACATCCGCAATACTATTCTCGCAAATAGGACAACTGTCATAGTTGGTCATCATCTCACCTTCTTTAAAATTCTATCCATAAAATACATTATAGAATAAATAATACTTGTACCTAATAATGGTATAAAAACTTCGGATCAAATAATTCAACAATCATATTATTCCCAAGTTTATCATAAACAGATATATTTGATTGAATTTGACTTATTTTTTTTCTTAATTGTTGTAACGAATTTTCAACAATATATATTCTAAAAACAACCTGTTTTTCATTGCCCACCATTGATGGCAACAATTCATCGCCCTCATTAAATCGCTGCATCACATGTATTACAGATAGATCAGTTTTTATCTTTTCTATACCATTTATAGAGCTAATCTTACCACTTTTCAATAATACCCAAAGAGTGCAAGCGCATTTCCCTTTTAACCTGAAATCATTGCGTTGGGGAATATCATCAACACCCATTGATCCTATAAGTGCAAAATTAATTAGCATAATGCGGTGATCAAATTTATTGATAGCATTTACAATGACATGGGGGGCTTCACCTTGTAAACGAAATCCAGGGTCATAGGCATAAAATTTATCATTCTCAACGAAGAATTGAATGTTCAATACCCCGTTTTTAATACCCAACCCTTTAAACATCTCTATCATCTTAGGGTGAATGGTTTTATAGTAATTTTCAGTATGTTTGGAAGGGTATATTGCGGCGATACAAACAGGGCTCAAATTCCCTTGATTTTTGGTAGTTATTCTATCTGCAATAGCTGATAAAAATATTTCTCCATCTTTAAATGTATAATAGGCAAAAATATCATCACAGGTCATATACTTTTCAGTCAAAAAGATCTGTTTCCTTGAATTCTCAACAGCAAATTTTACCCCGGCAACAAGTTCATCTTCATTATTACATATAGTCATCCCAACACCACCGCCATTATCTACGGGCTTAATTAATACAGGGTATTCAATTTTTTCTAAATCTTTTGCAGCTAGGCTGCTATCAAGCTCATATGTTGAAATCCCGTTAATACCATATTGACTTAATGTATGTGAAAACCCATCTTTTCTGGTAAGACTTTCAATTATTTTTTCAGTTGCATAGCAGGGAAATTCAAGCGCATTACAAATTTTAACATATGATGGCACAAGAATATCAGCAACTCCAACTAAAACCCCATCGATATGCTCTTTTTTCGCGACTTGAATCAAACCCTTTATATCAAAGCCATCAACTTCATAGTGAATTTTTGCATTTTTCTTAGCGGGGGAATTTAGATTTGGATCGACAACAATTGTAATAATACCTAGTTCGTTAGCACTATCTACTAGGGTACCAGTTTCAGGATTGCCTCCTAAAATCATAAGCCTTTTACCAACAAGCCCACTGGTATTATTATTTTTTTGGACATTCACAGTTAGTGTCTTAATATCCAAAATTAAGTCTATCTACCAAGGTAGCCACCATCGACAGGAAGCACGACTCCAGAAACAAAATCTGAAGCCTTGGACGCAAGAAATATAACAGTACCTTTAATATCATCTGGTACACCCCATCTGTCAGCCGGTACTCTTGCCAAAATATCAGGCTCCCGATCAGGGTTTCCAACTAATGCAGTATTTAATGGCGTATCCATATATCCTGGGGCTATAGCATTAACAGATATTCCATGCTTTGCCCATTCGTTTGACAATGCTTTTGTCAACTGTGACACCCCTCCTTTGCTGGCAGAATATGCAGGTGTCGAATAACCACCAAAAAAAGAGGATAAGGATGCTATATTAATAATTTTTCCACTTTTTTTTTCCAACATTAATCGACCAGCCAACTGACATAAAAAAAAGACTGCAGTCAAATTGATTTCCAGCAATTCATCCCATTTATCTAAGGGAAAGGATTCACAATTATCGCGGTATTGCAAACCAGCATTGTTAATCAATATATCTACTGTTCCCAATTCGTCAATTGCTGCAGCAAACCCATTTTCTAATTGTGAGCGATCTCTTAAGTCAACAATCTTACCTATCACAGATCCCTCAAATTTTGAGCTTACTTCTTCACAAATATTTTGCAAATCTTTATTAATATCAAGAATAAATATTTCGGCTCCATATTCACACAAGACCTCTGCACAAGCTTTTCCAAGTCCAGTGCCTCCACCAGTCAGGATAACTTTTTTTTTATTTATGTCAAAAAGGTTCTTCATATTAATTCATATAAATTCCACCATTAACGGGAATATTAATTCCAGTTAAGTAATTGGATTTCTCTGTTAAGAGGAAAGATACTACATTAGCAACATCAGACACCGTACCTATTCTACCTATTGGAATTTTACCTACCAAATCTTTAACAACTTCCTCAGGATAAGCATTTACTCCATCAGTTTCAATAATACCAGGAGAAACACAATTAACTAAAATATTATAGGGAGCTCCTTCCATAGCAAGTCTTTTAGTAAGGGTATTGATACCACCTTTGGCAATTGCATAATGAGCAGCTGAGTGAAAACCTCCAGTAATTCCAGCCTGTGACCCAATATTAATTATTTTTCCTTGTCCCGCCTTTTTCATTATAAACATAGCATGATTTGAACAAAAAAAAGCACTTTTCAGATTGATACTCAAAATATGGTCCCAACTCTTCTCATCAATTTTTTCCGTTTCAATAATTGGAGCATATCCAGCGTTATTGATAAGAACATCAAGGCGTCCGTATTCCTGGGAGATAAATTTAAACATTTTTTCTATGTTTTCATTTTTGGAGATGTCAGCATTAAAACAAATACCATTACCTTTTTTTCCTAGAACTGTCTTTAATACTTGTTCTGCTGAAGCCCTATCATTATTATAATTAATAATTATAGTATACCTCATGTCAGCTAGCTGCAATGCGATACCCCTCCCTATCCCCCGGCTGGCCCCAGTTATAAGAGCAACTTTATTATTAACCATTTATTTAAACTCTATTCAATTTAATTATCATATCATTGTCAAATCATTTTTGAGTAAAATATGGGACTATTTTAATTACCAAGATAATGATAAGAATCGGAACAAAAACCCATATTGGAAATATTATGTATAATTATTTTCTTATCAAAGGAAATATGGGTGATTTTATCTTTAGGTATTTTTAAGGAAATGAGTTTTTTGATTGCTGCTTGAACCACAACTGGATCTAGTGCAGCAATAAAAACATAATCAAATTCAATACTAGATATATGATCAATATTAGATACCGGCAAACCGCACATTTGACTTTCCTTATAGTCTTCATCTACCCAGTCTACCAATTGTATACCATTAGATTTCTGTATGTTTGTATAAATATTTTGCCCAAACGAGCCTGAGCTATACAGACATATTTTAGATCCAACAGGAAAATTTTGGTGACGCAACAATTCAGATATTGTATTTTCATTGTTATTTGATTTACTACCGATTCTCATCAAGGAAAGGGCATATACATAATCCATTAACTGATTATTAAAGTCGTAATTAACAGAATACACTGAAAGGTTTTTTGATAAAAACTGAAAAAGGGACGATAACTTCTTTGCCTCAGAATTATAATTACCAACTGTTTTGATCATTGAACCGGGTCTCTGGCGGTAATAATATCCTGCAAGATCTGATATATAAACTGAATCAAGAGTGGGTAATAGCGTAAACAACAAAGCAGCATCTTCACCCATTACAATATCATCAGGAACCTGTAATTGAAATTTCAATAGATGTTTGCGTAAAAATATTTTACCCCAAGGATAGCTAGTTATACCATGACTAAAAAATTGACCAAATGAAAGCATCCTAGGTAATATTATTTCCTTTAGATTCTTATTATCATAATAACCACTCTCAATATTATTACTAATTATGTTTTGACTCCCTAAAAAATCGCGAATGTGAGAAGGGAAAACAGCATCCACACCATATTGTAAAGCCTCATTATATATATTTTCTATGTAATTAGGTTCAATCCAATCATCAGCATCAATATATATTACATAATCACCTGAAGCACTTTGTATGCCTGTTTTTCGCGCTGCAACAAGTCCTTCATTTTTCTTTTTCTGAATTAAAATTACACGATTATCTGATTTTCTATAATATTCACATATATGCACACTATGATCTGAAGAACCATCGTCAACTAAAATAATTTCAATTTCTTTAAATGATTGATCTACGATACTGCTAATACATTGATGCAAAAATGCGTCGACATTATATATTGTTACAATAACTGATACTTTTATGGAATTTTGCATGTTAAATCAAATATTCATTCATTAATACGCCTTGACAATTATGGTTTAAAATTTCATAAATATAGCCACTTTTTAGTTGGGATTGTGTAGAATCATCATCACCCTGGATTGCAGTAGTAACAAATATTTTATCAAGATTGTTACCAGCAAAACTAATGTTTGTTACAAACTTATCAGGAAGTTTATAACTATGCATTAATTCACCCATGCTATTATACTTATTAATACACCAACCACCCCAAATTGCGACATATATATTCCCTTCCTTATCAAAACACATCCCATCGGGTACGCCGAATTTGGGGTCGAATTTAAGGAAAACAGTTTTATCAGTTAATTCAGTACCTTGAGAATGTAAGGAAAATTTATATACAACACCTTTTAGGCTATCAGTATGAAACAAATGGGTATCCCTATGATTGATAATTGGGCCATTTGTAATGCCATAAGCATCATCTTGTATTATAATTTTTCTGTCCTTCGATGAATAACTAGCTAGTACTCCACTAAAAATATCAGCAGATTTATACTCCATCGATCCAAACCAAACCCTTCCACGAAAATCTACAAATGAATCATTGAGTCTCTGAGAAGGTTCCTGGGGGATTTCTTTATTTATATATTTTATTTCAGAAGTGTGAATATTGAATATTGCAAGACCAGACTGCATTCCAAGCAAATATAAATTGTCATTATTAGTGAGTTGTACCCAACAAACATACTCATCAAAACTATATTCATCTACAATTTCAAAAGAATTTGGATGCATTCTGAATAATTTCATAGACAAAATATCAACAAACAATAATAATTCTACATGATGATCCCATATAATTCCTTCCGCCAAATTGTGGCAATGATTAGAACATCTAAATTCAGTCATTATTCCGGATCATGCAGACGCGAAGATATCCCCCCGCTAATATCGATACAAGCTCCATGCAAAAAATCAATTCCGGGTTCAGTTATTTTTACCGCTAGATTTGCAACTTCTTCCGGCTGTGCAATTCGACCTTGTGGATGAAAACTTTTAAGTTCATTTATTTTTTCGGTTTTATCATTAAATCCATCCCTAAGCATTATTGTATCGATAGCAGCAGGCTCTATGCAATTAACCCTAAACTTACCACCAAAATCTATTGCTAATGACTTGGTTAACATGCTAAGAGCTGCCTTACTGGATGCATAAATACTAAAACCAGGTTTGGTGAGCCTTGCATGAATACTGCTTATATTTATTACAGATCCTTTTGTTTTCTCTAAATCCTCTGCCAGATGAGATGTGAGAATATATGGAGCTATTAGGTTTACATTTAAGGTGCGGGTAATTTTTTCTAATTCAATTGGATGACATTTACTTATATATTGATAGGCAGCATTATTAATCAGAACTCTAATTGCAGATTTACCTTTCCAAATGTTAATGGCATCCAATAAGGCTTCTTTTTCCGTGGAGTTATAAACAATACGGTCTAAATCAGCACGATAATACTCAATATTATCGATAGTGGCGGGTTCTACATGGTCAATCCCAAATACACTATAACCCCTTTCTATAAAAGCAGTGCTCAAAGCGCACCCTAAAGAACCAGCAACCCCAGTAATTACACATAATTGATTCATAACTTAGCTTGGATTGGTTTTATTAACAGATTCATTAACATCACTACCAGTAAACTCAGGCATAATTTCTTGATTATTAGGTGCTATTCCTTTCCTGGTTAAAACTGAAAAAAATGTAATTAAAATGATTTTAATATCTAGAAAGACATTTTGGTTATCTACATAATAAATATCATAAGAAAACTTTTCCTCCCATGACAAACTATTTCTACCCTTTGTTTGAGCTAGACCTGTTATCCCAGGCTTCACTTCTAATCTTCTTATTTGAGAATCATCATACCTTGGTGTATATATTGTTAATAATGGTCTAGGACCCACTACACTCATTTCACCTTTTAGTACATTTATGAAGCTTGGCAATTCATCTAAAGAAGTTTTTCTTAATAACCTTCCAAGATGAGTAATGCTATCTGATTCTTGTAAAATTGAATCGTATTTACTCTCTTTATTTTTCATTGTCCTAAATTTAAAAAATTTAAATGGATGTTGATTCAAACCAGATCTAGATTGTTTGAATAGAATAGGCTTCCCATCAATCATTAGAATAAAAAATGCTATAAAGAATAAGAGCGGACTTAATATTATAAGCATTATCATTGAAAAAATGATATCAAACAATCGTTTCATCATTTTTTTCTACCAATTATATAAACACCAAGGGATAAATATTTTGATTGTTGATTTTGTATGAATAGAATATCTAAATATTTAATCCAAAACAACAACCAACCCATAATCCATTTCATGATCCAATAAAGAATTGGATGCCTAAAAAGTATTGCTATGTATTCAATTAACACATCTGCCAATGCAGCAGATGGACCATATAATGATCCTTTTTTTATAATTTCAAATCCATTCAATGAGAATATTTTTTCAAGGCCATCATCCGTAAATCTATAGTTATCCTCAGGGTCATAGTGGAAATGTTGCATGAAAGGCGCTTCTACATAAATATAACCACCGGGCTTTAAGATTCTATTTATTTCACTTATAGCCTTCTGCGGATTACTTATATGTTCTATTACTCCTTGAAATAGTACGCCGGCAACAGAACAATCAGGAATTGGAAGTTCATGTACATCTCCAACAATATCGACACCTGAGTTTTTAATATAATCTAAAGTTTTACGACGATATATAATTTCATTTGATAATCCTTTTGTATTGCCATCTTTTATTGGGCCGCTTCCAATGTCAATAATATCACCCATTAGTCCTGATTCTAATAATGCTTTAGAAAAACATGCCCTATTCTTTTTCCCATTTAAGTCGAATTTAAGTGACGGAGGTCTAATAGACCTAATTAACTTACTCACAAACCAGTACTTATCTATTTTTCTTAAAAGTTTTTCTTTGCTATTCATATATCAATTTAATTGGGTTAATTGGTCAATTAGCTTTTTAGTACAAATACTCCTATTAAAAGAATCTACAATTGTTTTGTATCCATTCTCTCCCATTTGTTCTCTATAAGTTTTTGTCATCTGTTTCATTTTTAATATTGTACTAACAAGACTATTTGGATTATTAGGGTTTGAAAACATTCCAGCATTACTAGATTCAACTAAATTTCTAATAACCCCATCAATTGCAATAATGCATGGAATTTTACATGCCATATAATCAAAAACCTTGTTTGGATATGTTGTCTTTAAGTAATTCGTTGGTTTTAAGGTTGCCAATCCCACGTCGGCCATTGATATATATTTATATAATCTGTTTTTTGGAATAGGATCAAGGAATTTAACGTTATTTATTTTTGCACTTTTTACTTTTTCTAGCAAAGCAGCCTTCTTATTCCCATCGCCAACAAACAAAAACATTATATTTTCATTCGTTAATATTTTTGCGGCTTCGAGAACATAATTCAAATTATTAGCTACACCGTGCGCACCAGTATATATAATAATAAAATGTTCATTTAGACCAATTTCTCGCCTAAAATTTTTATTATTTTGTTCAGAGTCTGGGTAAAACATTCCGATGTCAACACCATTAGGGATAAATTTAATTTTATCTTGGGGAATACCAGTATCAGAAATGTACTTAGAGAAAGCAGGCGAATTTGTGATTATCTTTTTAGCATTCAAATAGAATATTTTTTCAATTAACCTTATCATCCTTATAATTAATTTAGAGTTTAGGTAACCCAATTCAATAGCAACATCTACCCATAAATCTCGAACTTCATAAAATAAATCAGATTTTTTCAAATATTTTGCTATTAACCCTGGGATCCCTAAAAAAAATGGAGGGGTACCAACAAAAATTCTATCATACGATTTTACATAGCGCAAACTATAGATGGATGAAAATAAAAATGAACCAAATGTTAATATTCTACCAAATTTTTTCTTGTTGTAGCCAGTATAACACCAACCCCTGATTATGCGAAGGTTTTTATACTCCTCTATTGATACAATCCCGCCCTTAAAAGTAGGTAATACATCCCCAGTTAAGTAATCAAAAGAACTTGTTATTAGTGTGACGTGGTGGCCTTGATTTATCAAACCTGCAATCATATCATTCATACGGCCACTACCCATAGAATTATTTATATCAAATGAATTAGCAAAACATAAATAATGCAATTATTAATCCTTAAATATAATTTTTGTCTGAATTTTAGCGGGTAAATGGATACCATAAATTTCTAATACTGGAATTTTTGTTTTTTCAAAATAATGCAATGATTCATATCCATTTGAAATTTGTGTATTAACCTGATGGTCATTAGCTATAACAATTATTTTCGCCTCATCTCCAATGAAAACATTTTTATTTTTTCGCCAATTACCAGGTAAAAGTCTCCACCGTATAGTGTAGTTCTTAGAATTACCCCATAATTCATCATTAATAGACCAATCACCTTTACTTGAAACAGAAATCTTTCTTTTATGAGAGCAACCCATAAAATCTTTATATGATGCTTCCCATTTATCAATTTTTTTTAACTGTGTAATTTGTTTATCAAATTGACTATTCAACCACTCACCAAATAGAAATCTCTTTATTAAAGGCATTTGGTTGTGATCGTTAAACTGTACTGTATTATGAGCTTTGTTCCCAGCGAAATAATTAAATGAACCAATATCACTGTAACTATATGAGCCACCATCTCTTAAAATATTTATACCTTTATGCCATAGATCTAAGTGTAAAGCATCACAATTACTTGGCCTGAATTTGAATTGTGGAAATCTAATTATACCATAGGAATTGTTTGATCTAAGAATAGTGTAGCCTCCATATTTATTCACAATTGATTTATAATTGATTTCAATATTCTTTAATGGTCGTTCAATATTCAACCAATAAAGTGATTCATCCCAAGGTCCAGATTTGTAACACAAATTATTTTTAAAAAGGGCGGTGCTAAGCTGTATTGTTGGTCTATAATCTCTATATTTTGTATTTGTTGTAACAAATAACCGTGCGCCATCATTACCGCCCATGTTTGGGACATTTCCACTCTCAGGGTTTGTCATTTGAAATAACCAATTAATACCCAAGTTGACTTTGGTATAATAATTATCACTAAAAGAACTTTTTTTCAATTTTTTTCGCCAAAACTCAACGATGTTTAATGTATCCAACAATAATCTGTGATAATTAGTTGAATATTGTGAAAAACTGCCATCATTTAATATTAATGTAGCAACTCTATTTTCTAAAAAAGCTTTGCCTTTATTATGCCATCTAATCGCTTTTTTTCTAAGTTTTTTTTCAATTCCTGACATTTCAATTAGGATCGCCCCGCCAATATATAATGCTGCAGCTTCGCTTGTAACATGGTTATTATTTTGAGCCATTGCATATGAAATTGTCGAATTAATTCTTTCACAATGCTCTTGAATGAAATCGATGAATGGAACTGAATGTATTTTGTGTTGATTTACAATATATTTAGCTAATAATAATTGCATCATTCTTATGGATGCCTCTTGTCCGCACTTCCAATTTGGTCCTTGGTTAATGGGGTTGCCTATTTGCCAATTCTTAATTAATTCATTTAAAGTATCAATATATTTAGAATCGCCAGTAATGTTAAATGCTTTTGCCAATACCATAGCCCAATCGAACCTCGAGGGTTCCCATATAATTTTTATATCTAAAACTTGGTCTGAAAATTCATTTAATTTTGACCAGTGAATCTTAGTATTATTTATATTTTTATTATTAATTGGGTCTAAAAACCAATTTGGAGGTGAACCTAAGTAATAAGATTTATTAGAAAAATATTGAAATGAACCTTTAATAATATTTTCTGCTTTTTTGGTTATTGCTGCAATACTTTCAGAAGATATTTTCTGCCGAATTTTTATGTTATTATTTATAAACATCGGTCCTTTTTCAATATATGGAACTAAAGGATATTTATATGAATAATAACTTATTTTACATTTAACTTTATAAATAAAGACTGAAAATATGTTTAATATACCTAGTTTTGGGATAACCCATAAAAAATATTTCATTTCATTCAATCTGTCAGAACTACAAAGAATAAAACTTTCCTTTTTTGAAAACGCATTACAAAGAATAAAGTAAATAATTTATAATTCGCTCTGCTGCTTTACCATCCCAGAGATGTGGTATCTGGCCATCTTTCCAAGTTCCAGAAAAAAGGTTTCCCATTGCAGGACCGACAGCTTTCGGATTTACACCCAATAATTCATTTGTTCCTAGTTCAATAGTTTCAGGACGTTCAGTATTATCACGAAGTGTCATACATGGTATATTCATCACTGTTGTTTCTTCTGTAATTCCCCCAGAATCTGTGATAACAGCTTTAGCTCTTTCAACCAAATAGTTAAATTCCAAGTACCCCAATGGTTCAACCAAATGAAGATTTGGATAAAAAATTCCTAGTGATTCTAATTTTTTGACCGTTCTTGGATGAACAGGGAAAATTATTGGGATATCCTTTGAATGGTCAATTATTTCATCAATTAATTCTTTTAGAATCATTTCTTCATCCACATTGGCAGGACGATGAAGCGTCATAACAATATAATTTTTTTTACTTAAACCAACTTCGTCCCAAATCAGAGGTTGTTTAAAATTTGGACGATGTTTCAGTAACGTATCTATCATTGTATTCCCAACAAAAAAGATTCTATCCTCAGGAATGCCATTCTTCATTAAATTATTATTTGCAGTTTCAGATGTTGTAAAAAAGTAATCTGTAATACTATCGGTAACCATGCGATTAATCTCTTCCGGCATTGACAAATCCCAAGAACGAATACCTCCTTCGACATGGATTACTTTGATATTCATTTTTTTGGCTACAATTGAACAAGCCATGGTAGAAGTTACATCCCCAACAACTAAACAATAATCTGTTGATTCATGTTTTAATAACGATTCATATCCCATCATTATTTTAGCTGTTTGTTCTGCTTGGGTACCACTACCAGCTTCTAAGTTTACATCTGGTAATGGAATTTCTAATTGTTCAAAGAAACTGCCACTCATATTTTTATCATAATGCTGACCCGTATGGACCAGGCGGTATTCTATGTTTTCTCCCTTGGATTGTTCAACTTTGATTGCATCAATGATGGGAGCAATCTTCATGAAGTTTGGGCGGGCACCAGCGATTAGATCAATTTTCATATAATTCTTTGCCGCTAAGATCGCGAAAGTTCACGAAGAAATATTAATATAATGATAGGATGATAGGATGCACATTTCAGTATTGAGTATCTACAAATGAGATTGCCAAATCCCGATAAATCGGGATTCGCAATGATATAGTTATAGGAGCAATAAATTATAAGTTAATCCAAGCTCTCTTTTTCATGGATTCGATTGCTGCAAAGGAGGCTTTCGTTACATTAATAATTTCATCAATGGGAATTAACGGTTTACCACCATTTTGGGTTCTTCGGATTAATTCATGGAACTGGTTTTTGTGGCCTTTATCCATTTTTGTTTTAAGTGTTTTAAAACCCTTAACGCCAAATGCTTCAGTTTTCCGATAATTATCTACCACCCATGTTCGCTCTTGATAATAAACTTCCACTCTTTCCTTACTATACTTTTTAGATCCGTTAGAAAAATAATTAACAATTGCATTTGACCCATTTTGAAATTTTAATAGAATGCTGGCATTATCGGTCGCCAAATCTGTTTTATCCCCTAAACCATTCATACATACAGATTCTATCAAAGACCCAGAAAGGTAAACACAAACATCCATTAAATGGCATGCCTCACCAATTATTCTTCCACCTCCAGATTCCAAATCATGCACCCAATGATCTTTTGGTATAAACCCAGCATTCATAGTTGCAATAATATTGACTGCCCCAGCACTATCACCCATTGATTGTTTTACTTTTATCAAATGGGGAGAAAAACGACGATTAAAACCGACTGTTAGCGTTGGGCGATTGGCTTTTGGCTGGTGGTTATTATATGCTTCAAGGATTTGATTTAATTCATCTTGATTTAAGGCTAATGGTTTTTCCACAAAGGTATTTTGCCCAGCATTGAGAGACTCTATTACCAATTTTGCATGCGAGCCATGACGAGTTAAAACAATCACCGTATCAATATCAGTGTCATTTAATATTTCTTTGTAGTCTGTGGTACTTTGGGCTATACCATGTTTTTTTGCTAATTGCGTTCCACTTGCACCGCCTGCACTGGCAATCATTTTTAATTGAGCTCCACTTCCTTTTAAGGATGGTAGCACCGTCATGGTGGTAAAGTTTCCGGCACCAATAATACCTAAAACACCTTTTTGACTTTTAAACGAGGCATCTTTTAATTTGATCGTTCTTGATTTTAAATCTTCTATATCTAAACCAGGATATTGTAAAATAGATGCGATTGAGTGACTTGAATCCATATTCTTGTAGATTTGATTATAATTTTCTAAAGGTACTCTTTCAGTAATTATTTCATTTACATTTAATGACTCATTTTGAATTGCATTTAATACTGCTTCAAAGTTTCGTTTTTCTGTCCAACGAACATAAGGAAGTGGATAGTCAATTCCTTTTTGCTCATATTGATTATCATATCTGCCTGGACCATAAGAGCAGGATACTTGAAAGGATATTTCTTTTTCGTAAAAGTCAGATCGATTAATATTTAAGCCCACAACCCCAACCAAAACAATTTTTCCCCTTTTTCTGCTCATTTGAGCAGCTTGTGAAATCACATCATTTGATTTGGTTGAAGCAGTAATCAGGACTCCATCCGCCCCTTGTTCTTTCGTTAATTCCATAACCGTTTTAACAGGGTCGCAATTTGATGGATTTATCGTTTTAATCCCCCATTCTTGCGCCAAATCACATTTGGATTGGTCTATATCAACACCAATAACCATACATCCATTTGCTTTTAGTAATTGACTAGTGATTAATCCAATTAGTCCAAGCCCAATTACAACGATGGATTCTCCTAAGTTAGGATTTAATAAACGAACGCCTTGTAAGCCTATTGAACCAATTATCGTAAATGTGGCATCTTCATTTGAAACTGAATCGGGAATCTTTGCTACTAAATTCCTTGGAACGGAAACCACTTCTGCGTGTGGACCATTTGATGCTACACGGTCACCAATTGCAAATTCCGACACACCTTCTCCTACTGCAATCACTTTACCTACATTGCAATAGCCTAATGGTAAGGGTTGCCCCAGTTTATTAAACACTGCATCCAGGGTTGGTAATAATCCATCGGTTTTTATTTTATCTAAGACTTGCTTGACTTTATCCGGTTGTTGGCGTGCTTTTTTGACTAAACTTGCTTTCCCAAATTCAACTAACATGCGCTCTGTGCCGAGTGAAACCAAACTATGTGTTGTTTGGATAAGAACTGAGCTATATCCAACATTGGGGGGAGGGAACTCTTCTAGTATAGTTTTCCCGGTTTTAAATGATTGTACGATTTGTTTCATTCGGAATGGGGGGGGGTAAATTTTATTAATGTACTTCTAAATTGAAGTTGGAATTTGGTTACCAATAAATTTATTGTTTAAATATCGACTAAATCTTTTTTCTATTAATTGATATGTAAATTCTGAAATAATCATTGTAATTAATAAAGAAAATCCAACAATACATAAAAAATTTAGCGCTTCATGTTCAATTAATCTATTTATATATATAGATGTGTATTCAATCACCAATAGGTGACTTAAAAAAACACTAAGGCTCCGTACCCCAAAATAAGATAATAATGAGTTTACTGAAACCATATTGGGGGATCGGGAAACTGCCAAAAACAATAAAATACTTACCTTATTAACTTCTGATACGAAGAACTTGAATCGGATTAATAAAAAGTAAGGGAATTAATATTACTGAAAATTTAATTAAATCACTTAATAGAGATCCTAATTCATGCTCAAATCTTAGTAGGTTGATCATTATATATATTCCAATTATTAATTGAGAACCCCTTTGAGGATTCTTAATAAACGTAGAGGCCAAAAAAATTAAAGGTGCAATTATAATTGCACAAAAAATAAAACCAAGAAGACCATAATTACCATAGGAATCAGTTAAAATAGATGAATAATAATCGTCTTCATCATATTTAAGGTATTTTTTTATAAGAAATCCTTTCGCGGTGGTTTGTCTTTGTTCTTTTAACTTTTTCACTTTCTCTGGGAAAAGGATTGGGCCATAAATAAATAAGAAAAAATTATCCCAGGCTTCACCATGTGCAAAGCCACGCTTAAAGGCGTGAGGGGTAATTTGAGCCATTAAGTCGATTCCATTAAGTCTCATCAACCATTGATTGGTTCCTTTTTGGTCATCATTGATTAAACTAATCGGATTTAGAGATTTTAAAGAAACAGCTTTTGTCCTATTGTATTCTGTTCGAGAATTAATAACAACGGTAAACAAATAAATGAGAAGAATTCCTAACCATTTTATATGGTTTTTCTTCATTTTGTTTATAAGGGTAAAGTTTTTTCTATTTCTAATTTGATAAAAATATACTCCAAAAATAACAAATACTAATATTGCGGATTCCAATCGACTATTTATCATTATATAAATTGTTATTATGGAACCAAAAACTAAAACAGACAAAAAAGAAAGTGTTTTTGTAAACGGGTTTTTTAAATAAAAAAAGGTGATAAGATTAATACTTAGTATTAAAACTCCTAACTTTTCAAAAGTCCTAAAGAGCGCCCAAACAGATGGTGGTAATGAAAGATACAAATTTGCCAGTCCTTTATGACCAATTCTTTTAAACCAAAGAGGATAATCTTGGAAGATATTTAAAATAAAAAAGATAATTAAAACACTAATTGTGAAAAATATTATAAATTTAAAGGGTTGAATCTTAATCTGCATTCTTGACATTTTAGAAAAAATTATAAATTTATTTTTCAATTTTAAATAAATAATAAATAATGGTATTTCGAATAATAAAACGCTGAATATTTGGATGAATAAATAATACTGTTTTAACATAAAATCTATGTTATACATTGTTAATGTTGGGGCTATGTGAATATATATAAAAATCTGAGACCAAATAAGAATAAAAAAATAATCACTCGTAAGATTTATTGCTTTTTTGACTACAAATAAGTAATAAAAGATGGAAAGTGATAAAAGCGATATGTACCAACTAATAACTACCATAATATTAAAAGATCATTAATTTTCTTGAATAAAAATATGTTATCAAAAAAAAGACTATATAGCCAAAAAGGGAACTATAAGCTGCACCCATATATCCATATTGGGGAATAAAAAATAAATTTAAACCCACATTTGTAGCAGCTGCAATTAAATAGCAAAGCAATAATTTTTTTGTTTCTTTTTTAATTGTAAAAACTTCCGTATAAACGTTCGCTAATCCAATAAATAACGCACCAATGACAATATATGGCATGGCGGTATAACCCGGCAAATATGCCTTAGAAAATAATATTTCTGTAATTGATTTACCCAAGAGAATAATAGCTAAAGAAACAGGAATAGCAATTAATAAATATAATTTGACGATCTTCTGCATCATTGGCTTCACAGCTTTCTCACCCTCGTTTTCCCAGAGTCTAAATATAATAGGAACAAATCCCATCGTCAATGTATAAGAAATCAGAAATATGCTTTTTTCTGAAATATTGTATATAGCAGAATATATTCCGACTGCTTCGTTTCCTGTAAAAAATTTAATCAAAAAACGATCTGAAGTACTCATTACCCAAGTGAGGATATTTATCCCCAGAATAGGGAGCCCATAAGAAATCAATTTTAAGTTAAACTCTTTATTCTTTTGGTTTAATAATAATTTAATATTCATACTCGTTTTGATATATTTAAACCAAAATATTGGCATAAATACTAAAGTAATTATTATCTGCCCCCAAATAAAGCCTTCTACTCCAGTTTTAATCATTGAGATAAAAATAACACCCAATATAAGACCTCCAAATCCTTGGGCTATAGAATATATTAAATATTTATTTGGTCTACGCTGTGCTCTTAAAACACTTAAAAATAATCTATCCATTGCTAACGTTGCAGAAAAAGGACCACCTGCTAATAGAATACTGAAGAATCCAGGAGTGATAAATGATTTTAAACTATAAATAACAACAAACCAAACAATGGTCATAAACACAATTGACTTTATCGCAAAAATCATCACATAATTCTCAACAAAACCTGCGACATTCTTTTTTTCATATTCTGGTATAAACCGCACTATAGTAGCTGAAATCCAAGAAATAGAAAACATTACAATCAATAATACTGCACCATATACAATTGCATAATCGCCAAAAATTCCTGGCCCATAATAACTTGCGATCAGCGGTGTTTTTATAAGTTCCACCAAAGCCACGATAGCCATTCCTATAAAATATTTCCCAGAATCAACAATTATGTCTTTAAGCATTACTTGATAATAATTGTAATACTTTGGAATAATTATATTCCCAAGTGTATTGTTTCAATAATTGTTTTTCGATTTTCAATGGCGGAGTTAAGTTTTCACTTATTATTCTCTCCATTGCATTTATAACTGAATTAATATTGGGTTTAACCATTACAACATTTTCCTTGTTGGATAACCAACTATCAATTTCAGTATCAACAGATAAAATGATTTTTTTTCCCAAACACAATGCCTCATAAAAAACTATATTAAAATCCGCTACATCTAATTGCAAAAACACATCGCACATTGAATAGTAATCCCAAAGGTCAATATCGGGAATATAGCCAATAAAATATACTTTGTTTTTCATACCTAAATTATCAACCAATTCTTCTAAATACTTTTTATGGAAGCCTGTTCCCCCAATAACTAAAAATGCAGTACTGTTTTTAGTTGAAATCGCTTTAAAACTATGGATACATAATTCAACGTTTTTTTTTGGCACTAGCCTCGATAAACTGAAAAACATTGGGCCATCTGGTAATCCAAATTTGTTTCTAATTTTTTTATTTTCTTTATAATTCAGTATTTCAAGGGGAACGGCTCCTTTAAAAACATGGGCTTTTTTATTATATAGCTTTTGAACTTCCCATTTCACTTGGCGAGATAATACAAAAATTGGTGAGGTCTTCTTTACAAAGTAGTATCGCATAAAGGCTATAATCTCATTTCCTAATCGTTTTTTTAAACTAATAATATGTTTAGTAGCGGGGTTCTCCTTTTTATATCCTTCCATACTATTCCGGATTAGAGAAAATTGCTTTTTGAAGATAAATGCATATTTAGTTAAATCATTTTTAAACTGAAACATTTGACCAAAGATAAAAAGAGCAATTGGAATTTTTATAAAAACCAACGCCAAATTAATAAATATTGCATTGTTTTCACTTTGGACAATTATATAGTCGGGGTTAATCAATTTAATTGTTTTTCGAGTAAAATGTAATTTTTTGAAAAATTCTAAAATATTATTATATGAATTACTCATACCATAGTAGACAGTATCAATATTGTCATATCTATTATTAAAAAGATCCCTTTTTGCAGTTTCTAGTGTAAGCACTTTTACTCTAATGCCCCTATTAATGAAAAATGATGCACCTTCGAAAAGAAGCCTCTCGCCTCCACCTGACTGAGATAGTGTACTTACAAACCAAACAATGGAGTTAATTTTATTTGATTTCCTCTTATTCAAACTATTAAGCTAAATGATAGTAATTATATATTTTTCTTATATAAAAATAGATTTTAAATGATTACATATATTTTCAATCTGTAAGCTTGAAAGATTTAATCCTGATGGCAAGTAAAACCCCATTTGGGACATGTTTTCAGAAACCGGATAAGAATCACGATAAAATGCAAATTTATTTTTAAAATATGGCTGGAGATGTAATGGATAAAAAAATGGGCGTGTCCCAATTCCTAATTCTTGAAGTTGCCCCATTATTTTTTTTGCATTATTTTTTGCATTATTTTTTAATACAATACCAAAAACCCAATAAATATTTTTTGCATAGCTTGTTTCTTCTAACGGTACCTGAATTTGTTTCATCTCTTTTAAGCTGTCCGTATAGAATTTCCCCATTTTTCGTTTTTTTTCAACAAATTTATCTAATTGTTCTAGCTGAGCTAGGCCAAGAGCCGCTTGCAAATTTGTCATGCGATAATTCCATCCTAATTCTTTGTGCACAAAACGCTGTTTTTTTTGAAAACAAAGATTGCGCAAGCTTTGACACTTTTTTGCAAGCTCATTATTATTTGTCACAACCATACCTCCTTCTCCAGTGGTAATATGCTTGTTCGGGTAAAAACTAAAAATGCTAACATCTCCATAACTTCCACAGGGCTTACCTTTATATGTTTGTCCAATCATTTCTGCAGCATCCTCGATAATTTTCAATTTATATTTTCTTGCAAGTTTAAGTACAGGATCAATGTCCACTGGTAGACCATAAATGTGCACAACCATTATAGCTTTTGTTCGTTTGGTAATTTTATCCTCAATTTGGCTTATATCCATATTCCAAGTAATGGGCTCGCTATCAACAAATACGGGTGTTGCTCCAGAACGAATAATTTGATGAATACAGGAAATAATTGTAAATGTAGGCAAAATAACTTCGTCGCCCTTACCAATTCCCAATGCTTCCACAGCAATATCTAATGCAGCAGTTCCGCTAGAAACAGCGACTCCATATTTTCTATTAACTATACGGCTTAAATCAGCCTCAAATCTTTCCACAAATGGACCTTCAGACGATATCCAACCCGTATCGATACACTCATTAATGTATTTTTTTTCATTGCCTGAAAGCAAGGGTGTGTTAACGGGGATAAATCTATTATTCATATTTTTCTTATAACCCAAACTACATTCCAACTATTAAAATCTGGTGTTTTGTTCCCCATCCATTCACATTTGCTTTCTATCGAAAAACCAACTGAATCACATATCATTTCTAATTCCGAATCAAACAAATATCGCATTTTGTGTACCTCTTGTTTTCTTGTCGTACCTCCCTTTTTGTTTTCAATAAAAATATCATAATTAACATCAACCGTATTTTTTTGCGGATAAAAGGCTGGCTCTGCAAATCTAGTAACTTTTATAGATGAATTTTCAAGTCGTTTCAACCGCACACTTGGTATATCTGTCAAAACAGCAGGACCATACCAAAAGTCAAAAATAAACACCCCACCCCTATTCAAGTGGTCTCTAGCTACTTCAAATGTTTTAATCAAATCCTTATTTGAATTTTGATAGCTAACAACATGAAACAGGGAGACCACAACATCAAACTTCTCGCTTAAAGCTAAGTTTGAGATATTAGATAAGCTAAAGCTTAATTTATCTTCCTTGCTCTGTCTCCTTTTCTCCGCCTCTTTAAGCATCTCCTCGCTTAAATCAACTCCATGCACTTTGTAACCTTGATCACAAAAAAGCTCGGCATGCTTCCCAGTACCACAGCCCAAATCAAGCATGGTCTTACTATTGCACCTTCCGAATTCTTGGATTAAATTATCCACGTAGTTGGTTTCAGCCAAATAGTCCTTATCTTGGTATAATAAGTCGTAGTATTGTGAATATAAATTTCCAAACTGCCCCATCAGAAAACTCCTTATAAAAAATACCTATAAAATATATTTATCAAACTCTTGGCCAAAGTAGGGACCCTGTTTTAATTCAAAATATTTAGTGTCTTTGTGAATAGTAATTTTATGGCCGCCAACAAACTGCAATAAAGCTTGATTGTTTGTTAGCTCCACTGTGTCAATGTAACTCTCATTTTCGTCGTAAATCTCAATAGTCATTCTTCCTTGAATAACGAATAAAAACTCTGAGGTGGTGTCAATAACTCGCTCAACTCTTTTGTGCATATGGGGAGTGACTACTTTTTCGACATCGGTTTCACAAAATCCAAATTGAAAGGCACAATCATCTGGCGTAGGAAAATCAACACCTTCAGCAACATTCATGTCATATATTTGGCCTATTAAAATATCGTTTTTTGTTATATTACTAACCACAGCACCCCCTACTCGAAATTATTCTTAATGTGGTACCCGCCCTCTTTTAAGTACTTCTCCTTAGTCATCAAATTCACATCCGACTCCATCATATCATGTACAACATCAGCCAAACTATGCTCAGCAACCCAACCTAACTTATCTTTAGCTTTTGTCGGATCACCTATAAGCAACTCAACTTCAGTCGGTCTAAAATATCCGGGATCAACCACCAGCACTTCTTTGCCCTCTGCTAATTGATACTTCGGGTTACTGCAAGATTTGACAAATCCTTTTTCGTTAACACCTTCGCCTCTAAATTCTAGTTCAATGCCTACATATGCAAAAGACATTTTGACAAAGTCTCTGACGGTCGTTGTGACCCCAGTGGCAATAACCCAGTCTTCAGGCTTGTCAGCTTGCAAAATCATCCACATTATCCGAACATAGTCTTTCGCATGCCCCCAATCCCTTTGAGCATTTAGATTTCCGAGGAAAATTTTGTCTTGTAAGCCCAAAACAATTTTTGAAACCGCTCTAGTAATTTTTCTAGTAACAAAAGTTTCCCCTCTAATAGGTGATTCGTGGTTAAACAAAATGCCATTACAGGCAAACATATCGTAGGCCTCCCTGTAATTAACAGTAATCCAGTAGCCGTACAATTTCGCCACAGCATAAGGACTTCTTGGATAAAAAGGAGTCTTCTCGGTTTGAGGAATTTCTTGAGCTTCTCCATACAACTCAGATGTTGATGCCTGATAAATACGCACTTTATCAGACATTCCTAACAATCTTACCGCCTCAAGAACTCGCAAGGTTCCTGTGCCAACAACATCAGCAACATATTCAGGCGTTTCAAAGCTAACCGCAACATGACTCATAGCGGCTAAATTATATATTTCGTCTGGTTGCGTATCCTTTATCACTTTTGTGATGCTCATACTGTCAGACATATCAGCATAATGAAGGAAAAAGTGCACATTCTTCTCATGTGGATCACGATAAAGATGATCTATCCGTTCGGTGTTAAAAATTGATATTCTTCTTCTTAACCCGTGAACTTCATAACCCTTTTCAAGTAAAAATTCTGCAAGATATGCGCCATCTTGCCCTGTTATTCCTGTAATTAATGCTATTTTCATAATATTTTTGTCATTTTATGTTTTATCCTTATTTGAACATTAAATTTATGCCCGAAATACTTTGTCTGTTTTATTAAAAGTTCCTCGCGTATCTACAATCAATTTGGACTCTTTCGCAATAAGTTCATAATTAAAGTCGTCGTGATTTGTTGATAAAACAATCAAATCAAATGAATGAATATTTTCAGGTGTAAGATCAACGCTTCTCAAATCGCAATCAAACTTTCTGGTTTTGGGTGTTGTTGAGAAGTAAGGATCAGAATATTGAACTTCTGCACCTTTTCTTAGAAGTAATTCGATCATAGTAAATGATGGCGATTCTCGACTATCGTCTACATTTTTCTTATAGGCCAACCCCAGCACAAGTATTTTGCTACCTTTAATAGATTTACCAACCCAATTTAAAGCATCGCCCACCTTTTGAACTACATATTTAGGCATGTTGGTATTGATTTCACCTGCGAGCTCAATGAAGCGAGTGTTCATACCCACTTCTTTTGCTTTCCAAGTGAGGTAAAATGGATCGATAGGAATACAATGACCACCGAGACCGGGCCCGGGGTAGTAGGGGGTAAAGCCGAAAGGTTTAGTGGCGGCAGCGTTAATGACTTCATAAATATCAATATCCATTTTGTCAGCCACCATTTTGAGTTCGTTTACCAAACCAATATTGACAGCGCGATGGATATTTTCCATTATTTTTGTCATTTCGGCAACTTTAGGTGAAGACACAGGGACGGTTTGATCCACAATTTGGTCATAGAGTGTTTTTGTTAATTCCAGGCCGTTCTCAGTTACACCACTAACGACCTTTGGGGTGGTTTTAGTGGTGAAGTCTTTGTTGCCGGGATCTTCGCGTTCGGGGGAATAACCGATATAAAAATTCTCTCCAATAGAGAATTTTTTATTGACTATTTTGGCCCTCCTACGCTGAAGCTCCGGCGGGTGAAATTGACTATTTTCTATTGACTCAGCATCGCTTCCGCTGTGCCGGACAGGCGTGTGATGTGTGTTGTGTGATGAGTCAGGGATTGATTCGATGAAAGGAACGAGGATTTCTTCCGTCGTGCCGGGGTAGGTGGTGCTTTCTAAAATTAATAGTTGATTCTCTTTTAAATAAGGTTTGATGTTTTCAAGTGTCCTATGGATATAGCTTAAGTCTGGTTCATTGTGGACGCCGAGTGGTGTGGGGACGCAAATGATTATCACATCTATATTGGCAATTTCACTGAAATCTGTTGTGGCCGTAAAACCGGAGTTAACTGCAGCTTTGATTTTTTCTTCCTGAATGTGCTTAATGTAGGTTTGCCCATTGTTGAGCTTTTGTACCTTTTCTTCATCAATGTCAAAGCCGACAGTTTTGAAGTTTTCTTCATAAAAACGGATTGCCAATGGTAGACCGACGTAGCCGAGGCCGATTACTCCGATTGTTGATTTATGATTGTTAATTTTGGATTTCAAACTTTTCATTAGATTATGACCGGTGAGTTATGAATAGTGAATAGAAAAAACAAAAACAAATTAATTTTTTTGGCGGGATAGGTGCATAAACAACCAAGATGAAAACAGAAAAATAATCAAGTAAATAGTGTTTATGATTAAATGAATTGGGGAATACATACCGAAGTAAACTGGATTAGAGGATTGGGTGCCCAAGAATAACGGGAGGCCAACTAACATAAATCCACTAACGATGCCGACAATGCGACGGTCTTTGAATAGATCTTTTATTTTTTTCTTTAAGAAATGTTTTATTCTTCGAAGCTTTTTTCGCTCTTCCATATCTTTGTTGTCCAAGTAAGAACGAATAAATCCTATCATTATGCCCGAACAACCACCAAGGAAGAATGATAAAATTACACTTAATATTAAATTCTTATTGGATGGTTTAAACGCAACTGTTGGCCTATCCAGCACCTGCACTACAGACGTTTCTTGCACTTCTTCAATTTTGGCCAACTCTAATTGTTGCTTTAGGGTCAAATAAATCCCTTTTTGTACTTCTACATCGCGCTCGAGTCTTTCTTGGTCCAACTGCAATGCGGGGGACGATATTTGTCGATTGCGTTCATTAAAGTCTTTTAATGCTTGTTCTGATCCTTCTAAATCACCCTCGACAGATGCAATACGGTTTTCAATAAAGGTATTTTTTTGGCTGACGGATTCGCTTTTAAAATACCGATTTAATGCTTTCAGCTCAGCCAACACCACATCAGCCAACTCTTTTGCAAATATGGGGTCTTCTGCTGTGACCTTTATAACGCTAAATGTGAATTTGGCGTCTTGATCAAAAACCAGAACATCACCATTGAGTTTATTTATCGCATC
Source organism: archaeon (assembly GCA_002688265.1). Classification (GTDB taxonomy): domain Archaea; phylum Nanobdellota; class Nanobdellia; order Woesearchaeales; family GW2011-AR9. Next base: position 25,792 of record NZCK01000026.1, read on the forward strand.
TGTAATTAATCGATCTCTCCCAACCTTAGTCGCTTTGTTGCCATGAGTGAGAATGGCCAATAGGGATAGTTTTTTACCATATTTATCTAAATAAAATTCTTTATCCAGAATTTTTTCTGCAAAAGTTCGACTGCGGAGTAATTCGGGGTATAATGACGGACTGGAAAGATCTGCCGTGGTACCCATAGGAACGTTTACGCCAAATTGAGAGGCCAAACCAGCGAGGCCGCCTAAATTACCCATTTTGTTCTCCGGCAATAGCACTGTGGCCCAACTAACATACTGAGGCTGTTGGATAAATTGGACATAAGTAAATGTGAGAAAAACAGAAATAAACGTGGTTAAAACGATGACCTTAAGTTGCTCCGCCATTGTTAGGAGGATGTCGGATAAGGAGATCGTATCCTCTTCGTAGATACTCGGTGAAGCGTAATGCGTGATGGGTGATGAGTATATTGGGGGTTTAGCTGATGTTTCGGGACCCTTGGACATCTTAAGTTTGGCAACGATGTGGTAGGGGACTTGGTCAC
>NZCK01000027.1 GCA_002688265.1 archaeon
ATTAATACCTAATGATTTTTGGTAAGCAACTAATAATTTTCCATGCTCGATTTGCCATACTTGAGCATATTCCTCTGGCAGAATATCGGTGTATTTTCCAGTAAAAGAAGGGTATTTTTTTTTGGCTGCACTAATCAATAATTTTTCAATTCTGCCCATACTGGCCCCAAACTTTGCACTATGTTCATATTTCGACCTCAGGTCTCGCAATTTTATATATTCCAACCCCCTAATATAACCTTGCTGAGTATGGGTAAATTCATGGTCAACAGTCATAGGTGGATTCAAGTTCCTAATTGGATATTTTAAAAAATACGAAGGATCTACAGATCGCTCACCGAATATCATTTCTGTTTTACCAAGTATTCCTGTGGCCCCAGCACCATCACCCGTATCAAAATAAATTTGAGAACAGATGTGATGAACACCTGGTTTTCCTTGCAACCAATTTTTGATCAATTGAGCTAAACTAGAAGTGATTTCAGTGTAATCTGCAGGCAAATTACTTTTACTATCCAATGCCCGAAGGCCAAAGGTAATCTTGGGATATCTAACTTTCAAATCATCCATAGTTTTAACCATATTTTCTTCAATCAAATTAGATACCTTCAAATCCATATTAGTTCCTCCTAATGGCCTACCAAAAAAATCTTCTCCTTTTACATAATCTTGATCAAAATTAAAAAATTCATAACGATTTGAAGAACTCGTCCTTAAAAACTGTTTTTTTATTTTATTAGAAGTCAATTCAAAAGCGACGCTGTTTCGCATATCAAATGAACCCCCTTTCCCTTTAAAAGCAGGCGGAGGACTAACCATCAACTTCCCATCTCTAATCTTAATCTTCATTCGCCCATTACTAATCAACACCTGTCCTCTTCCACCAATATGTCTTATCAAAGGGGTCTTTCCATTATTTTCTCTAGAAATAACTTCCAAACGATCTCCACCAGAAACCACAATGGCCATTTCCGTTCTTTCATCAGAAACTAAAGTAAATTTGTCTTTAATCGGTTTGCCTTTGCTGTCTCTCTGATATTTCCTCTTATTCATATGGAATAACTTATTTCCTGGTTGAGGTTCTACTTTAACCACTCCCCCTTTAACACTACCTATGGAAATACCTTTGCCTAATACGACATCATCAGTAAAAGAAACATAGTTTTCCCCAAATGAATATGGCAGTTGATTAAAATAAATATTAATTCTTTGCTTAGCAGTAAAAATCTTATAATCTCCAATCTCTGCTGCATCCCCTGCACGCACATAAAGTTTCCTTTTCTGCACACTCAACCCTTGAACCTTGGTTTCAAAATCTTCAGTTTTCAAAGTAATTAGTTTAGTGAAAGTAAATTGATCTGAATTGGAAATCCTACTAACACGAATAGTTGAAGGTTTCAAAACCCTAATTACTCCATTCTTATCAATTTCAATCTCCCAATTTTTCTTACCTGAAAAATCAAAACGATCTTTCCTACCAAATTCCGCTCTCAATAAACCATTCTTGATCCTTGATAACTTCCCTAAACTAGTAACTTTGACTTCAAATCTTTTCTGAATTGCCTGTTTAACAGCAGTTTCACTAAACTCATCTAAATTACTTTTTTCCAATAATCCAGGATGAGTTAATTGCTCTCCAATCAATAACTTCCTCTGACTGCTATCCAATTCATTAAATCTTTCTAAAACAATATTAGCAGGAACTTTGCCAATTTGTTCTTTGATATCTTTCAAATCATCAATCAAAGAATAATCTCCGGTTTTGAAATCAAAATCCTTGGGGATTCCATTCCCAGCAGCCACAAAGTTAAGTAATAAAATAAATACTATTCCCCAAACAAACTTACTTCCTTTCATATTTTACTCCAAATTTAAAATGAAAAAACTCTTTATCAATCAAATAATTATTATCTTTCAAATCAAAAATATAAGTCTGATTATGGATTGGTAGAATTCCCACAAAAACACTATTTTGATTAGCCAGATTAGCAAAACAAGTTAAACAAACATCTTCCTTCTCCATTGAACCTAATATTTTTCTAGCCAAAGTAATATCTTGGTAGAATTGTTTGGCTGGGACTTTAACTCTAAAACTTGAAAGTTCTTTAGTCTGGGTTCTTAATTTTATTCTTATTGGTAGTTTAGTATTGATTCTAAATTCTTTTTGATTCAATGTTACATCTGAAACCGGAGTATCGATGGAAAAATTATAGCCTTGCTTTTCAAAAACTGTAAAATCTAAACAGAAGTCAAGTAGAGTGTCAATGTAAAGTCCTAATTCATTGGCCAAAACCTTATCTCCGGGGAACTTACTCAAGTTGACAAAGTAAGGGATATCTTCAAACAAATCCGTGGTTGAATGTTCTGGTAAGACAAAATAACCTCCTTGTCTGCTGTTTTCAAAGATACCTTCTTGGGCAGTTGATCCGATACATTTTTCTACCAAGGAAGTTATAGCAGAAGTGCTGATAATCTTAGCTTGTGGCTGGATTTTCTTTTCCTCTGAAAAGGTAAAAAATAATAAACTAGCCGCAACTAAAACAATCATTCCAATAACTATAAAGATTGTAATCTGTCCTCTTTTCATAAGTAAGACTAATCTGATTGGATATATAAAATTAACTCATCTTAGTATGTAATATGTCCGCTTTGCCAATGGAGGCACATAAATTCCACCACCAGGTGGGATTTATCTCGTGCCGTGCAAGCAGACATATTACTTACTCATCTTAAGATTTCATTGGATAGTTTTGAACTAAGAGTATGGAAAGTCAACCCACTAATTGTTTCTGCATTCCAAGTTCTATTTTAGCAATTTCAATAACTGTTGGTGGTAAAGGTTTCACTTTACCTTCATTCGCCTCTGTTTCTTTCTTCTTCTGGATTTTCGATGGTTTTTTGCTGACACCTCGGCTATCAGTTGAACCCAAATCAATAACCTTGGAGGTTCTTCCTTTAACAATCGTTCGGTGTTTTGGATTAATCAAAGGCATAGTCACAGACATATCTTGTGTTTCAAAAGTATGTTTTTCTGCTCGATAGATGTTTTTTCCAGTTAATGACTGACCTTTGCGGCTAACTTTTTCTAAGGCAGAAATAAACGTGCCTCCCCAACCTAAAGATCCCCGATTAGTTTCTGTAACAATAGTTGGCATTTCTTTAACTCCTTTTTTGTGCAAATAAGCATAAAGATTATCTGTAAAATCCTTACTATAACAAGAATCAATTAAAATATTAACTTCTGATAGCTTACCTCTCTTAATTAATGAGTCACCCAATTCAACATAACTGATAGTATTGGGTTTGTGCATTTCATCAGAGAGATGAGCTCCAGCCTGTCCATCACTTAACCATTGATGTTTGGGTCCCCCATGATTACTGAAATGGATAGTAGTTCTTCCTTTGGGTTTGCTATTTTCAATATAGTCCAAAAATTTCTTTTTTACTTTCTTGGTTTCACTATTTCTTTGTTTTCCTTTCAAACCAGTAGCAGCAATATCAGTAACTCCTGCTTTCCTGGCTAACTTTACCATCCTATCATTCTCAAATCTTGATTCTCGGTGAGTGATGGGAATATAATAGACCTTCTTCCCCAAAATTTCCCGCTTGGAAAATTTCTTTCGATAATCCATAATCAATTTAACTGTCTTCTCAATATTTTTCGAAGATACCTTGGCTCCAGTTCTTTCTAAATATCTTTGGGCTGTCAAAGCAATAGAATATTTGTTAGCAAAATCCATCTTTTTAGTGTTTTTTTGGAAGTGTGAGTCAAAATAAACCTGACTGAAAATTTGAGGATTCAAACCAAAATTCTTTTGTTGAGGTAATCTGGACAATAATTGCTTCATAACAATAGGTTTATCCTTAAAACTTATTAATAAACTTTTAAGAGCTGATCCGGCTTTTTCGTGATGAATGAATACCCCTTTCTTAAAATCAATATTATTCAAGGCCAATCTTTGTAACTCTGGTTTCAATGCTTTTATCCATCCAAGATAGGAAGTTAAATGGCTCAAACTTCCCTTCGAATATGCATCCCCAATAATTCTGGCTTTTTCAATTATCTTCTTCCTCAACTTATCCGACTGAACATAAACCAATATCTCCGCAGGGTTAGGGATATTTTTGGTTTTTGAAATTATTCTTTCTTGAATCTTTGGATTATCGATACTCCTGATTAAATTGGAAATATCTTCACTGCCAAAGTTTACTTTGCTGTCAAGCAGTTTCATTTGTAATTTTCTGGCTGACGAAGATTTACTATTTGCTAAAGCCCCTAACTTCAAAATTAATAATTTCTCTGGAGTATAGGCTTTCGGTGGATGGTATTTATCTAAAATTGATTCCAGAGTTTTGACATCTACTTTGGAAGCTGAAGTTCGGATGACCTCATCAATTTCACTTGCCCGCAAAGTATCAAAGGCACCAAATAATAGTTGTAATTGTGGTTTGTTTTTCTTGATCAATAAACTACTAAGCCCAACACTTAATTCAGTCGATATTTTCCCTTGTGAATTTACCGAGGGTTTTCCATTGTAAATCATCCAAGGGAATCGGGCAGTGTTGCCCCGAATCGCATATGTTTGTCCCACATCTTTATCAAATAATTTTTGATCCTGACCTGGACCGGCGATGGCTTGGACTATAGTTATTCCTTTGCCGGGAATATATCTTCCAATCCATTTCTCACTTTTTTTGCCCGTGAGGGTGTACAAGCCATCCGGACGTCGTTTCCATATTTCAAAAGACTCATCCAATATAGACTTTGCGGAAGAGGAAGGATAAATTGTATGCTCAAACACATGTCCAAGGTTAGTTTTTATCCCAGATAAACTTCCTCGACTAATAGGTTTATATGCACTGAACAGTACATTTGTTTTCTGTTTGTTTTTCTTACTTAAAGTTAGATCTACTTGAGGAGATTGATCTTTTAATTTCCGGGCTCTCTTCAAAGCAACCTGATACTGTGATGATGCCAAAACTCTTTTTTTAATATCTTGGTTAAAAAACAAGTAACCCATTTTAGTACGTAACTTACCTTCATGATCAACATAAACTTCAGTATCATCGGAAGTTCCTACTTGCACTAGTTCAGGTTTTTTGATTTGTTTAACTACAATATCTTTATAAACTCCATCGGGGATATTGACTTTAAGTTTATTGTTCTCTCGGGCATGTATCTTCACATTTTCAGAAGTTGATTTTCCATCTTCAGAGGTGATGGGGATAGAATCTTCAATACAGCTATAACTGGAATCGCAGCCATTAACAACATTAAAAGTGATTTTGGTTTTTTCGCTAACTTCAAAAGTAGCTCCTACCCCATTCTGGATTTTGGATTTTTCCAATAGATCCAAAGTATATTTACTTTTAACCACTGCTTTTCCTTTCAACAAAACACTCCGTGGTAATTTGATTGGTCTATCTATTACTTCTACTTCAATCAAACCACAATATTCACCGATATCACGCCCACAACCAGGAATTAATTTAGCCTTATTCTTACCACCAATAGTTACTGATACTCCTCCAGAAAATTTACCTTGTTTTAGATACACAGCGCCCTTTTCTTCTGTTAGTTTTCCACGAAGATTAATAACTTGTTTTTCACCATAATCACCAGAAGGCATAGAATATTCTAATTCTCCATTCTTTTTAACTTTGAAATTACTACCACCTAAGTTGTTCAACTTTTTGATGTTGTTGAAGGTAAATGAAACTACTTCTTTTCCAGCCGCACCTTTAGTGACCAATCTCCCAGTCTTAAGATCAAAACTCTTAAAATCACCTTCCACTGCCTTAAACTTAACCCCTTTTGTTTCCGCATAACTTTTGAATGCCTTTTTATTCTGGTTAATATACTTGACATTCTGGGAAATCACTTTTTCATATGCAGCTGGATTTTTCTTAACCGAGTCTGGGTCCTTATGAATGTGTTTCATGTATTGTTCTGGGTGTTTATGGGCTGCTGCCAAAGGATTTTGAGTAAAATCTGTTTTAAATTGATCATAAGTGTATTTTCCATTGCTTAAAGCAATGCCAGCTAGCAAAACAACTACTAAAACCCAAATAATATTTTTATTCACTTTCATTAACTCTCGATTCATTTTTAATATCCAAATACAGCCATCCAGTATCATTAAATTCTCCATCGGAAACAGTTATTTCAATTGAATGAAAACCCAATGAATTATTAAGAGGGGTAAAATTAATCAACCCTTGATCTGAGATATCAAATAAGTTGGTATTTTCATAAAAAATCAATTGATCTGCTTCCGGATCAGTAACATTAAGCCAGTAGATAAAACTTAGATTAACTAGGGCTGTCCGTTCATCAACCTCTTTAATTAGGGGGGGATTATTTAAGGCCAGTATCTCCAAAGCAAAGGAAAGATACTGTTTCGCTGCTGAGTCCATCACTTTAATCAAGATACTATGATTTCCAATATTTTGTTGTTGAGGAACAAAGCTGATTAGCCCGCCCGGAGATATCTCAAATAAATTACTATAATCAACAAAAGAATAATTATCTTCATAAATATTTAGGTCATAATAACAATTATCTCCAACATAACAATATTGGTCTACTACTTCTTGCACATAATCAATTGATTTTTCCAGTATAAGATCAGACCAATTGTATCGACCGGCAAAAACAAAAGTATAATTTTTCTTATCAATTTGATAATTATCAAAAATATATGAATAGATTACTACATTATTTTTTAAATAACTCAGATCAAAAGTAAATTTATTCTCGTATGCTGCAGAAGAGAGATAACCCACCGGTACATAATTAGGATTCTTTTGATGCTCCATTTTGGTTTCATTAATAAGATTGTAAATTCTTTGGAAATCAATATCAATAGTATGAACAAATTTATTCAGATTTTTTTTAATATTGGCTTTTTCAATAGTCAATGGGTAATTCAATTCAAAAGTGATCTTGTTATCTAAACTAACTTTTATCTTCTTTTTATCTTCCTTGAATTTAAAACCTTGTTTTTTAAAAATTACCATATCATTTAGACAAGCAGGTAATTTCTCTAGAACATAATTTCCTATTTGTTCTTCAATAGTTGTTTTACGTGGAAAATGAGTTTGACCCAAATCAAAGTAATAAGGAATTTTTAGAAAGATTTGATTATTGGCCGGTTCAGGAACTTTATAATAACCACCTTGGACACTTGTTAAAACCAAACTTTCTTGGGCAGTATTTTGCAGACATTTATCGACAAACATTTTAATCGAAGCCACAGAAATGTCTTTTTTTTCAACTTCTAATTGTTTTTCAGTAGTTTCTTTAACCAAAAAATAAATTCCAGCGCTAAGAAATAAGGTAATCATTCCAATAACTATAAAGATTGTAATCTGTCCTCTTTTCATAAGTAAGACTAATCTGATTGGATATATAAAATTAACTTAAATCTTTTCACCATGAATAAACACATGCTGCCAAAATAAACCTCTTTTTTTAGTAATTTTTATTTTGAAATTGGCTTCTTTGAACCAGCGTTTCAGTTTTCTATCATTGCTCATCCAGGGGACATTGGGTAAAATATGGAAGAACTTATCATAATCCAATATCACGATCTTACTTCCTGGCCTCATCTTCCGACTAATATCTTTCAAAACTTGTTGGGGATGTTGCAGGTAAGAAAAAACACCGGTGGAGACCACTGCATCTAAGTGAGGTAATTTTCTTTTGGTCTTAAAATTTTCTAAAGAATCATGATGGAAGAATTCCAAATGTTTATGTCGATTTAATTGTTTAGAAGCAATATCAACATTATGGTCCAGGATATCTGTAACATACACTCTCCCTCGAGGTAAAACTTTTTTCGCCAATCTTCTAGTCAAGGCACCAGAAGAACAACCATATTCCAAAACTCTTTTATTTTTTAGATTTCCAAGCATTAGAAAAACCCTCTTTCTTAAACC
>NZCK01000028.1 GCA_002688265.1 archaeon
AAAAATAAAATATTTCCTTTAGCAAATTTTGCTCCTTTATTCCTGGCTTTAGAAACTCCTTGCTCTGGTTCTGTTATAAGAGAAATATTTATCTCTGGTCTTAATCTAATAAATCTTTGAGTAACAGCTTCGGTGCGATCTGTGCAGGCAGATAGAACTACAATAATTTCAAATTCTTTATATTCTTGATGAGCTAGGCTTTGTAGAGTTTTTAGAATGTATTTCTCTTCGTTATAGGCTGGAATAATGACTGAAATATGTGGCTTAACTCTCTTTTTTCCCTCCATCTATTTTTAGAAATCTAAGTAGTTTATATTTGTTTAGATCTCTTTGTCTTGATTTTAGAATATCTTTGTGTGAGAGAAGGTTTGATAGGAAAAAAGCGGGCCTGGGGAGAATTTCATTTCCTTTTTTGGAATTTTGAACTCCCGGTCTACAGCTCTCTCGCTTAGCTCCGATAACTCTCTTACTGCTATAATAAGCAATACTCCAAGGCTCGTCATTGCTAAATAGGAGGCTGTCGCCCTATTATCCCCAAATCCCTTTAGGAAATTTGTCCAGGCTAGGCTACAGGCCCACAGTCTCTGAAAAAAGCTGCTGATATAAATGTGTTCTGGCTAATATTAAAGCGTAAGACTAAAATAAGATAATTGTTTGTCTAAAGTAGGATGGTCAATAAAATCACAATTTTTGATAAAAGAGGTTTTTTAGGAAATCCTAATAAGTATAAAGTAAATGATTTTGAACTGACTTCTACAAAAGCTAAATCACAACATCAAGTGGCAATATATATGCTTCAAGCTTTTGTTGAACATAAAGGACAAAAATATATTCCTTTAATGTTTCAAGAGCTGGAGAAATTTATAAGAGAAAATGGCCCGATAATAGAAGACATTCATCAACGAATTAAAATACGTAATGTAACCCAATTTGGAAAGTTGACTGGAGATATTTTGGAGAAAGGATTAAGATATGAACTTAAAGATGCACAAAATGGTTTAGCTATTTATAAAAATACAATTGAAAAGATTTCTGGATATTTGACTGTAATGCTTGATTCTAATTATTCTGCTCAACAATTCTTAAAAGATCAATATGGAATTTCTGTAGAGTATAGTTCACTTTTTGCTAAAGATTTGAAGTTACAATGGTCTGCAACCTATGGATTATTGCTTGATCGCTTAAAAATTATTGTTGGAAAAATTGCTGTAATGCATCGATACTTAGAAATGCAAGTAGAATTGTATTTGAAATTAGAAACTCCTAATTCTTTTATTCACGCAATACATGAGGAAGAAGAGATACAAAAAATATTCAGGATGGAAAGAGATGCATATAAAAGGGTGGTTAATTTGACAAAACTTAGCACTCATGAAGTTGGGCAGATAAGAAATGTAATGGCGGCTCAAGCTCATCATTTGAAGGAAATGTTAATTACACATCTTCAAATAATTAAAAGTGGAAGCAAAGATGAGTTAGCTGCTAGTGAGGATAGAATAGAAAAAGCGTTAGTAGTCTTTGGTTTTGTAGTTAGAGCAGCAGTAGTTGGGACTAATATTAGTTCAATAGTTGTAGGTAAAACACTCTCTCATGCAAAAGAAAGGTTAGAATTAATGAGTAGAAGTTCTGGAAGTTTACTTACAAAATTAACTGGAGATCAAAAAATAACTCAACGTTATGTTAAAGGACTTATAAAAATATTAGATCATATCCCTAAATTCTTTTGAAATATTATTTTGTTTTTATCTCATTTCTTCTTATTTTTCTACCAAACCTTCTGGGAATAAATTGAACTTTAACTGTTCCTGAACTAAGTGGTAGTCTTGTTCTTGAATGATAGTACCATACTCTTTTCTTAAATTTCTTGAAAAGTTGTCAACTGATTTATTATCTTCAAAAGCCGTCATAAACAAGATTTGAAAACTTGCGATATCAACAAAAGCATAAGTAATATAGGGGTTATGTCTTAGATGTCGTCTTAACTTTTCCATTATTTTTTGATCAATATTTTTTAGAGAAATTGAAAATAAGTACTCAGTGAAACCAATTCTTTGTAAATCAATCTCTGGGAAATATTTGATAACTGTTGCTTGCTCTTCTAAGAGTTTAAGCCTGTATCTTACTATTTCAAAAGTGAGATTTAAGTCTCTTGCTACTTCAACAAAAGTTTTGTTTGAATGTTTTGTCATGTAGGCGAGAATTTTTTTATCTGTCTTGTTTATATTATGAATTTTTCTAACTCTTTTAAGCTGAGGAATCTGTTCTAATTCTAAATTATTGTAAATTGCAGCTGGCAGATGATCAACTCTTAAAGTGTCTTCTGAAAAAAATGTTTGATATTTGTTTAATGAAGAACTGAGGTGTTTGAGAACGCCTTTGATTAATCTATGAAAATGGTTAAGATCTTTTGCTATGAATTCAGCAAATATGTCCCACTGCCCTGAAAGAGTTATAGCCCAATCAACATGGGGATGATCTTTGAAGTATTCTTTGATTTTTTCATGACTTTCAATGTTATCGTTGAATCTTAATAATAAGCAGAATGTGTGATGCCCAATTGAGCCAAGATTTACTGTTGCAGTATAATGTTTGATAATTCCTTGTTCTTGAAGCCTTTGCTTTCTGTATTTGATTGCATTCTTACTTAATTTGATTAGTTTAGAGAGTTTGGTATCACTCATCCTGCAGTTTTGGGAGAGATAGTATAATAATTTCTTATCTTTATTGTCAAGTTTTATTGTCATATTGGAGTTATATCAAGATCTCTTTATAATTTTTTCCTAATATTCGCAAAATTTTCTTAGAAAGTTTGATATAATCTATTTGGTAACTACCATGTAGAAATAACAAATTAAGTCAAAAAGTGAGGGGGAAGAAAATGATTGCAAGACAAATGAGAAATGAAATGGGAGTTGCTTGGAAACAAAATGAGCGGGTTGGAGATAGTTACTCTTGCTTTGAAAAAAGGGATGAAAAAGTAAGTTCTGGTATTGCAGGACAATTAGGTTTGACCTCTGAAGAATTGGCTGCAATTGTAGCACATGGTGGTGGATCAAAAGAAGGTGTAGTTATTACTGTTGGGAAAGCAATCGCAGTACATACTGCTAATGGTAATCCTTGGGCAGTTTATTAATTTGAAGAATGAGGTAATAAAAAATGTGTGGAATAACAGCAATAATTGAAAGTAATGGTAGATTGCAATCTGCTGAAGATTTAGAATCAATGCTTAATGTTGCTGCAAGGCGAGGACCTGAGAGTCAAGATTCAATAGAAACTTTAAGAGGAACTTTGCTTGGTCATACTATGCTTGGTTTTGTTGAAGTTAATAATAACAACCAACCATATCAATTACAAAATACAAACGGAAATTCTACCCTTGTTTGGAATGGAGAAATTTATGGTTTATTGAAAGAGCGTGGAAGAGTTGACACTTCAATTCATGGATGGAGAGATGTTGCAGACCATTATGGTATTGAAGCAACAACTGATACTGAATTACTGATTAAAGGATTGGAACAATACGGTCAAAGTTTTCTTGAAAACTTAGATTTTCAAGGAGCAATTGTAGCTGAAATACAAAGAGAAGATAGTGGATATCAAACAATTGTTGCTCGAGATAAATGGGGAATCTCTCCTCTTGTTTTTGGGTATGATGATTCTGGAGTTTTAAAATTTGCAAGTACCACTGAAGCACTTGAAGCAGGTGGAGTAACAGAAATAAAAACTGTTCCAGCTGGAACTTATGCAAGAATAATTAATGGAATTGATATTGAGTGGAACCAATGGGGAGTACTTCCTTGGGTAGATGTAGAAGATCAAACTGAAATTGAATTAGAAGATTTACTTGAAGAAACAATTGTAAGTGTTGAAAACAGAATTCCAGATAATTCAAACATTTTTTATACTGCAATGGGTGGAATTGATAGTGAATCAATTACTGCAATTGTGGCTCGAGCAACAAATGGACAGTTTGGAGGGGCAGTTACTGTTGTTCCTTGGACTGAATCAGATCCAACTAATACAAGACTTGGAGACTATCATCAAGCAAAAGTTGTAGTAGATCATTTACGCGAAGTTGAAGGAATTGATATTGATTGGCATGTAAAACAACTAAGTCCAGAATATATTGATAAGAATCTGAACCGTTTGTTAAAATTACTGGGTCCTGATATGTTCATTATGTCTTGTGCATTAGCTGAAGATCTTGTTGCAAACACAGTAAAGGAAAATGGTGGAAAAGCAATTGCAACTGCAGGTGGTCCTGACGAAGCTGGAAGAAGTTATAACCCTTGGACTGGGATACATCAAAATCATCTTGAGAGAGGATGGCATAATGTGGGAGCACAATTTGCATATTCTGAAGGAGTTAGAGCAGGATTAGTATTTGGAGAATATGGTCTTGAAAATAGGGTGCCACTAGCATTTCATATTGAAAGATTTAGTTATGCTCCAGCTTATCAAAAACAAATTATTGAAGATTTTGGAACAGGCCCTCAATGGGTTGATCAAAAGAAAAAAAGTAAAATTTTATGGCGAGAAGTAGCTGCAGAAATTTTGCCTGAAGAAGTTACTAAAGAAAATAATTTTAAAAAACTTACAGTACATGGGGCGAGTGGGGCAAAAGAAGCAATGCTTTATGTAGCTAATAATGATGGATTATATCAATCAGAAAGAGATAGTTTTATTGATCAAGTTGAAGAGTTAGGATATCGTCATAAAGTGGCTGGTCCTCCAAGTGCAGTTCTTAAAAATGTTAATATTCCTGTTCCTGAATTACAACTTTATTGTTTGTGGAGATGGAGTAAAGTTGAACCTGAAAAATTTGAAGAAGGTTGTATTAAACGTTATGGAGAATTAGTTTCTGGTGCTTTAGTATATCAAGAAGAAGTTGAAGCAGCAATAAGAAAGCCATTATGTTATGATTGGGATATTACTAGGGAAGTAATTGAAGATAACCAAAGAGAAATATGAGTTAAAAATTACGGAGAAGAAAGATGGATGGGAAAAATACTGCAATAATTAGCATTGATATGCAAAATGATTACTGCGATCCAAATGGTAGAATAGCAGAATTTGGAATGGGAGTAGAGCAGCTACAAAAAGTTGCAATAAAAGCAAAAGAGTTCGTTGAAAAAGTTCGCAGAACAGATATGTCTTTAATTCACATCCAAATGACTGAAGATCCAGAGTTTTTAAATGAAGAGTTGGTTAAACAAAGAATCAAAGAATTTGGTGAACCTGAAAATTGGGCATTAGCTGAACCAGGAACTTTTGGATACGAATTGGTACTTGATGTAAAAGATAATGAAAAAATCTTTGCAAAAAACCATTACAGTGCTTTTAGTAATTACTCATTTACAAAACATCTAAAGGACAATGTAGTGAAAAGAATAATCGTAATGGGAGGATTTACTCATGCCTGTGTTAGAGCAACAGTTTTTGATGCTCTTGAGAGGGGTTTTGAAGTAACTGTTGTAAAAGATTTAGTTGCCTCACCTGATGTTTTAGAAACAAAACATAGATGGGCTCTTGAAGAAATGGAGAATAAAGGCGCTAAGATCTCTTTATCTGAAAGTGTTGTTTTATAATTTTAATTAATTTTTTTTATTGACTGTGTATCACAATCATACTCTGAGTTTTGGCAATCCCATCAATAACTTGAATCTTTTGCAAAAGTACTTTATCAAATTCTTCAACATCCTTGACTCTTACAATAGCTACTAAATCTGTTCCGCCAGAAACTATATCTACTCGTTCCATAAAATCAAATTTCTTTAACTTTTTGGCTAAATCATATTGACTTTTGCGCTTCTTTTTGAGATATTTCAAATCTGCTGTGATAAGGATATACACAACAAAACTTTTGTCAAGCAATTTATAATCAGGAATAATTGTATACTTTTGTATCACACCTAGTTTTTGCATTTTTAAAACCCGGTTGTGTACAGTAGTTATTGGAAGTCTAGTTTCTTTTGCAATCTTACGCATTGAATATTCTGCATGATGCTTTAATACGAACAATATCTCTTTATCTTTTTTATCTAGTTTTACATTCATTTTGGAACATATGTTCTGTTTTTATATAAATTTATGGGTTATTTGGGATATTTTTCCAGACTTTTTGGGATTAGCTTAAGTAGAATAATAGTATAATAATTAGTAAGTGAAGCAGAAATAGCTATCATCTAGGTTTTGGGGTATTGGAGGAAAATTAAAATGTGCGGAATAGTTGGAGTATTTGGAAAAGAAGGAATGACTAAGTCATGCAAAACTTACAAGACAAGGAAACAAAGAGTTGCCAGAATGACATCTAGCCTTAGACATAGAGGGCCCGATGCTAGTGGGATGTACAGTGATGGTTTTGCAACTCTCGCACATGAAAGATTATCAATTGTTGATATCTCTGGAGGAAAGCAACCACTATTTGATTTTAAAACAGGAAGAGTGTTGATTGCAAACGGAGAAATTTATGATCATCTGAGACTAAGAAAGTTGTTAATTGATGACCACGAATTTCAAACTAAAAGCGATAGCGAAGTACTGTTGTATCTGTATGATGAATTTGGACCTTCATTCTTAGAAAAGATTGATGGAATTTTCGCATTCATCATTTATGATCCAAAAACACAAGAATATTTTGTGGCCAGAGATCATATTGGAATTGTGCCACTCTATGTTGGATGGGATAAAACTGGCACTGTTTATTTTGCTAGTGAAATGAAAGCATTGGAAATGTATTGTGAGCGTTATATAGAATTTCCTCCAGGACATTATTTTGCAGGAAAAGATCTAGAAAGTTCTGCGCAACTGGTTAAATGGTATGATCCTTCATGGGCACATGCCGTCCTTACAACAGAAGTGTCACTTGAAAAATTACGAGTAGCTCTTGAGACTTCTGTTACAAAACAACTAATGGCAGATGTACCAATTGGGGTTCTAATCTCTGGTGGGTTAGACTCATCACTAATTGCAGCTATTGCTGCAAAGGAGTACAAAGGATCCAAAGAAAGTAAAAAGTTACACTCGTTTTCAATTGGTCTTGCTGAATCACCAGATTTGAAGTATGCAAGGCAAGTAGCAGAGTATATTGGGACTGAACATCATGAAATTGTGTTTACAGTTGAGGAAGGAATCGCAGCAATTTATGATGTGATCAAACATTTGGAAACTTATGATGTGACAACAATTAGAGCAGCAACACCAATGTATTTAATGGCAAGATACATCAAAGCACTAGGAATAAAAATGGTGATGAGTGGAGAAGGAGCAGATGAAATCTTTGGTGGGTACTTGTATTTTCACATGGCACCAAGTGCTAAAGAATTGCATGAAGAAACTGTTCGGAAGCTTTTGAAACTAAGTAAGTATGATTGTTTGCGAGCCAACAAGTCAATGGCAGCTTGGGGCGTTGAAGCACGAGTTCCATTTTTAGGAAAAGACTTTTTGGACTATGCAATGAGTGTTGATCCTATCTCCAAAATGTGCTTAAGTGGAAAAATGGAAAAGGATGTACTTCGCAGAGCATTTATAGGATATCTTCCAGAACCAGTATTATGGCGACAAAAAGAACAGTTTTCAGATGGCGTTGGTTATAGTTGGATAGATTCAATTAAAGCTCTAGCTGAACAGCAGATTAGTGATCAAATGCTAGCTGATGCTGCTAAACGGTTTCCAATCCAACCTCCAGAAACTAAAGAAGCTTATATGATTCGAGAAATATTCGATGAATTGTACCCTAGCAAAAGTGCGGCTTTAACAGTTGAAGTTGGGCCTTCGATTGCTTGTAGTACCCCTACAGCTTATAGGTGGAGCAAATCATTTGAAGGAATGGCGGATCCATCAGGACGAGCAGTAGCCATACATGCAAAAGCGGTGAAAGAAATCTGAATTAATATGAGTATCTTTCACTTTATTTTTTAATTTTTTTAAAATAACTATGATTGATATTATGATAAATGAGTACAGGAAGATATTTAAAATAAGAAAAAAGTAATGGAGAATAATGGCAATTAAAAAATTCATTACAGTTCAAGAAGCAATTGATAAAGGAAGTGGCAAAGTAAGCCTTCATGGTTGGGTTCACAGAGAACGCGGTTCAAAGAAATTAAAATTTATTGTACTTAGAGATTCAACAGAAATAATTCAGTGCGTTCTGAAAAAAGATGATTTTGACGAGAAAACTTGGGATACTATTGATAAGATTCAAGTTGAAGCATCTATTGAATTAACCGGGGAAGTTCATAAAGATGATCGGGCTCCGACTGGTTTTGAATTACAAGTTAAAGAGTTTGTATTGATTGGACCTAGCCACGAATTTCCAATTCAAAAAGACACTAGTAAAGAACATTTAGCTGATTATAGACATCTATGGCTTAGAAGTCGCAAGATGACTTCAATTCTAAAGATTCGTTCAACTGTTTTTGGAGCAATTGATGAATTTTTCAAAGGAGAAGGATTCTACGAATATCACTCTCCGATTTTCCAAGCAGTACAATGTGAAGGAGGATCAGACCTCTTTTCAGTTGATTACTTTGGAAAGAAAGATGTTTTCTTAGCACAGACATGGCAACTTTATGCTGAGCCAGCAATTTTTGCACTCGAGAAGATCTATACTATCGCACCTTCGTTTCGTGCAGAGAAAAGTAAAACTTCTCGTCACTTAACTGAGTATTGGCATGCTGAAATGGAAATTGCATGGGCAGATTTCAAGGAAATTATGGATTATGGAGAAAAGTTGATGAAGTTTGTTGTTGCAAAAGTTCTTGAGAAGCATGAAAGAGAATTAGAATTGCTAGATCGAGATACAAAAACTTTGAAGGCAACTGTTGAGAAACCATTTATTAGAATGACTTATACTGAAGCACTTAAAATACTCAAAGATAAGTGTGATATGGAGATAGAATGGGGTAAAGATTTGCGAACAATTGAAGAAGATAAATTATCAAAATTATATGATGTTCCAATCATCTGTACTCATTATCCAAAAAAAGTGAAAGCATTTTACATGACCGAAGATCCGGACGATCCACGTACTGTACAAGGATGTGATTTTATTGGAACAGAAGGTTATGGTGAATTAATTGGTGGATCACATCGTGAGCATGATATTGAAAAAGTAAAACAAAGATTAATTGATGATGGAGAAGATCCAAGTGAGTATGAATTTTATTTAGATACCAGACGATATGGAACCGTTCCACATGGTGGTTTTGGGATGGGAGTTGAAAGAATTATTTCATGGATTTGTGGGTTAGATACCATTAAAGACGCAATTCCTTTCCCAAGAACCATGGAGCGGTATAAACCATAATTCTCTTTTTCTTTTTAATACTTTTTTAACACATATTTTTTTATACTCTTATTTAATTTATTTATTATCTTATGGTAATAGACTTTGAACAAACACTAACTAAATCAAAAGAAATAATCGGTTTTGACGGGGAAACTGCTGAATTTTTAGTGTTTGATAAAAATAATAAAATTACCCTTGAAGAAATCGATGCACGTTATTCTAAGGCACTTTGGACAGTAGTGGAAGTTTTGAATTCAAGGTATAAAGACAAATTAGAACAAGAATTTAACCTCTACAATTGGATTGAACATAATCCCTCAGATGAAGTATCATATTTTCTAAATGAAGCAAGTAGTAATTGTATGAACTATTCAAAGTACAAAGCCGTTTGGAAATTTGCAGTATATTTTGGCAGTCGTGGATTTATTCTAAGTGTTTTACAACAAGGAAAAGGTTTTGATTCTGAAAAGATTTTTGAAGAAAGGATCAAAAGCAACGAAGGAGCAGGTTTCTTATTCTATGAAGAATGTTCAAATAAAGTTTTTTTTGATGATCCAAAAAATAGTAAATCAATTTATTATGAATATTTATTGAAATAATCCTGGTAAAATTAATAATGGAACTCGTTTATTGAAGAAAAGATGTATAAATTAAAACAAACTTGTGAAGACTTTGTAGTTGAAGAAATTCCTGATTTTGATAATTCTAGTTTGAATCAAGAATCTGGCAAGTTTATATGTCTTAAATTGACAAAAAAAGATTGGAATACTGTTTCTGCAGTTCGAGAACTAAGTAAAGTACTTGGTGTTTCAAACAAGGATGTTAATTTTGCTGGAACTAAAGATAAAAATGCAGTTACAGTACAATATATGTCAGTTAGAAATAATAAGGGTGGGTTAAAATCAAAATTTCCATTAAATTTACCTGTAGGACTTGAAGTAGAATTTGTGGGATTTATTGATGAACAGTTATCTTTAGGTTCTTTAATAGGAAATAAATTTGAGATAGTTGTTAGAAATTTGGGAGATGAAGAAAAACTTGTTGCTAGCAATTATTTTGTTAATTATTTTGATGAACAAAGGTTTTCTAAAAATAATGTGGCTATTGGCAAAGCAATAATTCTTAAGGATTTTAAGAAAGCTGCAAGCTTAGTGGATGATAGAAAAGTAAAAGAACAATTGTCTGATTGTAGAACTGACTATCTCAAAGCATTACTTTGTTTGCCAAAAAAAATATTGATGTTATACATCCATTCTTATCAAAGTTATCTTTGGAATGAGACAGTTAGTAGATATCTGTTGAAAGAGTATAGTGTAGATCAGAAATTGTTAGATTACAGTCAAGGAAAGTTAGTTTTTGCAGATGAAAAAGTGATGAAAGAATTAGGGAATTTAAAGATACCTCTTGTAGGAGCATTACCTCTTGATTCAAGTTTGCCAGAAACAGTGAAAAAGATCATAGGAGAATTACTCTTAGAAGAAGGAATTAGTCGTTTTGATTTTATTATTAAACAACTCCCTAATATGACTCCTGAAGGAGGAATGCGATCTTTAGTTGCTAAAATTTCTAGTCTGAATATATCTACTAGAGAAAATGATGAGCTGAATTCAGGTTTTGAAAAACAGAAATTAGAATTTGTTCTTAATAAAGGAAGTTATGCAACTATGGCAATAAAATTCTTAATTCAAAATTAAGTTGATTCTGCCTTTAATAAATCAACAAATATATAAGCAAGTGGAAAACTTTCTGAGAATATAAGTAGGGGTAGCTAAAAAAATGGAATCAAGAAAAATTGTTTTGCTCGGTCCACCGGGTTCAGGAAAAAGTACTGTTGCAGAAGGAGTATCATCAAAATTCTCCTTAGAAGATTTATACATGGGGCAAGTCTTGCGGGAGCAAGTTGCTAAAGAAACAATAATTGGAAACATAGTAAAAGAATATATGCTAAAAGGAGAATTGGTTCCTGAAGATTTTATCTTTGGATTAGCTTATCTGCTCCTATCAAGTAAAGATAATTTTTTAATTGATGGTTTCCCAAGAACTCTAAAACAAGCAGAATATATTGATGGCAAGGGTGTAACTTTTAATGCAGTATTATTTTTGGATGTTTCTGAAGAAGAAGTTGTAAGAAGACTTAGTAATCGAAGAGTTTGTCCTTCCTGTAAAGCTCAATATCATCTATTGTTCCTACCATCTAAAGAAGGGGAAAACTGTGAGAAATGTCAAACAAAACTAGAGCGAAGAGCAGATGATGATCCTGAAACAATTAAAACTAGATTCAGAGAATATCATTCTAAGACAGCGCCATTAATTGAGCTTTTTATGAGAAAAGGTTTATTGTATAAGATTGATGCTAGTTTGCCTCCAAAAGGAGTATTAGATGAAACTGTTGCAGCTTTGAATAAAGTGTTTTCTATACAAGAAAGTCCTAAAGTTGAAGCAGAAAAAGAAGAATAAAAGACAAAAGATTAAAATAGTCTAATTTCTTTAGTTTTAATTATTGTAGATTGAAGTAAACTGAGGTGCAAGAATGGTAGCGCGCAAAAAAACAAGAAAAAAGAAGGTATCAAAATCAAGTTCAAGGTCATCTGTTACTAAATCTTCTAAAGTTGCAAGATCAGCACATCATAAAGCAACAGAAAAAATGATCATAACTGCAGTTCTATCAATTTTAGTAATTGCTTTTGTAGTATGGTTTAGTCAAGATTTCAGAGCAGAAGGTCAAGCTTACCAAGTAGGATTAGAATTACAAGAGCAAGAGGCAATAGCTGTAGCTGTTGTAACTAGTTGTCAAACAAGTGAAGGATGTCAATATGTTAACAGTGTTGCACAAAGTTTAGGGAGCGCACAAATTAGCTTGAATGGTAATGTTGTTGATCCATATCAATTAGTTTATTACGATGCATCTGGTTTAGAAGTAACTGGTGCTACAAGTCTTAATTGGCAAAATGATGGTGTGCAAACAGTTGGTTACTTGGGAGCAAGATATCCTGTGTCTAGTATTGGGTTAGAATAATTTTTTTTGATTATTTCTTTTTTATTTGTTATAGTAATTTATTAACAAGTTTCTTTCTCAAAACTTAGAAACCTTTATAAGAAACTTGATTTGGTAAGTATATTATGGGGTTTCATGACAGAAGAAATAGGAAAGATAATAAACCTAAATCTGCAAGCCAATTACAAAAAGAAATTGATGCTCTAGATTTTCGTTTGGAAACAGAGGCATTAAAATTTTCTGAAGAGAAAAAAATGCGTGGGTTAATTCGTGAATTGAAAAAACAAAAAGCTTTAGCATTAAAAAGAATTGTTCGTCCAAACACCGAAGTTAGAAATAAAGGAGTTATTGCAGTTAGCAAATCTGAAAAAGAAGAAAAATTGGTTACAGATTTTGCAGTTAAACTAAGATCATCTCGAGAAAGTAAAAATATGACTCAAGAGAAATTTGCATCATTTCTAAACCAAAGAGAAAGTGTCGTTTCTAAATGGGAGAACGGAAATCTTAGGCCAAGTATTGGTGTTGCTAAAGGACTACAAAGAAAATTGCGAATCACTTTAGTAGTTGAAGTTGGTTCAGAAAATGTTGGAGCAACTGACCCTAATGAAATTCTAAAAAGTTTAAATCCATCTAAAAGCAATAAAACAGCTACACTTGGTGATATGGTTAAAGTTAAGACTCGTAATAGGTAAGAAATTTATTCTTTATTATTCTTTATTATTCTCAAACTCAACTTCTGTTATAACTTTGACTCCTTTTTCATTTAGGAGTTTTGCAAATATCCCTTCTCCTTCTGTTAAAGTGCCAGAGAAACTGCCATCATAAACTTCTCCTTTGCCACACATAGGGGATTTACACTTAAGAATTGCTTCAGTACAATTATTTTCTTCGGCAATCGCTAAAGCCAAATTTGCTCCTTTGTAAAATTGCTCAGTAATATCTTCTCCTTTATTATTAATGACTTTATTTTTTACTTGTTCAGCTGCTGGCCTAGGAGTTGGAAGGCCACCTAATTCTTCTGGGCAAACAGCAATTGCTTCACCCTTTTTGACAATGTCTGAAATTTTTCCATTAGGTTTAGATTTGCCATCATATCTGCAATTAATTCCTGCTAAACAAGCACTGACAATTTTCATGGGATACCTGCCCAAACTTCAAGAAACAATTGAATGAATTCTACAATTTTGAATGTAACGATTCCAAGTACGGTTCCACCAACTAAATCCCAAAGATCATGACGTTTCATATGCAATCTAGAATAACAAACTGCTACTGCTGAAATTGCTAATAGAGCCCAGATTGCTATGTTTTGAAAATAATTTCCAAAAACAAATGCTAGAAACCAAACTCTTGTTGCATGGATACTAGGAAAACTACTGGCTTCAATTTTTTCTAACCAATTATTATAAGGCAGACTCTTTGGTCTTGATTTGAAATATATACTGCGAATAAGAATAGCAATAGCCATTATAAAAATGATTCCTACAACTAGTTGGAATACGGTTGCATTTTGTTGACCAAGTAACAATAAGAAAAGAATAACAGCTCCAAAAAAAGGAAATCCACCAAAAGTGGTGATGTCTCGAATAACACTTTCTATAAAAGAATGTATAACTTGTTTGCTCATAACTCTGTTGTTTTGTTTAAGAGCTAAAAAACTTTTGGATAAAATGAGCCAATTATGGATTTTATTTTTATCATCATCTTAATTTGACATATTTTTTAGTTAAATGAAATATTTCTCTTATTTGTGTCATATAATTTATATATTATTTTAGCATTTTGTTTGTTGAAATGTCTATAGTGTATATGTCGCAAGAAAGACAAGGTTTTGATAACAGTCAATTAGATGATGCTGTAAATAGTCAATTACCTTGGGGAAGATTGCCTGGAAGATTGCCTGATCCTCAAGTAGATATCTACAGATTTCCTATTCAGGATCGAGTTGATGATGAGGATAGAAGGCCTCATGCACCTTCGCCGTTGCCTCCTGGTGCACCAAGACCTTTAGGAGGATCAAGGGAACCAGAAAATGAACCAGAAAGAGGATATACAATAATAGATTATTCAATATGACTTAAAGACATCACTGCTTTGTGTGCAAGTATCAAATCTTTCTCTTTAACATACAACAAAATTTCAGGCATAGTTTCAATTATCCCTTCAATAGAAACATTCTCTAAACTAAGTTCCATTCCTATTCTGGCTAAAAGACCAATTACTTGATCACTTTGTTCAGGGAAAATAATTCTAATTTCTGCTAAGTTCTCCCTGGTTTTAAGAACATTTTTGGGAGCAAATAATTTTTTCTTATTATCAAATTCTTTTTGATTCAAAAAGATAGTTACGGATTCTTTGGCTTTTATTAATCTAGTATTTTTCTTTAAAATGTTAGAACCAATAAAATCTTCACAGATAGTCTTAAATTCTGCATCTTTTAATTCAATACTTAAGATATTGCTCTTAGTGCTAACAATCATTGAAGAGAGACATTTTTGTAAATTTGTTTCTTGATTTAAATTTAATTTGTCTTTTTCGAATCTACGTATTGCACTAATTATGGAATCTATAGTTCCATCTACTCCTTTTTTTTGGAGATAGCGGGCTAAGGCTCTAACATTGATTAAGTTTCGTTCAAGGTCCTTTTGAATAGCTCGGTCTGCTGAAATATTAGCTTGTACCTGTTTATGGATATTTGTCATTGTTAATTAATTTGAAATGGTTGAAAGTATTTTAGTGTTGCGTTATTGAAAATTGTCTTCTGTAGCATAAAAAAATAAATTACAACTTTGGGTCTTTGTTTCATATTCATCTAAATAAAGTAAAATGTTCTCTTGGTCAACCCTTTGAAAAAATGAACTCTTGCTTTTCTCACACTCAAGATCTCCTTCTGGACAAACATAATCACAATCTCTAAGCAAAAGGTAACTAAATTTCCCCGTCTCATGGTCATAGACTGCTTCTGCTAAATCAATCCCTGCTGTAGGAAAAAGAAAATTGTCAACATGCTCTGCAATGTAGGGGCTGGAAACTAAAATCATTTCAGTAAAATTATTGTCTTCTATGTAATCTCCTAATTTTTCAAGAGAATCTTGGTAATTTGAATAAGTGGCATCAACGAAAAATGCAGGAGCTGACTGTGCTCCAAAAATAGCAGCTACAAAGATAATTGTGATTGATACTGAAACTAATTTTTGCCAGTAATTCTGAATAGAAATTCTTTGTAATATTTGGGTGGAGTATATTTGAAGTGAAGCAATAACAGACCCAACAAGAATTGTAAAAAAAGGATATATAATAATTAAATAACGTAATTCTTTTCTTGGAACTTGAAGCCAAAAATAAAGAAATAAAAGTAAAGCGCTAAGATAAACAGTTAGTCTTCCTTCTTTTTTGTAATCTTTATTGATGAAAAAAACGATTATTGCAATTGCTAAAAGTGAAAATAATTGATGGACAGCAAAAAAATCAGTAAAATAAAACCAAAATGAGGTATCATATTGCCAAAGAAAAGTTCCAATAATCCAAGATCCACTAGTGAATGGATATAATGGGTCATTGTATTTGATGTAGTTGAATATTAAATAAGGAATAAAGGGAATTGAAAAACCAATACAGAACCAAACACTTTCTTGAATGTAATGAATTCTCTCTCTTATTGAAAACAATTTTTTTTCTTGAAACTTTGTTGCAAGTTGTCTTGCTATTAAAGCTGCAAAAAATATGATCCCAAGTGGAAATTTGGTGAGTGCAGTGATAGCAAATAATGATCCAATTAATAAGAATTTTGACTTTTTTTGCCAAGAAGGAAGAATGGTATTACGATTTAGAAATAAGTAAATGGCAAGTAACCCCAAAGTTAGAGCTAGCGGTTCAGTTAAATACAATCCTGTGAACATGATAAATAAAGGTTCTATTGCTAAAATCAAAACAGCATAATAAGCAGTTAATTTTGAGTAAAGCTGCTTGGCAATCATATAGGTTAGAGAAATAGTTGTAAGTGAAAAAATAAGATCAAAAGCTTTAGCGACTAGTATTAAATTAGCACCAATTTTCCAAAAAAATCCCAATAGTAAGGGATGTACAAGTGGCCGGTAAGGTTCCCACATACCATTTACTCCAGCAGAATAAATATATTTTGCAACTCCTAAATAAATAGATGAATCCCACCAAATAGCATAGTTTTGTTGAAGATGTATTAATCTTAAAATAATGGCAAGAGTTAATATTGTAATAATAATCCAATGATTTTTGAAAAAACTAACAAAATCAAATTTTTTGCCTTTTGAATATGTCATTTTGAAAGTTTATGAAAATATTTTTGTATAATTTTGTTTACTTTTTGTTTACTCTACACAAATACTTAAATCATCTTGGTGATCACAAAGTAAGATCTTTAAATTTTCTTTATCTACAAATCCAGAATGGATTTCATCATTGATTACAATACTAGGATTGACATCAATGTTATATAATGAAAGAAGTATTTTTACAAGTGGCTCTTCTATAGATAAATCTTGATCAATAGGAAATACAAGTAAACCGTCTTCTAATATGGCTTTATAGTAACTCAAAACAGTACCTTGACTAGGACAATCTTTACAATCCTCATTATAGAAATAAAGAATAGTGACAAAATCCATTTGACATTTGTCTGTTGCTTGTTTAGTTAAAAGCCAATATCTAATATTATCAAGGGTGTATCTTCTTTTCAACAATACGAATTCTTCATCAGGTAAACTATTTGCTTCTTCATATTCAACTATTTTAGCAAGTGAATCCGATAAATCATTGACAGACTCTTGAAGGGAAGTTGTAAGTACTGCGCAACTGTTTATTGAACTATTTCCATCTGAATTTGGAAGATTAGTTAAGAAGAGGTATTGTAATTGTAAACTAAGATACTCTACATCTTGCTCTTGGTTAATTTCTTCTGCCCAATTATATCTTTCTTCTTCTAAAATAACTCCCATACAAAGACCCAGACTGAAGATTAAGAGTGTGAGAACCCCTGCAATAACATATTTGTCAGTACTAATCTTGCGAAATGAAGCTTTTTTTTTATTTGAGCTCTTTTTAAAGCTGTTTTCAAGGACGTTAGAGGTTGCTTCTTCTTCTGAATCAGATATTCCTGTTTGTTTAGACATATTAGGTTTTTTTATCCTCTTATTTATAAGTATAATGGAAGCAAAGAGGAATCTTTTCAAACTAATAGTTAAATGTTGTTTTTTCTATGTTTTTTAGAGGAGAAATCTGATTCTTTCTTAGATAACAATCAAAAACTATATAAACTAAAGAACACTCTTTTATCAATAAAATAATTTAGTTAGAACATAGAAAATTGTGTTCTTAAATAAATTTAGAGGTG
>NZCK01000029.1 GCA_002688265.1 archaeon
AAGAAGATTTATGGTTTTTTGTTTGTGAATGACTCTGTTTCAAGCGACTTTGGACGAAACACATTTAAATTGTAGGACCTTTATTGTTGTTTAGGATGGTTAGTGGTGAGCTTCTTAAGGAATTTGGATTCGAAGAAGAAGTCTATGAAGTAATAAATGACTCTTTTCTGAAAACAGGTTATCCTAAATCCGAAAAAAGATATGAACTACGTTATGAAATAGAAGATCTCAGTGTTGAAGAACCTTATTATTGGGTCCTTGATCTGCTACAGCATTATTACCCAACTATTGATAAGGTGGAAGATAGTTTTTCAGCCAGTGAAAATTCAGCATTTTTTGGTGTAACTCAACAAAGATTAGGACTTCAACAAGACAAAGTTGGACAATACCTAGCAACAGTTGGGAAAATGGTTAAAGAACTATTTCAGATGGTTAGAGAACTTAGAATCATTGATGAAAGGCGGGAATATTATGGTGGTGCTGAAAAAGAAATTTATAAACCACTAAAGAATCGGAAAAATGCTGATGAAATTACACTCAAAGGAATGTTTGTTGATTTAGTCCAAGGGGGGGGGAAAAGTCCTAGCAGTGTTTTTGGAATGGCAGCACAATTAGAATTTGTAGCATTACCAGATCTATTCTTTGATGCTCCACCATTTAAATCTGTTGTGGAGATGGAAGATTATGTAGATGGTTTGACAGATTTTAACAGTTCTCTGCTTAGAGTTATGAAAAGACATTTACGTCAGTTTATGGAGTGGAAAAAGCGAACTAGAAAAGAACATGAAAATCGTCGGCAATTTCAACTAAGGTATCTGCGTCAACATTTTGATATAATTCAAATGTATGTAACTTGGATGAAACCTTACTTAAAGACAGTACAACGATTGCATTTAAAAGAGAAACATCAAGATTCAGCAAGATTAATCTCAGCTTTTGAAAGTTCTATGATAGATATTGAAATAATTGCACATCATCCAGAAAAAACTCATTGTGTAATGTGTACATTTCAATACCGAACACGTCCACACATGAAATTTGTGCAAGACGGATACCAAAGAGGACCAGTTCATGTGGGTGAATTAGATATGCAAATTAGAGTTTATCCTTGGAATAAAGAACAGATCAAAAAATACAAGAAAATGAAAGAAAAAGAAAATTTAGAATTGATAGGGGATGTCTCACAATCAGTATTAGCTTCAATGAAGGGTCTTGGCCGTGAACTAGAACGTTACTATGAAGAAGCTTGTGGTTTGGACTTGAAAAAAAAGCTAGAAGAAAAAGGAGATGCTAGAATAGCAAAGAAAAAAGATAATCGCTCTTTAAAGTACAAATTATTTGGAGATTTCTTGCCACCTCCTAAAAAAAGTGGTTCTGCTGTGTCTGCTGCTTCTAAAAAGTTAGGTGATGGTGCTTTTAGTGCTCACGCTACTGCTTGGGGAGCATACCATTTTTTCAAAAAAGCCCATAGAATGATTACTTGGTAGAAAACAAAATAAACAAAATTTTGTGTGGTTTTTGTGTGGTTTTTGTTATCTTAACTCAATTCTTTTATAGTTAAACCACTTTTTGATAATTATGGCTACAGGAGAACCTGAACAAGCACTAAAAGAACTTGAAGATTTGGAACAAGAAGAGTTGACAAAGAAGCGCGAGCTAGAAAAATTAAAACAGAGAATTAAGACTGCAGCAAAACAAGTTAAAGAAGAACGTGAATTCGAAGAAAAAGTCCCGATTCCTCAAGTTGCTTCCAAGACAACAACAGGTTTGAGCGCAGAAGAGAAAGCAATTTTAAATGTACACAAAGGAAAGAAAGAAGATTCTGAAGATAAAGAAAAAACTGATGAAGATGGTGATAAGAAATCTTTGGAAAAAAAAGCAAAAACAAAAAGTGGTAGTTCTTTGGAAACAACTGTTGCTGCTGAAAGGTTAAGTTCTAGTTTTAGGCCAAATTCTAATGAAATGAGTCATTCTGAACAACACTATCAGCAAATCATTGAGATGAGTCAACAACCAATGACCCAACTTTATGATCAGATGAAAAATATTTACGATAGTAGTGTGGCAACAGGTTATGTGTCTGGTCCTGCTGCAGCTCAAACATTTGAACTAGAAAGTGCAATTGAGAGAAAATTACATGATATTGAAGCAGGAAATTATCAATTTACTAATGAACAAACAGTTAAAGCAGCAAGTGTGTCTTTATCTATGAAAGAGAGAGTGAGTGCAATGTATGTGGCAGGAAAAGATCATTCGCAGAATGATTTGT
The DNA here is from genome assembly GCA_002688265.1 of archaeon. Lineage (GTDB taxonomy): Archaea > Nanobdellota > Nanobdellia > Woesearchaeales > GW2011-AR9. The sequence goes on from NZCK01000029.1 coordinate 2,270, forward strand.
ATAAGTAATTCTTGAAATACAAAGTAATTTTTATATACTTGTGTTGTTAACATTTTATTAAGTTTAATTATGGGGAAAAAATGGTTGAAATAGGCTCAGGTTCTGGATTTGCAACAGGTTACCTATCAGCAATGGATAGAGATAGCGAAAGTTCTCAAGGAGGACACAACGATGGTGGACATCATTGTGGACAGGACCATGGAACTGGTGGATCAACTAATGACCTTGGAATCAAAGCAGGAGACTTTGGAATGAGTTTTCTTATGGGATTAGGATCAACTTCTACAGTCCCAGGTATATTAGCAAAAATTAGAACTGGAGCAAAGACTTTAGAATTAGGTTTAGGAAATAGGCCAGGAGGAAAAGGAGGACAGGGTGGACACAGTGCAGGAATGTATGGAGAGAAGCAGCGTCAGGCATTAAGAGAAGCAGCTAAAGCAAACAGAGTTGATTTTACTTTACATACTTCTGTTGGTGTTCAAGGACTTGCAGGACAAGGTCAACAAGGTTTCTCTCGTGAAACCAAAGAGATGAGTGTTCAGGAGATAAAAAGAGCATTAGAATTTGCAGCAGATGTTGGCCAAGGAGGACCAGTGGTTGTTCATACTGGAGAATATCAACGGCCAATGAAGTCTTCAAGATGGAATGAAGAAGAAGGGAAGTGGAAAGGGAAATTTGAGTGGTACGAGAACGAAGAAGAGAGAGGAAGTTATCAAGTAGTAGATACCAGAACAGGACAAGTGATCACTGAAGCAAAACGTGGTCGAACAATCTCAAGACCAGTTTGGAAGAAGTATCAAGAAGGAGATAAGTTTTGGGATAAGGAAGATGGAAGAACTTACACAGATAAAAACGGGAAAATTGTGAAAGAAGGAGATTATATTGATTACTGGGGAAATAAGGTCGGCAGAGATACAAGAGTTCCAATTTGGGATAGTGAGAATCAAGAATTTAAAATTCAACAATTGACTTGGGATAAATTAACAGATGAAGCAAAAGATTTAACTGAAGAAGCAAGAGATTTTTGGAGAAAAAATCGTAACGCTAAAAATGGAGAATGGGATAAATCTATGTGGCGAAGATTCAAAAATGCCAAAAGTGAAAGTGATATTGAAGTATTTGAAGAAGAAGCGCATGTAATTTCGTCTTTGGAAACTAATGCTGCTAATTCTCGTGCTTGGGCAGCAACCTACATGCAAGATTTTGATGAAAATATTAATCGCTTGGAAAAATTAGAAGAAGCAAAAAAGATTTTTGAAGAGATTGAAGGAGCAACATCTGATGAAGAAAAATGGAGATTACAACAACAAATACCAATAGATAGGTATCGTTTGCTTCCACCTGAACAAAAAATGCCAGCTGAACTAATTCAACAAGAAATTAACAGTGTACAAGCAAGAATCAAACAAGCAAGAGATTCTGCTGCAGGGCAAATGAGTCAAGCGCAAGATCAAATTGAGACACTCAAACATATTGAAAGTGCACAATCCTATGCTCTAAAAGAAGCTTATGATAGTTATGCACGAGGAGGAGTTTACGCTTGGGAAAAATCTCGGGAGTTGGAGAAAAAAGGACAACTTAAAAAAAATTTGAACTTGGCAATGGAAAATCTTTTCCCAGAAGCTTATGGGGCACACCCTGATGAAATTATCTCTTTAGTGAAAAGTTCCAGAGGTCGGATGAAAGAATTAATGGTTCAGAAAGGATATAGTGATCAAGAAGCAGAAAAAGCAGCTAAACAAAGTCTTTCTATGACATTTGATACTGGACATATGAATATGTGGCGTAAATATTGGAAAGGAGATCACAAAAAAACACCTAAACAAAATGATGATGATTTTAACGAATGGGCCAAAGAAATGACTGGGAAAATGGTGAAGGCAGGAGTGATTGGTCACGTTCATTTGGATGATAATTATGGGTATCAAGATGAACATTTAGCTCCAGGAGAAGGTAACGCACCAATTAGAGAGATGGTTAAAATTCTAAAAGAAAATGGATATGATGGGGAGTTGATTGTAGAACCAGGAGCAGATTTTACAACCGATAATGGGGGGTTCCAATCAGTTATGAAAACTTGGAGACATTTTGACACTCCGATCATGGGAACAGGGAGTAGTTTTTCAAGAGCAACTGGGTCCACTGGAAAACAATGGAGCAATATTCAGTACGGATTTTTTGGCCAAAATGCTCCACCGTACTTTACTTTTGGAGCTTATTCTCCAAGCGAAGATTGGACTCTTTGGACAGGAGTTCCTTTAGAGTAAATTGTTATCTGGGTCTTCAATAGGGCCTATAGTATTCTGAAGATATAGATTTATATAGTTTTAGATCAGATAAATTTAGAATAAATATGGTAGAAACTGTTAGAAAAAGGGATGGAAGAGTTGTACCTTTTCAGCAAAGCAAAGTTACAACAGCAATTTGTAAAGCTTTTGCTAGTGCACACAAAGAAGATTTAGCAACCTGTCAACTACTTAGTGATATGGTAGTAGATTATGTGGAGTTGGCAGGAAATGAACCAACAGATATTGAAGATATTCAAGATTTAATTGAAAAAACATTAATGGAAGAAGGACAAACTGAAGTTGCACGTAACTTTATCCTATATCGATATCGTAGAGCGCAATTTCGAGAAGCAAAAGCACATGCAGGAGTAACTGATGATTGTAAACTTGGCTTAAATGCTATTCGAATATTGGAATCAAGATACTTGCATCGTGATGAACAAGGAAACGTTGAAGAAACACCTAGACAATTATTCGAAAGGGTTGCAAAGCATGTGGCAATGGCCGAGAGAAAATTAGATGGTGATGAAGAAAAATTTCGTGAATTGTTTTTACAAATGATGTTGAATTTGGAGTTTATACCAAATTCACCTATGCTTATGAACGCAGGGAAACGAGGTGGATTAATTAGTAGCTGTTACGTTCTTCCTCTTGAGGATAGCACCGAAGGAATTTTTACAACACTTAAAGATGCAGTTATAATTCACAAACGTGGTGCAGGGACAGGCTTTAGTTTTTCATCTATTAGGCCTCGCAGAGATAGTGTGAAAGGGATGCCTGGTGTCGCTTCAGGACCACTTGCTTTTCTAAAGATTTTTGATCGAGCAACTTCAGAAATCAAACAAGGTGCTAGACGTGCTGGTGGGAACATGGCTATTCTTAGAGTTGATCATCCAGACATTATTGATTTTATCACAATCAAAGATGAAAGGGATACAGTAAATAATTACAATTTGTCAGTTGGGATTACAGAAGAATTTATGCAGGCTCTCAAGAAAAGAAGTGATTATAATTTGTATGATCCAAGAACAGGAGATGTTTGTGGGACTTTGAATTCTAAACGAATTTTTGATTTGATCGGTTTGATGGCTTGGAAAAATGGGGACCCAGGAATTGTATTTTTAGATAGGATGAACAATGATAGAAGTAATCCTACTCCTGGGTTGGGGCAATGCGAAACGACTAGCCCTTGTGGAGAATATCCACTGCTTGCATACGAATCTGTAATTTTAGGATCAGTTAATTTGTCAAAACATTTGAAAGGAAAAGCTGCTCAAAGAGAAGTTGATTACAATAAATTAAAACAAACAGTTCATTTGGCAGTGAGATTCTTAGATGATGCAACAGAAGTAAATGCTTTTCCTTTGCGGCAAACACGAGAGATGGTCTCTGGAAACAGAAAAATTGGATTGTCAATAATGGGTTTTGCTGATTTATTATTTATGCTTCGAATACCTTATGATTCACGTAAAGCACTTAATTTGGCAGAAAAATTGATGGAGTTTATTCAAACTGAAGCTAGAGCAGCATCTAGAATGCTAGCTAAAGAGCGAGGGGTATTCTTGAATTTTGAAGATTCGCTATTGAAAAAGAAAGGTGCAGAATACAAACAAAGAAATGCGACACTAACTGCAATCTCACCAACTGGAACAATTTCTTTGATTGCTTCTTGTAGTCCTTCAATTGAACCGATTTATGGAATTTCATTTTTGCGAAAAACTGCACGTTTTGAATTTTTAGAAGTCAATCCATATTTCGAAGAAGTAGCTAAAGAACAAGGATTCTATTCAGAAGAAATGTTTCGCAGGATTGCAGGAAGAAGTTCAATTCAGGAAGTGCAAGGTATTCCTGATGAAGTAAAGAAGATATTTGTTACTGCAATGGATTTGGCACCAGAAGACCATGTAAAAATGCAGGCTGCATTTCAGAAATATTTGGATTGTGCTGTTTCGAAGACAGTGAATTTCCCTCATGGTGCTAGTGTGGATGATATTCAAAGAGTGTTTATGTTAGCTTACGATTTGGGGTGTAAGGGGATAACTGTATACCGGGATGGGAGCCGGGAAGTACAGGTGCTTAATAGTAGGTGATAAATAACGGTTCTCTAAAAAGTAGAGGCAGCATCCATTAAGGGGAGGTGGGTGGGAAGTATTTGAAAAATAATCGATTTTGCATGAGGGTTTTTTCAAAGAAAAAACGGCTCTGAAGTGCAATGCATCCAGTCTGCTCTGATGCTGCCTCTACTTAAAAAAATAATCAAAAATGAAAAGAACAGGAAAAGTCCAAGTATACACAGGGGACGGAAAAGGGAAAACTACAGCTTCATTAGGTTTAGCTCTACGTGCTATTGGGCAAGGATATAAAGTTTTTATGATTCAATTCATGAAAGGTGGTGCTTACACTGGTGAATTTGTGGCTGCTTCTAATTATTTGCCAAATTTTTCGATTGCTCAGTATGGCAGACATTGTATTAAACAACAAAAACAAATGAAGATTAAAGGATTTTTTTCTTTATCAAAATCTGAACAAAAAAACAAACTGTTTGATTATATTAGGGATGATATTGAATGCGGAACTTGCAGATTTTGTTTTTTGAATGATGATGTGCAGCGAGATTATTGTGAGGAAGCATTGAAACATGCAATGGAAATTGTTAGCTCTGGAGAGCATGAGCTTGTGATATTAGATGAAATCAATGTGGCAGTCCAAATTGGATTACTAAAACCTTCACATATTTTGAATTTGATATCTAAGAAGCCTTCACATGTAGAATTAGTGTTAACTGGCCGTGGAGCTTCACCCGAAATTATTGCAGTTGCCGATTTGGTTACTGAGATGAAACTGCATAAACACTATTTTGATGATGGTGTGAATGCAAGGCGAGGGATTGAGTATTGAACTCTGATGCTAGAAAGGGCGAACGCGCGGCCAATATGCTAGAGCATAGAACCAATCATTGATTTCGACCTGAACGAAACAAAGTGGAGTGAAGTTGAGAGGTGGAACTTCAGCCCGGCCGCGTTCCGAGGAATGCGTAGCATGACGAAGCCTTTCTAGCATGATATTTTTATAATTTTATAAACAAATAATAATTAGGATGTGATTATAATGAAAAAAGGAATAGATTATCCAGGAGTTACGGTAGTTTTTATGTGCCATGATGGTGAAGGTAATTTTTTGTTGCATAAACGTTCTAATCAGTGTCGTGATGAACATGGCAGATGGGATGCTGGAGGGGGAGGACTTGATTTTGGGATAGGTGTGGTAGAGACTTTGAAAAAAGAAATAACTGAAGAATTTTCAACAGACGTTTTAGATCATAAGTTTTTAGGCTATCGTGACGTGCATAGAGAACATGAAGGAAATAAAACTCATTGGATATCTCTTGACTTTTTAGTTTGTGTAGATAGAAATAAAGTTGTAAATAATGAACCACACAAATTCGATGAGATGGGCTGGTTTAAATGGGGGAGAATTCCCAGAACCAAGACATTCTCAGTTCCCTGAATTCTTCAATAAGCATGAAGAGAAGATAAGGAGGTTGTTGGGTTTGTGATTAACAATCTTTTAATAAAATTAAGATAAGTTTTAATTTGGTTTAATTAATTTAGTTATTTTTTAATTAATAGTAAATTTCTCAATGGAAACATTTATATTAATTAGTTATTACTTTTAAGTAATTATTGGAGACAAATATAATGGCAGGAAGAAATAGCACAGTAACTGAAAGAAGAAATTTAGGAAAATTGTTTGATTTAACACATGATGCAATTGCTGCACAAAGAAGACTATTCACAGAACAAGAACAGGCTTATTTGTCAAGTTGTAATCCTGAAATGTTTGTTAAATTACAAAATCCAAATGGATTTGTAAGTGTTAGTGATGGAGATGAGTCTTTGTGTTTTGGATATAAGAATCTAAGTGTTCCAAGGCCAGATCAACTTGGGAATTATGGGGTATTTTTAGCGTCATTAATGGGAGGTAGTGGAAAAACTAGGCTACCAGACCATTGGGATGATCAGATGTATTCTAGGGTCCCAGGACCAGAGCTTCCATGTTTATTAACAAGTGTGTTGTTATCCTCTCAAAGAAATAGAGAATTTTTGCATCCAACAACAATTCGGATTGATTACAATTCTCTTTTGCATAAAAGGGAAGTTGAGAGATTTGATATAAGTTCTGGATTATTGGTAAGATGTGATGAAAGTGAACATAATTTAGATTATAGATTTCAAGCTGAAGATGGTAAAAAATATACTTTACATAGACAAGGTGATTTAGTTCATAGAGAAGGCGTTGATGGGATGCAATTAAGAGAAGATGAACAAGATCTGTGTGATGCTGTTACAAGAATAGTTGCAAATAGAATCATACCTGTTTTGGAAGCATATATTATTGGTGTGGAAGCAGATATTTCTTTTGCTAGATCAGGAAGGGAAGTTCAAAGTTTTGAAGGAATGTTTTGAGGAAGTTGTTTATTACTTTAAGTGATTAAAAAAAATGGAAAATATAACACAAGAAAGAAATAATGGAAAAATTGACTTAAGTACTGGATTAAAAGGTTTATTAGGAATAGGCCTGATGGAAGTAGGCGTACTAGGTTTAATGGGTAGCGCAATTGCAGGTATGATTCCATATATGACAAACACTAGTTTTTCTCCAACATTATACTCCTTTGCTGCACAAATGAATGGAGCAGAAATCGAAAGATATTGGGATAATTGTTCAACAACTTGGAGGGGTACTTGGGGAAATTGTGATTTGTTTTCAACAGTAGAATACAATGGAGATAATCCTGTTGAGAATATTGCAGCACATATGCCACGAGGATCTGGACTTTTAGGAAGTTTAGGTTCAATATATTTGGGATTTACAATACTTCCAACTTATAAAAGGGAAGAAGATGAATAAACTAATTTCACATCTTAAATTCAACAATTTCTAACTTTCCTTTTTTTGACTTAATGACATAATTCTCTAATTCACTAAACTCAGTCATCTCAGTTACTAACTTAGGCAAAATAATTCTCTCACCCTTAAACTGTAAATTTGTAATAATTTCACTTTTATTGTTTTCTTGATTTTTCATATCTTTGACAACTTGCTGTTTATGCTTATCAGTTTTTATTTGAAGTTTGGAAACAGTTTGCTGATACATATGCTTGGCAATTTCTCGAGCTACATTAATACCTGAAGCAGCCGTAACACCTTGCAAACCAGGAGAAATATTTGCTTCAATAACAACAGGACCTAAAGGACCTTCTAAAATATCCACACCACAAACTTCAGCATTAAGTGCCCTTGCGGTTTTGATAGCAAGAGTTTTTGTTTCACGACTTAACTCAACAATTTGACCAGAACCACCTGCATGAATATTAGCACGCTTCTCATCTGTTGTAGCTTTTCGCTCCATTCCAGCAATTGCTCTATCACCAATTACAATAACTCTCAAGTCTGTTCCACCAGTCTCAACATACTCTTGAATAATAAATGGTTGATTAAGTGCACCCAACGCGTCAAGCAACGAAGAAGCTGAAGAGATACTATCAGCAAACATCACTCCTTTACCTTGAGTCCCTTCAGGAAATTTCATTACGATAGGATAATTAACACGTTTTAGAAGTTCTTTTGCTGTTTCAGTATTTGGAGAAACATAAGTTTTTGGCATCGGAATTTCTTGCTGTTGCAAAGCCAAATGAGTTAGTAATTTGTTGTGCACAATTGTAAATGAAGACGCTGGCAAAGGAAGGTAAGGAACTTTTCCTTCTAGCATACTAGTAATACTTCGCAAAAGATGGGCATAACGAAATGATCCTTTGATAAATACACAATCGTAATATTCAAGTGGTTTTCCAGAAAAAAAAACTCCGGCATCTTTTCCTAAGACAACCTCCATTTCTTTTAATTGTAACATATCAACATGTTCAAAGAATTCAGATAATGCTTCAGCTGTCATTTTACTGCTTTTTGAACCAAGCGAAATAATACAGGCCCTAAGTCCATTTTCAGGGCCGTTAGATTCTGAATTAGAAGAATCTTTTTCTCTTAGTTCTTCAGTTGCCATAGTTTTGGCATCATGCTCCTTTGCCTGTTCTACAAGTTGTTCAGTTGATAATCCCATTTTGTGTGTAAACTCGTTTAATCAATTAGTGGATCAACTAGGAAGTTGCCCTTCTTTAGATGATTTTGACCAATTAAAACCTGATATTTCATACCTTCTCGGTTAGCTAGAGAAAATTCTTCTTCAATTGTCTCTCCATGAATTTGAATGATGGCTTTTACTACAGATCTTAGATTCTTCCCACTAGCACTTTTGACCATTTTCTTTCTAACAACCGTTTCAATACCTAACTTTTTAGCTAATTCCTTATCTATTGAAGATAATGTAGCACCTGTGTCAATTCTAGCTACAACTGCTTCTTGCTCAGTATTATCTCCTGATCCAGGTAAAATGCTAATCTGTTCAGTTAGGCCCAAAATCGGTCTTTTTCCCACTTTATATTTAATGTAGGGCTCTGCTTTTTAAGCGTTGCGTATCGAATTTATATGGGGGCATATTTTTGCGAATATTTAAAAAGAAGCTTAATTTTAGGCTTTTCATGGCAGAAATGAGTATGGATTTAGAAATGGATCAGTTGTATGAATCAATTAAAAAAGAAGGCCACAGTAAGATATTGATTCAGCTGCCAGATGGGCTTAAGCCAAAAGCAAAGGAAATTCAAGCCGAGTTATTATCGCGCTTTCCAGAATTGAGGATTACTTTTTGGGCAGGAGATTGTTATGGGGCTTGTGACACTCCTCAGGTTAGTGGATTTGACTTATTTGTAGCTTTTGGGCATTCTAAGTGGAAGTATTGATTAGTTGTTTTGATTTCATGGGATTAAATATTAATTTACATTTATCATCTACATTTATATATGTCAAATAATTTCTCTAATTCATGAAAACTATTGTTGGGATGTACATTTTTATCACTAAAGTACATTTTTTGGCATTCAAAGATGTGATTGAAGATGAATTAAAGTTAGATTTTGAATATGTAAGGAATGATTTTGATACAATTATCCTTCGGCCAGATCCGAAACGTAAAGTTCATGTAACACAAGATGGACTGATCTACCTAGAGTATGACGGTCAATTAAAAAATGTTGATAAAGAGTATAAATGGCTTCGAAAATATATTTTAGAAAAATTTCAATTACTTGATGAAGAAGATTTGTTCTTTAGCAAAATAATATTAAAAAAACCACCAAGTGTTTTAATTTATTCTTCGAAAAAGATTCCTTCTTTGAAAGCTTTGTATTCTTCTTTGAATAGAACTATTGATTATCAATTAGCAACTCGTTATCTTACAAAAGTATATGGCGATGGATGTGCAGTCTTTGAAAGTTGCAAACTTCGTGGAGAAAAACTGCAGCACCTAATTGAATCGCAACTAATTTTTATGGAATATCAAGAATTATCAAAATATGTACTTGATTATAACCTGAAAACTTGGAGAGAAATGACAGTTCTTAGGAAAAGAGATACTTTCAAATTTAAAGAATTGCCAGTTATGATTTCTAACTTACTTGAAAAACAAAGAGAAGTGCAAGCAATTATCCGAAGAATAAACCAATCAGATGATTTCTTAATGCAACGACAAGATGATTGTAAAATTCCAAGAATTTTGGACGCTTTAGAAATGCATGATTTTAATGAAATGGTGCGCTTGAAAAATTATATCCAAGACCAATTAGGGATGACTAAAGAGTATATTGATTCTACAATTAAACAAATTGAGTATGTCTACAAAGATAACGAATCTAAAGAGTTGAACATATTGCAAGTAATTTTTGCAATTGGAACTATTGCAACCATTGTTAGTTTAGGTGCAATGCCAGGAGCAGAGCTAGTTTTGAATATGTCTGGAAATAATATTGTTGGAGAAATAATCTCTTTTGATATGACTACTTTATTCTTTTGGACAGCAATATCTGTTGTTATTGGAATTGTGTTATTTGTAATGTTGAACTTCGCTTTTATGCATGTGAAAAAGCTTAGGATTGTGACCTTTTTGAAGAAGAAAGTGAAGAAGGAGTGATGCTAATGAAAGTAATATTAGTTGATGCAATTAATTGTTTTTTCTTAAAAGAAACAGGAGTCTTTAAGGAGATGTTTCATCTATTAGAAGAATACCCAAACAGAAAAATAATCTTGACTGGTGCTAATGATAAAGATAGGGAGAAATATGGTTTTTACAACCTACCTTATGAAGTTTTTACTTTAGAACATGACCCTGAAAAAACTGATCCAAAATATTATGAAATTATGTTAAAACATTTTGGTTTAGAGCCTAATGAAGTGATTTATTTTGAACATAAAGAAGCTGCTAAGAAAAGTGCAGAATCTGTTGGAATCAAAACTTATTTCTATGATAATGAAAAGAAAGATTTGGTGGCTTTGAAGAAATTCTTGGACGAAAACTCAAGTCATATAAATAAAAAAGAATTCTGATTAAAAAATAATAAACCTAAACATTAACCATTTCAATCTCAATATTAAGACCTTCTGGGATTAGAACTCTCATGATTAATCTTAAAGTTCTCTCATCAGCTGAAACATCAATCAATCTCTTATGAATATTCATAGAATATCGCTCCCAACTAGCCTTCCCTTCACCATCTGGTGATTTTCTAGTGGTCACTTTAAGCTTCTTGGTTGGAAGTGGGATTGGGCCTCGCATATCAACACCAGTTTTCTCAACAATCTCTTGAATGCTAGAAGTAACTTGATTAATTTTAACAATCTCTGTTGATGTTAATTTTATTCGTGCTCGTGGTGCCATTATGCGTTTTCCTCTGTCACTTGTATTTAAACCTTACTGTTTAGCCTTTGTTTTTGACTAAATTTTGATCTAAATACGTTTTGTGTTCCAATTATTATGATTTTGATATGATAAAAAAATAAAAAAAAAATATAAATGCTTACTTAGCATTCAAATCTTTCTTCACATGGTCAATACACATACCTGCTGCTACAGTTGTTCCGGAATCACGGATAGCGAATCTAGACATCTGTGGAATTTCTCCTTGTTTCTCGATTACACATGCTTGCAATGGTTTTAACCTTACAATTGCTGCGTCACCGTTACGCAAGATGTCTTTTCCTTCTGTAACTTCTTGACCAGTTGCAGGGTTGAGCTTTTTAACAATCTCAACAAATTGACAAGCCACTTGTGCTGTGTGAATGTGGAATACAGGAGTGTATCCAACAGTTACAACAGTTGGGTGGTTCATAATAACAATTTGGGCAGTAAACTCAGTTACTACTGCAGGTACGTTATCAGCGTGACCAAGTACGTCTCCACGTGCGATATCTTTCTTACCAATACCACGTACGTTGAATCCTACATTGTCTCCTGGTCCAGCAGTGTTATGCTGTTCGTGGTGCATCTCAATAGTTTTTACTTCACCAGATACTCCTTTTCCTTCACGTCCAGGAACTACAGTAACTTTGTCACCAATTTTCATAACTCCTGTTTCGATACGTCCAACTGGGACAACACCGATTCCAGTAATGTTATACACATCTTGGATTGCAAGTCTCAAAGGCAAGTCAGTTGGTTTTTGAGGTACTTCAAATTTGTCAACAGCTTGAAGAAGAGTGTCTCCTTTCCACCAAGACATTTTTTCTGAAGGTTTTGCAATATTTTCCCCTGGCAGTGATGCAATAGGTAAGAAACGAACTTTGTCAACAGGCCATCCTGCAACTTTAGCTTCTTTCTTTACTTCTTCAACTACTTCATTATATCTTGCTTCGCTGTAGTCTACTCCAGAAATGTCCATCTTGTTAACAGCTACACAAAGTTGTCCAACACCAAAGATTCTTGACAATTTCAAATGTTCTTTAGTCTGAGCGTTAACTCCATCGTTTGCAGCTACTACAATAACAGCACAATCTGCTTGAGATGCTCCTGTGATCATGTTCTTAATAAAGTCCTTGTGACCAGGTGCATCAATGATGGTAAAGTAGTATTTGTCAGTATGGAATTTTTTGTGTGCCAGATCGATGGTTACTCCACGTTCTTGCTCTTCTTTTAAGTTATCCATAACAAAAGCGAATTCGAATCCGCCTTTTCCTAATTGCTGTGCTTTCTCTTTTAGTTTTCGCATAGCTTGTTCGTCTACATTTCCTGTATCAAACAGTAATCGACCAACTGTAGTGGATTTTCCATGATCTACATGACCAATGAAAACCAGGTTAATATGTTCTTTTTCTTTTGCCATTTTGTATTATTTTTCCTCCAAATCGGGTTCTTATGTAATTTTAGTATGATATGTGTTTTAACCCCTTTAGTAACTCATTTTTGCTCTATTTGAGCCTTGGTTGAGTATAAGCTGGCTGGGCTTGGAGTCATTTATAAAGGTTTCGGGTTGAAAATAGAAGGATTTTTGGTATTATTTATAGTTTGAAATTGTAAGAAAGAGTATTATTGTTCTAAGAATTATTCTTGCTTAGTTGCTGATGAATATGGTAAACCAATTTTTTGTTCTAAACAATCATACAAAGTATCCATTTCTGCAGTGCTTAATGGTCGATTTAATAAAAGTGAACCACTATCATTCCATAGGATGCCAGCTCCTTGTGGCTCTTGTATTCTTAGATTAAATTTTGCTGTAGTTGGTTGATGTTGTTCAATAACCTCTTTAATTCTTGCAGCTAATTCTGGTACACTTCTACACTCAAATGAACCTTCAGTTTCTAGAAACTCTAACATGTATACAGTGGATCCACCATATGTGTCGGAAGCTCTTATTGCTTGTAGTTGAATTTGAAGGTATTCCATTTTATTGTTATTACATATTCTTTCTATAGATTCCACTCAGAATTGAGGAAATATCTACATTAACATTAAGGTAGTTTTGTTACACATTAGCTCCGACAAGACCAAAATTTTTAGTTCTAGTCTAGATGACAGTTGACAAGTAACTGTTAGTGTGGAAAAATGTGTTATCTCAAATGAGACTCTTTTTTATAAAGATTTACCAAAAAAATTATTGACTTTAAGAAATAACGAGAATAAAAAACAAAGAAAAAAGTATTCTACTCTTCTACAAAGTCTTCTACCGTATATCCTTCTAACTCTTGGTCACCACGAAGTAAACTTTTAGCTCTCATATACTCACGAGTAACCAAATACAAGAATAATCCAATTGATTTTTTTCCTTTATTGTTTCCAGGAATAATTAAATCAATATTATTCGGTTCATTATTAGTGTCACAAAGAGCAACAACTGGAATTCCTGCTTTGCTAGCATCAACAATTGCATTTTTATCTGGCCAAGGGTCACAAACTATCATAACTTTTGGTTCAATATAAGTCTCCAAATTTGTATTAGTTAAAATACCTGGTGGATATCGCCCAGTGATAATTCTAATCCCAGTTAACTTATGTAAAATTCTAAGCCCTTTCCAACCGTTTTCACGACGAGAGACAAACAGAATTTCTTCTGGTTTGTAGTTACTTAGAAATTTCATAGCAACTCTAAGACGTTCATCAATTTTCTTCAAGTTCAAAACACTTAAACCGTCTGGCCGAGTTTTGTAAATGAACTCTTTCATATATTTAGTTTTGTATTTAGTACCAATATGAATTCCGGCTTTAAGGTATTCGTTAGTATCAATTAACAAATTTTCTGTATTCTCTGTTGTTTCTGTTTCTGACATATTTTTCACCTAATTTAATTTATTTTTTGTAATTTGTCAGCAAAAAAGTGATAAGAACCATTCAAATATTGTTGATAAGTTCTCTGCAGTTTCTTTTGCCTCATGCAGCTGTGCAGTCTTGAATAAAAGAGTCTGCGTTGGCTATGGTTGTGTTTTTGTGCTATTAGTTTAAATATTTTTGGGTCATATAAAAGAAAAATATCTTCTAGCAGATACCTCAGATACCAGTATCTGCTTAAATACAGTAAAAAAACAAGGAAAATTCCTCTTAAAAAAGCAATAACTATAAATAGGTTAAAAAACACTTTTTTCTAAAATAAATTAAAAAAATGAAAATAGGGCGCAAACTATTAATTTTGGCACTTCTAGTTATTTTGGTTAATCAGTTCAATGTTTATGCTACTTTGTCCTATGCAATAGATTTAACTCCTACTGGTGCTACAGTAGGAGATGCAAATTTAAATATCTTAGGTCTTCCTTTTAATAATACTTGCTCAAGCCCAATTTCTGATGATAATGGCCGATGGAATTATATTTCAATACCAGTTAATTTAGAGGAACCAGGCGTGAGTGATGCCTTGTGGTCAATAGATGGAGATTATGATTGGGTATTCACTTATGATAGTGCAGATGGAAATTTTGATTATTATTTAGCTAGTTTTAATAGTGGAACAATTTCAGAAATTACTCCTGGGTCTTGTTACATAATTAAAGCGACAAATAACAATACCCTTACTTGGACTGGAAATGATCAAGTTACTGATTTAACATATACTATTACTGATGCAAATGGAAGATGGAATTATGTTGGTTGGGTAAATCATAGTCAAAATATTAGAGACGCATTTTCTTCAATTAGTGATGGTTATGATTGGGTATTTAGGTATAATCCCACAGAAGGAGCATTTGATTATTATTTAGCAAGTTTTGATTCTGGAACTTTAGAACAGGCTGAACCATGTGGATGTTATATCGTAAAAGCAACCTGTGGTGGAACTATTGATTATAGAGAATGAAATTAGAGAATTAAATAATAAGCAATAATGAAAACAAAAATAGGAATTGGATGGAGAAAGAGAATTAGAACTAGTCTGTTCTTCTTGATTATAATTACTCTTTTTCTAATTTTTTTTTCTAGTTTCGCTTTAGCAATACCAATGCCAACAGGGATTGCAGGAACAATTACAGGAGATAATGCAGACAATTCTGTTGTTTTGATTGTAGCTTTTGAAACAGGAACAGATGAGATTCTTGATAGTAATATTGTAAATTCTGTTGAATCTGTAGAGGGGGGGAGATTTGCTGGAGTTTTGACAACTGACGGTGGGGTTTCTTTTGATCTTTCTTTAACTGTCATTCCTGACAATGACGAGAGTTTAGCTTTTTTTGAAGTTCGTGAAAACATAATCTCTGGTAGTGAACAAATTTTTGAAGTTAATTTAGCAGATTCCAGTTCTGAAAGTAGTAGTTCAAGTAGTAGTTCTAGTGGTGGATCTGGAGGAGGATCATCAAGTAATAATGCTGGTTCGGCAATTGATGTTCCAGACACGACTCAAGAAGAAACAGACCTTGATAAAGAAGATATACCTCTCACAGAAGAACAATGGGAAGAATTACAAAGAATGATTGATGGAGGAATTGAAGTTATTGATGAAGAAGTTGGAAGTGGTTTTGGAGAATCTGAATTAGTAGAAACAGAAGCTCCAGAGATCTCAACTCCAGAATATGTTTGGTGGGAATCTGAACCCTTAGTCCTTCAAATGCTTTTATTCTCGATGGTCATGACTGTGTGTATGATTCTATATTTATTAGTAAAACGAGATGAAGATGAAGATGAAGAAGAAAAAGAAGAAGATGATAAAGAAAATGAAAGTGAGAAAAATGAAGATTCTATTTCAGAAGAGACTAATGATAATGAGATAAATGATACAATCTCTTCAAAAAAATCTTCACGCAAGTCAATTCCTTTAGGAATGAGTTCCTTTACAACATTTTTATCATTTACAATATTGCTTTCTTTAGTTGTAGCTCTTATTATCCCAATGGTTTTTGCTGATCCAACACCTGTTGGAATTACTGGTTTTGTAATTGGACCGGAATATGGTGGAGCAACTATTAATGCAACTTTATATAAAGTAGATACCAGTAACAAATTAGCGAGTGAAACAACGACAACATTTGCTAATGGGTCATACTTTGTAGCTCCGACTGCACCTGATGGGACTAGTTTTGTTGATATTATTGTTGATGTTAATAACAGTGGAAATGTAGTTACTGGAACCAATGGTAGTTATACTAATATTTCTGTAAATGATAACCCTGAAATTAATGTGAGCAGCCATTCAAATTTAACTCTAGTTAGTCCATTAAATGATATTTTCACAAACAATGCAACCTATTTTGAATTTGAATGGAATTATAGTGCAGGACTAGATGGGAATTTCACTTTTCAATTAGATACAGATGACCAATTTCTAGATCCAATGGAGGAGAATGTATCTGGAATTGGTAATGCTACATTACAACATAACATAACTTTGGGTGGTAGTGGGCTGTCAGATAGTACCTATTACTGGAGAGTTTATTCATACAACATAACAAGAGATTTAATTTACGATTTGTCTGGAGTTTTTAATTTTACTTTAGATGCAACGCCTCCACAAATAACTATTTTTAACCCTGCAAATATTAGTTGGATTAATGAAACCTCTCAACCAATAATTTTAACAACAAATGAATTTGCTTCTTGCCGTTGGGATAACTCTAGTAGAGTAGATTTCTCTTCTAAAACAAATTTGTTTACTGGTGCTGAAACTACAAGTCACACTTTTACAGTTGATTATTTGACAATCTCAGGACAAGGAGAAAATAATATTTATATTCAATGTAATGACACTCTTGGCAATGTTAATGTTAGTGAGATTAATTATACTTTGAATTTAGATTCAATAAAGCCTAATACTACTAGTAATTTCACAGTTTTAAATGATACATGGCTTAATTTTGGAACTATCATCTCATTAATTGAAGATGATCCAACAGGCAATCCTAGTAGTGGGATAAATTGGACTTATTATTGTACGTCTGATGCTTGTGATCCAGCAACTGGTACTAATTATACTGCTGTTGTTCCAATCCCTACTGAAGGAAGTAGTGTATTTAGGTTTGCAAGCAGTGATATTGCAGGAAATTTACAAAGCACAGAAGAAGTGATAGTAAAAATTGATACTAAAGCTCCAAATACTACAGATAATTTTAGTCAGGCAGGAAAATGGATTCTTTATGATGCCGAAATTACTTTGTTTCCTGAGGATCCAAATGAAAGTTTAGGAGATGGTTCAGGATTAAACTGGACTCGGTATTGTTATTCTTCTGAAGATGCAAATTGTGTTCCTGATTTAGATTATGTTGGAACAGTTATTGTTGCTGATGAGAACATTACTTATTTTAGATATCACAGTCAAGATAATGTTAGTAACACACAAGTAATTCAAACTATTGAATTAAGAATAGATAAAAGCAATGCTTCAACTGTAAGTAATTTCACTCAAAATAACACCTGGGTGAATTCAGCAAGAGACATTTACTTGGTTGCAAATGATACTATTGGAGGGAGAAATGTTTCAGGATTAAATTGGACAAGATATTGTACTGTTGAAAATTGTCTTCCTGAAGAAGGAGATAATTACAGTGCAGGGCCAATTACAATATCAACTGAAGGGGAAAGTATATTTAGGTTTGCAAGTAATGATAATGCAAGTAATTTTGAGCCAACTCGAGAATTGACAATTAAAATAGATACTGAAGCTCCAAACACAACAGATAACTTTAGTCAAAATGACACATGGATAAATTTTGATGCTGAAATTACTCTGTCTCCAGAAGACCCAAACGCTAGTTTAGGTAATGGGTCAGATTTAAATTGGACTCAGTACTGTTTTTCTTCAGAAGATTATAACTGTGTGCCAGATACCAATTATACTGGTACTGTAACAATTAGTGATGAAAATATTACTTACTTTAATTATCAAAGTGAAGATTTAGTTGGAAATACTCAACCAATTATTACTCTAGTTGTTAAAATAGATAAAACTTCACCTAGTTCAACTGGTGCAAGTATAAACATTGAAGGTGGTGCAACTTATAGTTTAGATAGAATAATTGATTTTGCTTGGGTAGGTTTTAATGATAACATCACAGGTCGTAATGTAAGTGGAATATTAAGATATTATTATAATTTCTCAAATGAGGAGGGAACCAATAAGGGTACAGTTGACTTCTTAAATCCTGGTTCACTTACAGCACTTAGTGAAGGTAACCAAACAATTTTTGTTTGGTCTGAAGATGATGTTATTCAAAGTGGTTCTAATATTGGGTTGGCAGTTAATAGTTCTATTTTTGTTGATACTGTTGGGTCGACTTATCTTCCAATAAATCAAACAAATATTACTGAAGACAGTGGGTCATCAAATTTTACTTTTACAATAAACATAACAGAAAGTGGTTCAGGACATTCTTTTACACCAATGTATAGATTTCGTTATAACCAAAGTGCAAATTATTCTGCATGGTCAAACTTGACTTCAAATGAAGGAGATGAGTATGAACTAGGAATTGTTTCTCCAGCTTGGGGTTGGAACATGAACAGATTCCAAAACATTAGTTTTCAAATAAACGCAACCGATCTTGCAGGTAATGAAAACATTAGTGAGGAATTTTTGGAACTTGTAGATGAAATTAATGATCCTCCTGTTTTAGACTTGATTGATAATCAAACTGTAGCTCAAGGTGGTTTTTTGACTTTTAATGTAACAGGATCAGATCCAGATAATGATGCGCTTGAAACTATTACTTTAACCTATACAGCAAATGAATCTAATTTGACTCTTTTGAAAATTAATGATAATCTCTTAGAAGTAAATTGGACGCCAGGAAATGAATATGTGGGAGAGAATTATATTGTATTCAATGTGAGTGATGGTACATTATTTGATAATCAAGAAATGTTGATTAATGTAACAAATGTTAATGGTACAAGTGGTGGTTCAGTAAATACTGCACCTGTCTTGGCTACAATTGGAAGTTTGAATGCAACTGTAGAAAAAGCATTTAGTTATACAGCTGTTGCAGCTGATGCAGAAGGAGATTCATTAAATTATTCAGATAACTCAACTCTTTTTACAATAAACAATACTACAGGAATATTTGCATTCACACCTAATAGTTCTCATCCTGGAAATTATACAATAAATATTAGTGTCTCTGATGGAAATTTAAGTGATGAAGAAATGATTAGTTTAGAAGTTCTCACAAGTATTTGTGGAGACGAATTTTGTAGTAGTACTGAATCTTGTAGTAGTTGTAGTTCCGATTGTGGAACTTGCCCTGCTGCCAGTTCAACTTCTTCCTCTGGTGGAGGAGGAGGTGGAAGTAGTAGAATCATTGAAAGAATAGTTAACCAAACTGTAACAGAAGAAGTAGAAGTAATAACTGAAGTGATTATTAACGAAATTTGTGAAGATAATTTTACCTGTTTTGAATGGGAACCAACAGATTGTACTTTTGGAGAGACTCAAGAGCGAAGTTGTTATGATGTAAATGGATGTGTAGATTTAGTGTATGTAGAAAATCAAGTATGTGATGTAACACAAAGCTCTGAAGTATCAAGTGAAGTACAAGGTGGTGAAGAAGATCCTGAACTTTCTCAATCACAGAATGTTGCAGGTCAAGCGTGGAGCTATTTGAAGCGAGGGGAAAAACCAGCTCTTTGGACCATATTTGGACTGTTATTAATTGGTCTTTTAACACCAATAATAATCTTGAGTGTGAACAAAAAAGAGAGCTATTATGAAATATCTGATTTACATGCAATGATAGACGGGCATGAGATACATATTAAAAGTTCAGTTGGAGCAAATAGGGCTGGGACAAAAGGAGAGATATTAGAACAGTGGGAATCAGAAGTAAGTGAATATGCTTTTGAACATAAGTTAGGGAAAGTGTGAATTTTAGGAGTAAAAAGAAAAATAAAGATAAAAGTAATTTTTTTTGAATGTTTTAATCTTCTAATCCATATAATCAATACCTAACTCTTGCTCCATACCTTCACGGCGCCTAGCAAAATAAGAACTTTCAGGACCAAAAATCTGGGAGGAATGTACGCCAGTAACAATAACCATTGTTCGAATAGTGTTTTCTAAATCAGGATAAATTTGAGCTCCCCAAATAATTTTAGCTTTGTCATGCAACTTATCAGAAACAGTCTCAACAATCCTCCTACTATCCTCAAGAGTTAAAGATTCTCCCCCACTGATATTAACAAGAGCACCTGTCGCATTACCAATGTCTACATCAATTAATGGATTCTCAAGTGCTTTCTCGACAGATTCCAATGCTCTATTATCTGTATCACTTTCACCTACTCCAATAAGCGCAACTCCACCTTCTCCCATAATTGTTTTGATGTCAGCAAAATCAAGGTTTACTAAACCAGTTTTAGTGACTAACTCTGCAATTCCTTTTACTGAGTTTGTAAGAATCTCATCTGCTACCTTGAAAGCAGTATGAAGAGGAAGATTTGGTGCTAAATCTAGCAATTTTTCATTTGGAATAACAATTAAAGTGTTAACTGATTGTTCTAATTTTTCTAATCCTACAACTGCATTTTCAAATCTGTGATTTCCTTCCATCTGAAAAGGCATAGTCACAATTGCAACAGTTAAAATACCCATTTTTTTAGCAAGATTAGCCACATAAGGGGCACTTCCAGTTCCAGTACCTCCTCCTAATCCACAAGTTATGAAAACAATATCTGATCCATGTAAGAATTTTTTAATGTCATGCTGATTTTCTCTAGCTGATTCCTCACCAACTTTTGGATTTGAGCCAGCACCCAATCCCTTAGTTAATTCTTTTCCTATCAATAATTTTTTTTCAGCATTACAGTAAAGTAAGTCTTGAGCATCAGTATTAATTGCAATGGTTTGTACTCCAGCAATCCCAACTTCATTAATTCTGGTAACAGTATTGTTTCCACCACCACCACAACCAATAACTTTGATTCTTGTTTTGTTCAATGCAATAAGTTCTTCTAATTCTTCATCAACATTACTGTTTGCTTCTTTGTGAGATATTTCTTTGAGTGTAAATTCAGCTGCTTTGTTTTCAGAAACAGACTCAGTAGACTGCGAAGGAGTAGAAGCAGCTGTTTGTTGCATTGCTTGATGAGAAGTTTGTTCTTGAGTCTGAGTTTGTTGCACAGGTGCAGAATTATTCTCAGTACTTTGATTTTGCGAATTAATATACGTATCCATCACATCTCACCCTCAATGTAGATATTGCATTATTTATTTTTCATGCAATAAAATTTTTGTTTTATTGAGAAAAAGATGTAACCCTCAAAACCACACCTTTCCTCAGCCACTTTTAGCGTGCTGTCGGTATTTAAAGTTTATTGTACTCTAGGAGCAGTAGAATTTTTTAATAATATTCTGGTTAAGATTTATTAATGATTGTGATTACAGTTTGGTCCATGTATATGTTCAGGAGTGTGGTTTGATAGATCAACTTCTTTTTTAGAAAATTCTATTTTCTCAACTTCTTTGATCAAATGTGTGAACTTTTCAGTCATAGCTTCTTGAAAAGATTCTGGTACTTCAAAAGGAAGAGCAATTTGTAGTGTTTTGTCTTTCAGGTTGATATCCAAATGTTCTTGCTTGATAGGCATGATGTGGCCAATATAAGCTTTAACCTTTTCTGTAGGGTCAGTTATTCTCTGGAGAACTTCTACTTCGTATATTAAGTCTTTTCCCGCAAGTGGATGGTTGAAATTTACCATAACTCTGCCGCCACTGATCCTTTGAACAATCCCTATTTGTCCATCAAAGTCTACTTGTAAACCCTTAAATGGTTTTACTTTATGCTCTTTGAATGTAGAAAGTGGTACTAATTGTACTTTTTTAATATCACGCTTACCAAAACCTAATTCGTAAGAGATATTAAGAGTGTATTTATTACCAATTTCTTTGCCGATTAATTCTTTATCAATTCCTTCTAGAATTTGATGTTCACCAACACAGATTTTGATTGGACCATATTTTTGTTTTGGAGAATGAATTTGATTAGCTTTGGCAACAGATTCAATGTTAGTATCAAAGATTTTACCATCTTCTAGTTTTCCAGTGTAAGTTACTTCTACGAAATCGTTTAAAGCTATTGTGCTTGACATAATGTGGTTTTGCTTTTTATTAGTTTATAAGTTTAACTAATTATTAAACAAATTTAATTTATTTCCTAGTAGATATATGCTTTATTAATTTTAAATAGAGACAAAATGAAGGAAAATTTATATATCACAAATTTATTACTTACATAAATAAAGAGAAATCTTTAGAACTATAAATTATAATAAATAAATAA
>NZCK01000030.1 GCA_002688265.1 archaeon
CTTTATTCTTCTGCAGCTGCTTCCATATCTTCAGAATTCTCTGCTGTTTCTTCAATTCCAATTGAAGCTTCTGCGTCTGTTTCTACTGGTTCTGAGACTGATTCTGTAGAATCTTCAATTGTTAAAGATACTTGTGCTACATCTTGCATATCTCCAACAGTTGCTCTTGCATCAAAAGCAGAACTTACAATAAACCATGTACTTACAATTGTCACCACTGTTACTGCAACAATCAAAATTAGTAGTGTTTTATTACTCACTTCTTGTGATTTTCCCATCATTTCACCTCTAAATTTATTTAAGAACACAATTTTCTATGTTCTAACTAAATTATTTTATTGATAAAAGAGTGTTCTTTAGTTTATATAGTTTTTCAATATTTCTTAGAAAATATCAGTCCTTGACCCATAATCACTACTTTTTTCTCAAAAAATCAATACAAATAAGGTGTATTTACTTTTCATTACATTATAACAGCAACATATATAAATCACTTGCAAATCAAAGACTTCGTTACAATTGAATCACAAAGGAAGTGATGCTCCAAGTAAGATTCATGCTTCAAAAAATAATAGTTTAGGTGAATAATTTATGGCAAAACAAAGTATAGATGCACTCATTGAAGGTGGAAAAGCTACAGCAGCGCCACCATTAGGACCAGCATTAGGTCCAACTGGAGTTAATATTGGTCAAGTAGTAGCTGAAATTAACAAAAAAACAGGAGATTTCAAAGGGATGAAAGTTCCAGTAAAAGTAACAATTGATACTGAAACTAAAGAATTTGAAATTAGTATTGGAACTCCTCCTGCAGCTCAATTAATCAAAAAAGAAGCTGGTGTTAAATCTGGAGCTTCAAACCCTTTAACAGAAAAAGTTGCAGACCTTTTAATTGAACAGATCATTAAAGTTTCTAACATGAAACAAGATTCTCTTCTAGGAAATGATACCAAAGCTAGAGTTCGTGAGATCGTTGGTACTTGTCAATCTATGGGAATCATGGTTGAAGGAATGTCGGCAGCAGACGCTCTTGTAGCAATTGCTGAAGGTAAGTTTGACGCAAAAATAGCTAGTGGTAAAACTGAATTGACTGAAGAAGAAAAGAAAAAACAGGAAGAAGAGAAACAAAGGTTAGCTGCTGAATTAGCTGAAAAACGAAAAGTTCATCTTGCTGAAGGGAATAGCATCCTAACTTCAATGGAAGGAAAAGATGTTAAGAAAATCAGGCAAAAAATGACTGAAGCTGGACTTCCAATGACAATTGTTAATGAATTAGCACCAATGGAAGAAAAGAAATAATTGTGCAAACTAAGTTAATTTTTGTTTTATTTTTTATTTTTTATATCTCTCCCTATATTATTTCTTTTTCATTTGTTTATCAATTGCAATAGTTTCTTATTAAAAATAAAACATCAAAATAAACTTTAAGAAAATAGAATAAATAAACTAAGTTCAAACTTTCCTAACTGGCTTCAAACGATCTAATTCTTCGATTTCTGCTTTCTTAATAGAAAGAATGGTTGCAGATAAATTCTCTACTAATTCTAAGACTTTCTTAGCTTTATTCATTTGCTTCATCAAAAGCATAATTACAATTGCAGCTTCCAGCAATAAAAGACCAGAGATTATTGCTAGCACAAAGACAATTTCCACAAGAGGGACTTCTACTCCAAAAACTAACATTCTATCCTTTTCACCTTTTTTTTAATCCAAAATATTCCTAAATGCTTAACTCACTTAACTTTAACTTGCTTAAATATATTTCTAAAGATTCATTTTCAGGCATTTAAATCTTTCCTAATTGATTGTATTTCCTCTGCAGCTCCTTTAAAGGTGTCAAATAGTACTGGTCTGGCCGGGCCAAATGCAAAAGCTAACAAACACATTCCTACTAATACTAATAAAAATCCAAATGCAATTTGGGATTCTCTTGAGGGAATAGTGTCTTCATATATTATATAGGCTGCTTCTTCTGTTTGTTCGTAAGCTACTGTTGCAATTTCAGCAAAAGAAATTGCTCCAGTTACGTCTCCTATCAACGCTCCTGTGATTGCAGTTCTTGCTACATCTGTACCTTGAGCAGTTTCACTGGCTGCCAACTCTGAAGCCACAGTTGAGTGTAAATCTTGTTTGGAATCCAAATCGAGCAAGAACGATTGGGAGGATATCACTCCTCCTGTTCCGTAGACATTTATATTCACTATGTATTGACCACCTGTGAGCAAATCAGGATCATAATTAAATCTTTGAGCAAACACAAATCCTTGTTTTCCTTCAGCAGCGCCTGTTAATTGTTCATCAATATCGTATGGACCATAAACATCAGTAAATAACACTCTAGTATCTGATCCAAATAGTGCGTTACCTGCAAATCCAAATTTGCCTCCAATTGAAGTGACTGATGGTTTAGATACATCAGTTAAACTTATTTCTAAATATTGACCATCATATATCCCAAAAGTGTCTTTTTTGATCAAAGTTTCTTCTGCAGCAGTTTCTTCAACACCTTCTCTTTCTTGTTTAGCAATTAAGGAAACAATTTCAATACTATTATCATCTTCGCTTGGTGTTACAGTACTATAAGTTGTCACTGTCCTAGATAATTCAATTTTTTGAGTCAATACAGCTTCTTCTGAAATTGTTTCTCCATCACTTGCATACATTGAAACCAAAATTGTTTCTGTAGAACTACTTCCAACACCTGCGCTAACTTCTAATTCTATTTCTTCAGTTGCTCCAGGATTAATCACAACATGATTTGCTCCTCCAAAAGATGCAACTAACATCTCATCAGAAACTGCCATTGAAGAGGCAGTAAGTCCTGCTTTGGCTCCAGCTGACCCAGTGTATATTTTTCGAATTACAACTGGTTTTACATCTTCAACAGATTCTTGTTTTGCAACAGGCACTAATACTATAGCTTTATCCGCTGAATTAGTAAGTCCCATTGTAAGAACTTCTCTTGGAAGATCTGCATTTCTTCTTGCATCATAAGCGTTATCAATAACTGCTACTGTTTTTTTACTTGTGTCTGAACCAGAATCCAAACTAGATTGTGAGCCTTTACCAACTAGATTAGTTCTAGATGAATCACTTCCAGATCCACCTGTACCAGTAGTTTCTGAGTCTGCAGTTCCGGAACTCACTTTTTCTCTTTTGATTACTCCTACTACTAAATGTTTCTTTACTTCATCTGGTTTGAGTATATTCTCTTTTGATGGGATCACTGCATTAATTGGTCCAACTTTTTTTAATGGAATTTTTGGTTTCTTCTTAATAGGAGATACTTCAGCTCCATTTTGACCACTTTGTTCTGAAGATTCACTATCTTCAGCATCCTCAGCACTTGCACCACTTTCAACACTACTTCCACCACTACCCCCTCCACCGCCTGAACTACAAGTTGTTGTAAGTGCTGGCCTAGTTAAAGTAGTACTACAAGCATTAATATCAGAGCAGGTTCTAGATTTGGTTCCACCAGTACAACTTGACCAAGCACCACAAGACCACGCCTCAGAACAATAAAGTAAAGGCAACCGATCACCAAAAGTTGAAACTGAAATCAGATAATTATTTACATACGGCAATCGAGTATCACCAACACTGTCATTTGCAACATCATTTGGTGCAGACGACGACCCATCATCTCTGCCCTGATAATTACTCCAGTAATTTCCACCAGTACAATTCCTTCCAACAATACTCACATAACCTGTAATACAAGCATAACTAGTGTTATAACTATTATTTCCATTATCAATTACATTTTGAGTTGTGGCATTAAAAGCATTATTATATATTGAATTATTATAACTAATACTTGCATTAAATCCTAATGGTAAATTGTGAATTTGTGTTCTTTCAATTACACTATGATTCACATTAGCTATATTTATTCCATTACCTGAAGCGTTCAAAATAGTGATATTTGTAATATTAAGATAACTAAATCCTCTAACAAGAATTGTGCTGTTAAAACTTAATATGTTCCCATCTTTTATAGTTACATTACTGGCATTTCCAATTATAAATGCGTGTCCTGAAGAATTCCCATCTAAGTAAAAGCCAGCCATATCTACTACAATATGACTGGTTTCAATACTAAAACAAGTACCATTACTAGACACATTAGAAGTAAAGGTATAATCTGAAGTTAATTCTCTGCAAATTGATGGTGCTGTTTCATTTAACAAAATAGTGATATTATTTGATTCAAGAGTAGTTATATTTGCTGAAAAATTTATGCTAGTATATCCCGTTTTACTTGCTTCAAAATTATATGGTGTTTGTAAATTCCAACCATCTAAATCAACAACTCCTTCTGGGATTTGCATTTGATATAAGATTCCATTTGAATTAGTGTTTCCACTAGCAACTGATTGATTATTAATATCATAAGCTGTTACTGATGCCCCTTCAATTTCAAAACCACTTAAATTACTAACATTAACATCAATATACCATTGAACTAATAAACTAGCATTAGAGTCTGAAGAAAAAGAAAGATTATTCTTATCAAATGTCACATTTGTAAGAGTATTATTCCCATGAAATAATTCTATTTCATTTGCAGTTGCTAAATTTTTGAATAATGTGTCATTTACAAAAGTGTTATCTGAACCATTCCCAAAATAAATAACTGCTTTAGTTTCTGAAGTCAAAATATTATTAATAAATCTGTTACCAAATCCAGTATTTACACCATCTCCTACTGCAATAGCATATCCTACTGAGGTGATATTATTATTATCAAAAATATTGTAATCATCATTTAATAATACTGCTGATGATCCTCCAACACCAGTAGAAATAAGAGTATTATTTGTATAATTACTATAAGCTCCTTCACTAATTACAACACTTGAAGCAGTCATATTATTATTACTAACATCAAAATAATATGCTACATTAATATCCATCAATAATGCTTCATTTTCATATGCATAAATAATATTATTATTGATGGTATGGCCTGTTGAAACATCAACATCAATTGCAGAGTGAGTTCCACTAGCTATAATTGTATTATAAAGAATTTCTGCATTTACTCCTTTTTCATTTAAGTATAATGTACCTAAATTTGCTGAAGAACAATTACAATCTAAAGTGCTCGAATTTAATAAAAATTCATCTCCATATACAGTTACTGCAGTGTCACCTTGGGTTGAATTAATTGTCGAATTATAGATTGTCAAATTATGTCCATTTTGACCATTATTAACTCCACGACTAAAATTCAACAAATTACCAAAATTTTTGATGGTCACATTAGTAAAATTACCTACTTCAACCCCATAACCACTTCCATTACTAGAAACTTTGTAACCATTTCCATCAATTACAATATTACTGGCATTAACTACAAAACAGCCATCTGTAGTTACAATGTCTTCAGTAAGAGTATAATCAGAATTTAAAGTATCACAAGGTGAACTTGCAGCAACAACAGTTTCATTTAACAAAATTGTTATATTATTACTTTCAAGATTTGTAATATTAACAGTGACATTATCACCAGAATAATTAGTTTTTACAGCTTCAAATTCATATGGTGTCTGCAAATCCCAACCACTTGCATCAAGAAATCCTTCTGGAATTAACATTTGGTAAACAAAACCATCAGCACCAGTACTACCATTATCTACAACTAAACTACTTGTATTATAAGCATTTACAACGGCACCTTCAACTCCTACCCCATTAGAATTACTAACATTAACATCCATATACCAATAAATCTCTAAACTTGCATTAGCACTTGGAAAAAACGAAAGATTATTCTTATCAAAAGTCACATTTGTAAGAGTATGATTTCCATGAGACAATTCTATAAAATTAGATGTTGCTGAATTCTTAATCAAAGTATCGTTTACAAATCTTGTATCAGACCCATTTCCAAAGTAAACCACAGATGAACTTTCTGAGACCAACAAATTGTTTTCAAATACATTACTCTCTGCAGAATCACCTGCATTACCAACTGACAATGTATATCCTCTTGAACTAATGTTATTGTACTCAAATTGATTATTATCTGAATCTAACAAAACTCCAGAAAAACCAGTTAGCCCAAAAGAAGTTAAATTATTATATGTGAAATTATTTCCAGATCCTCCAGAAACAGCATTAGTCCGAGCAGTCAGATTATTGTTTGTTACTAAGATATAATTTGTTCCTCCTGAGGTGATCGTCAAAGCTGCATCAACTAAAGAATAAATATTATTATTGTTTATTTGATGTTGATCAGAGTCTCCTACATCAACAGCATCATGTGTTCCTGTTGCAATAATATTGTTGTTTGTGAGTATTGCACTTTGAGCGGTCACAACTGCCCTTAAAGTTGCGGCTTGATCTCCACTACAATTACAATCTAAAGTACTTAGGTTCAATAAAAATTCTTTAGAAGAAACAAAAACCGCTGTATTTCCTGCTGTTGAATTTATTGTAGAATTATAGATTGTTAAATTATGTCCATTTTGACCAACATTAACTCCTCTGCTAAAATTCAATAAATTTCCAAAATTTTTGATTGTCACATTAGTAAAGTTACCTACTTCAACCCCATAACCACTAGCATTACTAGAAACTTGGTAACCCTTACCATCAATTATAATATTACTGGCATTAACTACAAAACAACCATCAGTGGTCACAATGTCTTCAGTCAAAGTATAATCAGAATTTAAAGTAGCACATTGGTCAGTTGCCACAATTACTAAATTACTACTTTGTTTAGGATTTCCATCATGACTTCCGTCATTAGGAGTTACTTCTACTGTCCAATTATCACCAACATTCAATTCAGAACTCTCAATAATATCTGTTTTATTCAAATAAATTGCTTCTACTTGCTGATCAGTCAAGGTTCGGTTGAAAATCATACAATCATCTATTGTTCCATTAAGATAATTTGTTATTCCTCCTTGGTCTGCCGCCCCAAAAGTTAAATTTGCTAATCCTTGATAAAAATCTCCAAAATCTGCATTACTGGTAACTCCTAACACTCCATCAATAAACATAGAAGAATTAATTGCAGCTCCAGAATAATAAGAAGTTATTGCCACATGGTGCCATTCATTAGTTGTCCATCCTGCTAATCCAATATCATAATCTATTGCTTCATCACCAGAATTATTTGAGGAATATTGAAGTATAGTATTTCCTCCTGATCTATAAAATGTTAAAAGAGGGCTACTAGTTCCACCAGGTCCAGTTGAGAATCCTCCAAAAACTATTTGATCCGTTCCATCAGTCATTGGGATTACATTTAATTTTACAAAACACGAAAGGGAAAAAGAACTTGTTCCAGCAAAACTATAGTTTTCGATAATTAAATAATCGTTGTCTCCATCAAATTCGTAAGCTCCTTTTCCATCATATCCTCCAGTTGAGTTCCAAACTATTGCCCCATACCCAGTACCATTATTTTCATTTCCAGAGTAATCCCAAACATTATTTGATGTTGTACCATTAATCCCTTCAAATGGAACAATAATATTTGCAAATGAAGTCCCATTCAATTTCCAATTGTAAATACCCTTTATTGAATCTCCATCAATGTCTGCAGTTGATTGATTGTAAGCAGTCAGATTTTCAGTTGTCAAATTAGTTCCTAAACTCGAATTCAAAACTGGGCTGTCATGAGTTGGCGCAGTATTTTTAATAACTTTCTCAGTTGACCACATCGTTGAAGAATTAGATGTTCCATCATCAGCATATACACTAACATTCAAAACATCTTCTTTAGTAAAATTATTTGAGTTCAAATCAACAACAACAACTGTACCATTTGCTATACTAGCATTTGTTTGATTGTAAATATTAGTATCATTCAAATACCAAAGGAAATAAACTGTTGCTGAATCTGCATCTGAATCAGTATAAGTCACACTTGTTGACAGATCATTATTAGTGTATGCAGTATTTGGACTTATTACTGGTGTATCTAAAGCAGGGGCAATATTAGCTACTTGCAACGTAGAATACCACACTAAACTAGAATTATCTACAGTATCATTTGCATAAACGCTTAAATTAACAAATTGGCTTTTGGAATAATTTGTAGAATTTAAAGTTGATACAACAATTGACCCTGAACCTATGCTAGTATTAGTTTGGTTATGCACATTCACATTATCCACGTACCACAAAAAGTAAACAGTTCCACTATCACCATCTAAATCATTATAGGTAATGTTGGCATTAAGATCTGTGTTTGTATCAATCTGTGCTTCATCATAAGTAGGGGTATCTACTGTTGGAGCATTATTTGAAACAGCATTTATGGCAATATTATCACTACAAACTTGCAAGCCATCCTCAATTCCATCATTAGGAGTAACACAAGTTGACCAATTATCATCAGCACTTGTTTGTGCACTTACAATTAAGTCTGTACGATTGTCATATAAAGCCAATATCTGGTCCACTGAAAGTGAAATATTCCAAAGAACCAGTTGATCAATTGTTCCATTCCAGGGTTGTCCACCATTTTTATCACTTCCAATATGAAAATCATTAGCAGCAAATGAAGGAGTTACTGTTATGGATCCTTGTGATACAGCATTTTCATATAGAGTCATATTGTTAGTACTATTCTTAAACACCATTGTCACAAAAAACCATTCATTTAATGGCCAAGAACCACCTCCAGTAACAGACAATTCATCAGTTCCATTCCCAATAGTTGCTTTTATTCTTTGACCATTATCTGATTCTAACAAGTAACCATCAGGTGAAGTAAATCTCCCAGCAAGTATCACAGCATCAGTCCCATCTAATTTCGCCCAAGCTGACAAAGAAAAATCTCCTTTGGGATTTATGAAATTAGCATTAGGAATTAACAATTCCCTTCCAGATGTTGCATTAAATTCATATGCTCCATTTCCATCGTAGCCCCCTGTTGCATTCCAAACTGAAGTGGCACCTTCCCCTGCTGCGTTATCATTTCCACTATAATCCCAAGAATTGTTAGTTGAGCTAGCATTAATTTGTTCGAAGGGAATATTTAATGTTGCAACACTTGTACCATTCAAATACCAATTTGTGACATTATAAACATCATCATTGTCTGAATCACTTGCAACCCAATAACTAGTCAAATTTTGATTTGAATCATTAGTTGTGATATCTGTTGAATTAAGGACAAGTGAACTTATAACAGAAAAGCTATTTTGCACAGTTAAATTTGTTGACCAAACAGTTAGAGAATCATTTGTCCCGTCATTGGCATAAACACTCAAGTTAACCTGTTGATCTTTACTATAATTAGCTGAGTTTAGTGAAGAATTAACTTCTGAACTTGCAGATATGCTTGCATTAGTCTGATTATGTACGTTCACATTATCAACATACCACAGGAAATATACTGTCCCACTGTCTCCATCCATATCTTGATATGTAATATTTGCACTAATATCATCCTTAGTATAAATTGCAGATTCATTAAATGAAGGAGTGTTTAAACTAGGAATTATATTCTCAACTGTTAAAGTTGTAGACCAATTTGTTGAAGAATTGTCTGTTCCATCATCAGCATAAACACTTACATTAACCTTTTGATTCTTAGTGTAGTTATCTGAATTCAAACTTACATTAATTTCTGATCCATTCTCAACTCCTGCCACTGATTCGTTATACACATTCACATTGTCAACATACCACTCAAAAAACAAAGTACCAGAATTATTATCTGGGTCTGTATAATTGCTTGAGGCAGTCAAATCAAAATTAGTATAAATTATAGATTCATTGAAAGTGATAGTACTAACTGTTGGAGCAGAATTGCTTTGAATAGTAGTATAGTTACTAAATGAACTTACATTTGCAAATAGAATGCCTTTCCCTGAATCATAACTGACATTACAAGTGTCTAATGCATCACATCTTATTCCATCTTTATGTAATTCTGGTGTCTCACTATAAGCCAAACCATAAATTTCTATCTCTGCAGTACTATTCAATTTTTGAGAACTAGCAATACTATAGAAACCGATATTATTATTCTCTAAAAATATATTTGTACCAACAGACAAATTTTGGGCATGACTCAAATCGCTTGAATTCCAAGTGATTTTACCATAAGTGTTGTTAATCATTAATTCATTGATATCATCAGCACCTGAATCGTCATCAATATTCTCATTATTTATACTTGTCATAATATTATTTTCAATATTAGATTGCTCAACTGTAGTACCAAGCAATAAAGCATCATTATTACAATTTATTGTGTTATTAGTAAAATTATGATCCCCTGGATTTCCTAGTAAATAGACACATGGTTTACTAGGAAATCCACTGTTAAAAGTTCCAGTAAATGTATTATTCTCAAGATGACCTTCATCATCATTTAATACTAATAAATAATCAGAACCATCAGTCCTTGTAATTTCATTATTTCGAAAATCCATCCTATACGAACCAGATTCTAAAGAAACTAATGCACTACTACTATTTCCTGTGATCACATTATTTGTGATTGTTGCATCTTTTGAAAGATCTCCTCCACCACCTAGTCTAATTGCAATACTAGCAACCCCTTCAGTTAGGTTAAACACGTTCTCAGTGATTAAAGCACCTGAGGTACCCCAGATAAGGATTCCATTAGAAGCCTCTCCTGAAGAAACAGTATTATTCGCAACTGTTGTTCTTGCACCATCACTACCAATAGCAGTACTAGTGGCGTTTGTGATAGTGTTGTTTAAAATAAATCCATCTGTTGCTGTACTGTCAAATTCAATAGATTCTACAAAGTTATTAATTCCTCCAAAGTTTTTAACAGTAACATCATCAAATTGAAGATTATAAACCCCATTATTAGCACTTTCAGTGTTTGTAATATTAAAACCATTTCCATCCAAAGTGAAATCATTGGCATCTATTGTGAAACAAGTTGAAGTTGTTGAGATGTGTTCAACTAATGTAATATTTTTACTAATCGTACCACAAGAAATATTCGCAGAATAATTACTAAACGAATTTACTGATGCTGTTAGAGTTCCTGAATCAAAACTGGTTATATTACAAGAGCCTGTGTGGTCACATTGGGTTCCATCTTGATATAACAATGGTTCTGTTGTAAATTGATTTAGTCCATAATATCTTATTTCTGCTGATATGTTTAATTCTTTAACTGTTTCGCTATCTAATCCTATCAAGTTATTTTCTAAGAACAAATTTGTCCCAATACTTATGTTATCTTGAAAACCTATATCTGATTTATTCCATTTAATATATCCAAAAGAATTATTAAACTGCAAAACGTTGAGATTAGATCCTGATGTATCATTAATAGATTTACCTGAAACAAATTGAAATGTTGAATTTGAAAAAGTGTTATCTGTAGAATTTCCAGTAATTGTTATTCCGGCTCGAGTATTGTTATAATAAATAATTTGATCAAAAGTAGAGCTGTTAACATCTTGTAAAAGTAAACCACTTACTTTATTTTGACTTAGATTTAAATTAGTGAATGTGTTACCTTTAGAATAATTAATGTACACTCCTGCCCGATCAAAACGAGCAATTCCACAATTACGCATTGTAAAATTCACTATTCCATTCACAGAGATTCCAATACTTCCAGCTGCCCCAGTTCCTGATATTGTCTTGGAGCCACAGTCCAGAGCAATATCATTCTCTCCAATTCTTAGGGCATTGGAATCACAACCAGTTAAATTATCACTCCCATCAATGGCTCTTGCACTTGTGAGTGTATCTCCACAATTACATCCAACCCCTCCACCACAAGCAGCTTGAATATTAAGTTCTCCTCCTGAACCAAAACCTAATTGGCTGATCATTCCTGAATCTTTTAAGTTATCTGATTCAGAGTTACTAGTTTCTTCAATTATGTCTTCTATTACGGGCTCTTCCTCTACATTTTCATTTTCATCAATAACATTTTCTTCAGGATTTTCTAATAGTGGAACTTCTTCAACAATTGGTTCCTCAACAATTATTTCTGATTCAATTTCTTCTAATTCTGGTTCAGTTATTGGTTCAACTATCCCAACATCAACCTCAGAACCACCAACTGCAGCACCTGTAACTGAATTTAAACTTTCAGAAGAAAAAATATTTAGTATTTTTGATATCCAAGAAGAATCTGAATTTGAATTCGTATTAATTTCTGGATCATTATTAGAATCAAGATTATTGTTTTCAGGATTGATTTCTTCAAAAGCAGGTATTGAACTAGTTATTGAAGCTCCAGTAAGTTCTTGATTTAGTGATCCACCTAAATCTTCTGGAATCAAATATGAAGATATTCCTATCCCTAAAATTACTACAAGCAGAATCACTCCGAGAATTACTTCTCTTTTACCTCTTTGACCAACACCCATCCCCAACAGATTTTATTCTCTATACCTTTATAAATATTTGTACAAGAGAAACTGATAAAAATACCACAACAAAGCAAAGTTTATATCGCAATAGTTATTTGTTAGAACTTCAATGATAAAAAGCCCAAAAGTCACTCTTCGATATCAGCAGATTAAAGATGCTAAACGCTTCTTTAAAATTTTTCAAAGTCCTAATTTTACTTATTTTAATGTTAGAGTAAAAACTGTTGAGGAAGAAAGGGAATTTTTAAGAAAAAACAAAGAAAAGAGAAAAAATAATTCAGAACATAATTTTTCTATTATTTATAAAAAGAAATTAGTGGGTGCAGTAGGTATTTCTATTCAAAGAAGAAGCTATATTGGAGAAATCGGTTATTTTATTGATGAAAAATATTGGAGAAAAGGAATTGCAACAGCTGCAGTTAAATTAGTTGAAGAAATTGCGTTAAAAAAACTAAAAATTAGAAGATTAGAGATATATTGTCACCCTAAAAATGTTGGGAGCAGAAAAGTTGCAGAAAAGTCAGGTTATAAGAAACAAGCAATTCTTAAAAAATATTATGATAGAGGTAATGGAAATTTAGAAAATTCTGTTCTTTATGCAAAGATAATTGATAATTGAAAAAATAGGTGCTGTCCAAAAAGTCACAATATGCTATATTAGTACTGCCGCCCATCGAGGCGCATTTTTTCGTCTCCAGACGGAAAAATTAATCGCGCTGTGCCGCAGTACTAATATTAATATTCTTTTTGGGTACTTTTTAGACAGCGCAAAAAAACACCAAAATTTATATACAGAAAAAAACTACTATTCTTCAAATGAGAAATAGAGGATGGTTGTTTACTTTAGTTGCACTTCTTACTATTCCATTTGCCAGCGCCAGTTTATTTGGTAAAATAGGTGAAATATGGGATTCTGTTCTTTATGTTGGAGGACTAGGTTTTCTAAATCTTCCTGGGAGCAGTGACTTAATTTTATTCCTTCGTTTAGCAATTGGTATTTTAGTATTTACCATTCTTTTTGCTCTTGGAGTTTTAGCAGGATCAGAAACTGCTCAGTTTCTAAACAGGAAGCATGCAGCGATTATTGCAGGTGTTATAACTGTAATGACTATGGTTTTCATCCCAAGTACAGTTCTAGTTGCCATATCAGCAAGTTTTGGTACTTTGGTTAGTTTACTTTTGCTTGCAGCACCATTAGTTTTGATGGTTATGTTAGTGGTATATTTGCCAAACGAACCTTGTGTGTGGGATGCTGCTAAAACGGGTATTGCCGCCTTAATTCTTTGGATTTTAAATTTACAGCAAGTTCATTTGACAAAACTAACTTCTGCTAGCAATTATATTCCAGTTAATGAAGCTGTTGATTGGGCAGCTTTTATTGCATTACTATTCTTCTTTTACTATTTAATCAGATGGATCTTATGTGCTTTGGGCGGCGATGATAATGATGGTCCTGACTTTGGAGATGAATCACCTCTTCGCAAATTATTTGATAAGTTAAAAGGTAAAAAAGACGATGATGGGAATGGTAGATCAGGAAATGATCATCCAGGAATTGACAATAGTGGTGTTCCAAATCCAGGGACAGGTGCAGCTGGCGACCTTGGACAAGAAACTAGGTCTATGTTTGAATTGATCCTAAAAAAGATCAACGAATTATCTATTGATATGAATGAAAAGTTCAAAGGTTTAGAAGCTTGGTTACAATCAATCGATGAAAATGTAAAATTAAATTCTAAGCAAATACTCAAGTTTGAATCATCTTTAGAATCAATAAAGAATGATTTACTTAAAGAAATCAAAGATGTTGTTCACAAAGAAGTAAATGTACTTCATAAAGAGATTAAAGAAATTGCAACTCAAATGGGCATTATTCATAAAGAGACTCTCAAATTTGTTTCAAGAAAACACAAAGAGCACATTAAAGAAATTGAAAGAACAAGGAAGGACTTGATCCAACGTCAAGAAAAATTAATCAAACACCAAGAAAAAATTATTGAGAAAATAAAAGAGATCACTAGTATTATTGAAAAATTAGAGAGAGAATCCGTTAGAACTGAAACAGTTAAAGAACTAATCAAAAAAGTTAAAGAAATTAGAGAGAAGATTGTAATTATTGAAGCTGCCAAAGTTGGAATTGACAAATTAGATATTGATGCAATTATCCAACTTCTTCGTAATCTTGAATTAAAGGTTAATATTGAGATTAATAACAATAATACAAATACTAATACAAACACCAATAATGGAGGAGGTAGTAGCAAACCAAGAGGTAGTGCAGCATTAGAATTCTATGTAAACAATCACCGAACAAAAAGACCAAAAGTAACTACTGATCTTCGTGATGCTAGTAAGTTTACAGAAATTACTTTAAAAAATTCAGGGACAGGCGGAAACATTACTTACTTTGTCACATATCATCCCGCATTACAAGTAAATATTCAGAACAATAAAGGAATTTTAAAAGTAGGCCAATCAGAATTATTTTCAGTTACAAGGAGAGATCCTCTTCCAAAAAAGATTGGGAAAAGAAAATATGCTTCAATTACTATTCGTGCTAAAGAAGGTAGACACCACCAAGATCATAAAAATTGGCACTGGTTCAATAAAAATAAAAGATGGCACTATGAAGTTTCTGTTCAAATTCAATAGAGGTATACTTTGCTAGAAAATATTTTTCTAAAACCTTCTCTTAAACCTTCTCTTGTTCTCTCAAATTGATATCATACTTCGAAACTATCTCATCAAAAGGCATTCCTAAAAGCAAATCATCAACATACAACTTATACATTTGTAACTCAAACACATGCTTCTTAATTAAAGCTAACATTTTATCTCGATCACTATTCATTGAACGAAGAGCAGCACCTTTACTACGATAATAATTTTCTTCCAATATAGTACAATCTTCATCTTTTCGGCGAGCAGCTTTAGGAACTAACAAACGTAATTCTCCTGATTCTGTAAAATCAAAACTGAAAGGAAACATTCGACAAACAGCTGGCCTATGATTAAACACCTTACATCCTTCACCATCAACAATAAATTGACAATGATCACTTTTACGAATAAGTTGCAGAACTTTACCTTCACGAACAGCTTCAAAAAAGAAAGGGTCATTTTCTTTCAAATCATCCACCCATTTAGGATTATCTATTTGTTTAAATATTGCTATCTGTGACAAAGACATTTTATTATGCTCTTGGATTCTAAGTACATCGTGCAAAGTTACAAATATTCCACTACCTGTTCCAGTGCAACAGCCCCCTCCGTCCGCCACACAGCGATCACAAGCAGAAACGTTAGAGTAATTATCATCTAGAACTGCTAGTTTTACAATAGAATTATTTGTATCATTCGCAGTGTTTATTTGGGTTTTTACAGGCGTGTTTTCCATAGCGGGCAAAAAGCAAATAGGTGATATTTAAGTGTTTGCAAAAAGCAGCGCTGTCCAGAATGCATAAAATATGAATAATAAACCAAGAAAAAATCATTCAAACAAATAAACAAACTCACCATAGCCTTCTGCTTCTAAATCGGAAGCTGCAACAAACTTTAGCGCTACAGAATTAATACAATACCTCAAACCAGTTGGTTCAGGACCATCATTAAAAACATGTCCTAAATGTGAATCTGCCAATTTACTTCTCAATTCAGTACGCTTACTAAAAAAACCATTATCTTCTAATAAAACAATGTTTTCTTCAACAAGTGGTGCATAAAAACTTGGCCAACCTGTCTCTGAGTCATATTTCTCTATTGAACTAAATAAAGGTTCGCCAGATAATATATCAACATAAATTCCTGCTTCATAGAATCCTTCATATTCTCCTGAATAAGATTTTTCTGTTCCATCTTCTTGTGTTACTTTATATTGCATATCAGTTAAGATTTCTTTCAACTCCTCGTCACTTGGTTTTACAAAAGTAGAATTAATAGAAACTTCCTTTTCAGGCAAAAACGCAGCAAAAGAATCTAATGCTTCTTCTGTCCAAATTTCTTCTAAAAACTGGTCTCTGCCACTATTATATCGATAAATAGAATAACGAATAGAATTTTCAGTATGATAATTTTGATGATAATCTTCTGCCAAATAAAACGATTCAAATTCTAAAATTTGTACAACAAATTCATCTTCTCCAAATAAATTAAGAGATTTCAAATCTTCAACTCCTTTTTGAGCCAATTCTAACTCTTTGGGATTAGAATAAAAAATCGCACTTAGATACTGATCTCCTCGATCCACAAAAGATCCTGTTGCATCTGTTGGATCTATTTGTAACAACAAAATATGTACTAACTCTTCATAGCTAACTATTGAATCATCATACAAAACCTGAACTGATTCAAAATGATTTGTGCTGCCACTAGAAACTTCTTCATAGCTAGGTTCAACTTTACTTCCTCCACTAAAACCAGAATAAACATCTAGAACTCCAGAAACTTCTTCAAATGCAGACTCAATACACCAAAAACAACCTCCTGAAAAATAAGCTACTGAATATTCTGATTCAATTTGGTTTGAATTATCATAAGTAGTATCTATGTTTACTCCTTCTCCTCCCATGTAAGTACAAGAGCTAAGCAACAAAATGGTTAACAATAAGAAACATGTCAGCAATTTATTATTCATATTTTTCACATCATGTATTCATTAATAAAACTTTAGCAACAACTTAAAACCAAATATTAAAATTAAAAATTAATAAAAATTAATAAAAGAATTAGGAAAAAAAAAAAAGAAAAAACCTTTTTGTGAAAATAATTTAATTCTTATTTCCCTTCAATAAATTCGTATTCTTTGACAATTATCCAAAGGAATAGTAATAATAACACTGCTCCTGCGAAGATATACCATGCTCCTGCTGCAATCGAATCCGCAGATAATGATTGGTACATTCCAAAGCCCATTACAATAAAACCGAGCCAGAGAAACTTATCTAAGACTAATTTCATTATCTCAAATTCTTGTTCTTCACTCATCTTACGTTTTCCTTGTTTTCCTTTCATAGACTTAGCAGAAGCTATTTTACTGCTTAATTTTGCTGCACTTTTCTTTTTTGATTTTCGTTTTGCCATTCAGTATCACCATCCACTAATTAACTTGTCTTGATAAAGAAAGTAGTACTATCATACTCCTCCCAAGTCGCACCATCTTCACTTTCTTCGAGCACTGCTTTGTACAAATATGTTCCTTGTTTACTTGGAGACACTAGTGAAAATGAAATTACTTGTGTGTCGCCTGCTGCAAGATTTTGTGCAGAATTATCCCAAAGAATCTCTGCTTCAGCACTATCAGATCCAAATGTCAACTTCACACCAGGTTCAAAATCAACAAAAGCAGTTCCATCATTTACTTGAAAACCCAATTTAAAAAACTTCGACTGATCATTAGTATTCTTTATTCCCACTGCTTGTACATCTTCTTCTTTAGTTTCATAAGTTAAATCATTACTTGGAAAACTTAATTTATTGTTACTTCTTCTCAAATCCTCTTGAATCTGTTCTGCAATTTGAGTTTGTACTGAACTTGATGTATCTGTAATCTGTTCAAACTGTCCTTTTACAAATCCTAAACCAAGACCTAATACTACAAATGCAATTACTACAATTACAATTGCTTCAATAGAAAGATTCAATGATCCTCTTTTATTTTTACCTAACCATCCTTTGACCATCCATAGTCACCTCATGCTAATACATATTGCTAAATCTAGCATCAATAATCAATATCATAAACTAAATGTTTTCGCCTATAAAAAGCTTTGCACTTCTTATTAATTTAAAATCAGTAGCGCGTAGGTCCACTTACTGGGATATAAGAAAAATTGTGTGAATCTATGCAAGAATTTTTGTTCCAAAAGAAAACAAAAATCAAAGCGAAGCAGAATGAAAAGGCCCAGTCTAACCTAAACCACTTTTAAATTTTAAAATATAGTCAAAACTACTGGCATCCACAACTCTTGCAAAAGCAGTAAAATATAAGCAAAAAGAAAAGCTGGAACAAAAGGTACACCTTCTTTAATAGTCACATTTTTTGCCAAGCCTTTTTCATACCAATGCAATAATTTTTTCAAATCAGCCCTATCCAATGTTTTTGGATATATTGTAGATCCTTTCTCGCCAGTTACTTTTTTTACCAACCAATCTCCTTCTACTAACTTCATTATGGGTCGTTTTTGTACGAAACAACCCCTTTCAACTGCAACTACACTTACAAAAAGAGCATAGCTTAGAATTACAATTAATCCAAACGAGGCAAAGACCCAATGCTTAGAAATACCAAGCAATATTCCAATCAAAAAAACTGCTAATGCTGATTTGAAATATCCTTGAGAATCATAAAATAACAATCTAAATTCATGAATGAACTTATCTCTTTTCGTTAGGGCAAGACCAATACTCCAAAAAAGAGAGTAAACTGCCCCTGCAAACAATAACAAAAGAACAAAAGCAGCCAAATCAAAACCTGTTCCGGTTGAAACAGAATCACTCAAACTAGAAAATAAAAAATCTACTCCAATAACTGCTCCCATTCCTGCCAAGAGTTTACTGTCCGCTCCACCCCACTGGCCAGTATAATACAACACTAGTGATAATCCAAAACAAAGAACAAATCCAATAATCCCAGACAATATCAATTCCCACCCATAAGCAAAAGAAAATAAAGCACGTAAAGCCAAAGCAATTACTACCAACCCCCAACTTAATAAATCGGGAACTTCTCGTGATTTGATATCACTTATAGAACTTGCTACTAGGATGAACAAAACTACAAACAACATAATTACAAAAAAAACCATCTATAACTAATAAAGAAAAAAATCTTATTAAATATTTGTGTTTAATTTAGCTTAAAGAGGGCCATATGGTTGCATTGAAATGCGAAAAGAATTTGCGGGCATCATTCTTCTTGGGTCTTCAGCACCTAATTCTTGACAGAAATTTAATTTAGAAAGATCATATTCAGCTGCAAATATTTCTCCATAAGGCTCCGCCATAATTCCACAAATAACTTGGTCACCAGATACACTTAACATTCTAGGACCTGCTAATAAACTCCAAACAGAGATATCAACTAAAGAACCATTATTACCTTCTCCAATTAAAGCCTTATGAAATGTTTCATAAACAGTTCTTGATAATCTTGCTTGGTGATTTCCAAGAAACTCCTGAGATAAACTAAGATCCACGCAATCATCAACAGTCTCAGGATCAGGTAATTCTCCTTCAATTTTCAGATATACATGTCCAATTCCTGCTCCTGCCTGAATAATATCAGGAAAAGTATGATCAATTCTTTCTCTTAAATTTGCGTTCATAACATTTTGCTCAAAGCGTTTCTTTAATTATCTTTCTGTTTTATAGAACTAATAAAAAATTATGAAAATGATATAAAGACAATAATAATATTCAATAACAAATATCTTCTACTTCTTCCTAATTCTTGGTGGAGGAGGTAGAGGCAATTCAGAAATAATCTGATCTTCTATTTGTATTTCTTCTGGCTGACTAATTGCACCTTGTAGATTCTGCTCTAAAGCAGACATCTGTTGACCTGATTCTGCAGTAGTCTCAATTGGAGAACCCATCATCATTGTATGGTTAACATCAGATGAAACTGCGCCACCAACATTTGTTGTATCAACTGGATTCTCTTGTACTTTCAACTCTTCAACAGCATCCGGATATTTAACACTCAGATCTGCAATTTTTATTTCCAATTCTTTTATTTGTGCTTTTATTTTTTCCAAGCCACCAGAATCTGAACTCATTAATTCTGCCTTCAATTCTAATTCATGTTTTACGCTTTTGATTCTATGCAGAATCATAGCAACTCTACGCACTTTCAAA
Source organism: archaeon (assembly GCA_002688265.1). Lineage (GTDB taxonomy): Archaea > Nanobdellota > Nanobdellia > Woesearchaeales > GW2011-AR9. The sequence continues at coordinate 20,202 of NZCK01000030.1, forward strand.
TTTGCTTCTGAGTTTTGTTCTTTTGATTCAGCTGCAGCTTGTTTTGGATCAACATTATGTAATTCTTTGAGTAATGCTTGTGACAGTTGGACATCTTTTTTCAACTCAGACTTAGCTAATAGTTCAGTTAGAATATGATATAACTTAGTCACTTTATCTCGAAGTTCTTTATCTTCTGCTGTGTTAAGTCTTTTCTTCAAAGAATCAATTTGTTTTTTTAAGGAAGCAACTTTTTTAGATTCAGTGTTTTCATTTTTAAGAAGTTTTTGTTCTAGTTCAAATACATGCTGCAATTTTTGTTCAAGGTGTACGATTTCCTTACGCAAACTTAAGCGAGGCACATTTTTTTGAGTGGAGAGATATTTTATTTCTCCGATTTTTTTACTAATTTCATCTTTATTGATGGTTTTAATCCTAGCCTCTTGTGCAGCTGCAGCTGAGTGCAATAATTTTTTTGCTCTAATTGAAGTTGCTACCATTATCTTATCTTATCTTTTAATGTCGACAAAAGTTAGAAAAAACCATGTCTTTTACCTTGCTTAGCTGCAGGTCCGGGTGGAGGAGGAGGCATTCCTCCAATACTTGCTGGACTTGGCATCCCCATACTTGGTGGAGGAGGAATTCCCGAATGTGCTGCTCCCATTACATTAGTTTGGACTGCTGCCCTCGGCATAGATGGAGCTGTTGGACTTACACTCATTGCCGAACTTGAAGGCATTCTAGATTGAGCTGAAGAACTGCTTGAAGAGATAAATTGATCTACCTTATCTGAGATAGCTATCATTCCTCTTGCAATTGTTTCATTTTGCGTAACTACTGCATCAATTCTTTCATTAAGGTTTTTTACTGCCTTGAAAACATCTTCATCTGCTGTTGTGTCTAATGCTTTTTTGAAGACTTCGTTTAGTTCATGTATAGAATCTTTTAGACTTTCAATTTCCAGTATTAATTCGTTTGTTTTAGTATCTGGTTCTTGTAATTTCTTTTTTAGTGCCCCAACATCATATTTTAAATCTTCTAATAAACTGTGAGGAAGAATTTCATATTCACCACCTGCCACTTTTGCCACCTCTTTATATCAATATTATAATCATTTTACAAAAATAAGTCATTAATGTAAATCTAATTAGTATCTCTTAAGTTTTCACAAGAGATTAGAAGCTTATAAATTTTGCTACGATATATAGAATAAAAAATCACAATTATAGGGTAAAAAACATAGATTTAAATATTCTTTATATAACGCAATGATCATGATAGTTGTAAGAACTCAAATAAAAGAAATGTTAAAAGCCAGTGGCACTAATGTACAGAATATTTCAAGTGATTTTTTAGAAACTCTTGATGAGAAGGTTCGTGAGACTGTAACTTTAGCTTGTAAACGTGCAGCAGCTAATAATAGAAGAACAGTTATGTCAAGAGATTTGTAATATTAAACATTTTAATTATTTGTTGCGCTGCCTCCTTGCTGAAACCTTAGCGTAGCGGGTCCCAAAAATCCACAGGATTTTTGAGGATATTTAAACAGACAGTAATTTTTCACGAGCATTTTTCTTCGTAAAATTAAGAAAAATCTCTGCGAAGTGAAATGGAGTGGCTCAGCCTGGCCAGCGCAAATAATTGAATTTTAGAAAAAAAGAGAAAACAATGGAAAACGAAGTTTGCATATTCTGCAAGATTACCAAAGGAGAAATTCCTTGTTACAAAGTTTTTGAAGACAACAACTTCCTTGCATTTTTAGATATCACTCCTAAAAATAAAGGTCACACGCTTCTGATTCCAAAAAAACATTATAGATGGGTTTGGGAAGTAGAAGAAGATTACTCTAAGGTTTCCAATAAAATCGCTAACGCTCTGAAAAAAACATTTGCAACAGATTGGGTAGTCTCTTTTGTGATGGGACAAGATGTTCCTCATGCTCATATTCATTTTGTTCCAAGGTTTGATGAAACTGACGGCCATGGTCCTTTAATTGACATTTCTAAAACTGTGAATTTAAGTAAGGAAGAGATGGAAGATATTGCTAAAAAAATCCAAGACAGTTTAGAATAATGATGTTTTCTTTATTCAGATCTTCTTTTCACCATAATATATATGCAAATAACTATTATTTGCAATCGTTGCTGTAAAAAGCAGCAACATATATAAAGAGAACCCATACAATATTCTCTGGCGGTGTGGCTTAGCCTGGTTAAAGCGCCACGCTCATATGATTTGAGCGATGAGACTTTAAGTCAATGATTATCGCAACTGGGTTACGTGGAGATCCCGAGCGGCTCCAAAAGAGTCCGGGAATTCAAATCTCGGCACCGCCACTCTTCATATCATTTTTAGTATAATACCCATATCTTTTCCAAAATGAATATTTATTTTGATGTTTAGGGTTTGAAAAACCAAAAATTGAAATATATTTTTCAACATTAGAAACCCCATTTAAATTCACATAATACACTTTAGAATTTTCTGATTTAAACTCAAAACCAATATTAGGAGATAATCCAAAATCAATAAATACATCATGTAATTGAATTGCAAGTTCTTCTGAAATTGTTGAAATTTTTATCTCAGGATATTTATGAATATTAGATCTAAATGGTTTTCGGAATCTAATCCCTCCATCAGTATCAACTATTCCTCTTACACAAGATTTTAAAAAACTATGCTTACTAAAAACCCATGAAGGGATAACAATATTTCTTTTTTTACCTAAAGGCAATCCTAAACTTTGCTTAAATTTCACTAATTCTTTTCTAGTATAAATTAATGATACACATTTTCCTTGTATTTTTTCATAAGGAGACAAATTATAAAGTTTAAATACTAATCTTTTTACAAATTCACTATATTTTTTATCTTCAATAGCATGAAGATGTATTCCATATAACCACTGAACTTTACCAACAGATTTGTAACAACCAAGACTACCATCACCTATATGAATTCCTGTTTCTTCAGCTAATTGAATAGAATATTTTTTTGGAAGAGATAAAGTTCCTTTATTTTTTACCATAAAAAAACAATAAAGTAACAAATTTATATCTTTTAGCCATAAATGTCCAGTGACCAGTGGACAAAATTCAATTCTCCCCTTCGCCACTCTTTTTTCTTTCGTAAAAAGTTAAAGGTTGTTTTCAAAATAAATAATTATTAAATATAACCTATTTGGTCCTATTCAAAATGCAAGAATACCCTGGATTCGTTTTTGGTGAAAATACAAAATCACTTCTTGAGATGCACCTCGCTTTGTATCAAATTCATGAAGATGAACTTCAAATCGAAAGACCATATCTAATTACCGCAATTGAAGCTACTCTTCCCAGAGTATACTTAGAGTTGGGTCTTGCTGCAGGTTCAACTGCAAAAGCTCAATTAGGTCTTCAAAGAGAACAGCACCTCCCACCTTATGTTCCTGGAACAGCAGTGATCTTAGCATTAAAAACAGATACAAAACGACTTACAAGTCTTGAACTAGAGTTTATTGGATACCAAGAATTAATTCGATGGAAAGAATGGCGTGTTCAAAGCCTTGCTGAAGGAGAATATGCAAAAGAAAAATTTGACCCATATGATTCTAGTAAATTTTCAGATATAGATCCTGGTAAAAACATTGCAGTATTACATGCAAATCAACAATATAGGGAAGGAGAAGGAATTCTGCAAATAAGTGACAGAGGCCTTGAGGTTACAATTCATGAAGTAGAAATTCAAGCACCCTCTAAAACACATCTTTATCAACACGTTGTAGAATTTCCAAAAGGTTTAGATCCTGAAACTGTAGCTTTGTTACAAAAAGCAAGTTAAGATTAGTAAACAAAATCTTTATAAAACAACTAAAGACCTTCTTCCCATACCTGCCAACGTGGCACAATCTGGTACTGCGCTAGACTAGAAATCTTGTTTCCGCAAGGATATCTCGGTTCAAATCCGGGCGTTGGCGCTTTTTTCTTTCTTACTTTTTCTTTCATAACAATTTAACAAAAATAAATCTTCTTCTCTTTTCACATAAAAAGAAAACAGCAACACTTAAAGCAGCACTAAATTTATAAATAGAATATTTCTTATGATTCTTAGGCCAACGTGGCACAATCTGGTACTGCGCAAGACTGGAATTGTTGAATCAAAAACTTCAGTGCTCTTGTTACCCTTGGGTTATCCCGGTTCAAATCCGGGCGTTGGCGCTTTTTCCTTATATTATTTTTTCCCTTTATTTTCTTTTAATTTTTTTTAATTTTTTTTATCTCATGCTTATTTTTAAAAAATTAGTCGTTACTCGCCAGTAGTTTTATATATGTTGTATTTATTTGTGCTTCCATGTTCAAAAAAACTTTAAGAAGGTTTACAGCAGCGTATAAGGGGTTTACTGGAGAATTGGATAAAGATCTTAAATCTACCCGTACTGAACTTCTAAAATCTGAAGAAGAATGCCAGTGTCAAAACACCATTTTAGAATCCATTCTTGAAGGTATGCCAACCGCTTTAGTTCAAACTGATTGTAGTAAAGAACAATTAATTCAAAAAGCAAACCGTGCTTTTCTTAGTTTATATGGATATACTTCATTAGATGAAGTTATAGGAAAACCAATTTCAATCTTACATCCAGATCCAAAAACTGACTCTAGTTTGATGTCAGAAATTTATCAAGCAACAATGGCAGGAAGAGAATGGAATGGCAAAGTTGTTAACAGAAATTCAGATGGTGATCGAATTCCTGTTCAGATTCATGCTGCTCCAGTATACACAACGAGTCAAGAAGAACCTTCTTCACTTTTAGCAACCATGATCGATTTAAGAGGAATAGAAGAAAGAGAAACTTTAGCTGCAATTGGTCGTCTAGCAGGTGGTGCAATTCATGATATCAACAATTCACTAACTGTAATTATTGGTTACATGAGTATTCTTCAACTAAGGTCAAATAATGAACAACTTACACAAGTTACAACTGCAGCTGATAGAGCTGCAAACATTTGCTCAGGTGTACTTTCTTTAAGACCAAAACCAATTAAACCAATAAATCAAAGATTAGGTCCAATTATTAATTCTCTTATCTCACCTGCTTATCAAACAAGAATAATTGATGAGTCTGATGTTGGTATAACCTACACTGACTCCAACAATTGGGAAACTAAAGTTGATAAGTTAAAAGTAACACAATTAGTAGACAACCTGATTAGAAATGCTGTAAATGCTTTAAGCAATCCTTCACAAAAGGGACAAATTGGAATTTCAACTTCTGATAGAATAATGGATGAAAAGGTTACTTTATACACTGGAGAAGAACTCCATTTGCAAGGAGAATATGTAGTTCTTGAAATAAGTGATAACGGACTTGGGATGGACAGTACAACTCAAAGAAGAATATTTGATCCTTTTTTCACAACGGAAATCAATGGAAAAGGAACAGGACTTGGACTTACAATAGTACAAGATGTTGTTAAGAAACACCCTGGAGCTTATATGACTTTAGACACTGAAATCGGGAAAGGAACAACATTTACTATTTATTTTCCAGCAGTAGAAGAACAAGCATTGTAAATCATCAATTTATTCTTCTAAAACCATTTAACTAACACAAATAGTATTACAGAATATTTCACAAACAAGCCAAGAGTTGAATAAAACAACCATCTCCAAAAGTTATACTCTAAGACTCCAGCTATTGCCGAGAGAACTGAACTTGATAAAGGAAACAAATTGAAAATAAAAACAATCATTCCCCCATATTTATCTACAAACTTTTGAATTCTCTGATAACGTTTCTCTCCCACAAAATGCCGAGTGATATGATTTGGCGCCAATCTTCCAATCCCATAATCAATTAGTTCAGCCGCAACCGCAGTAAAAATTGCTAGAGTGAACAGCTGAGTAAAAGAATATCCCAGAGAATAATAGTAAGGAATTAATCCTTCAACTGGCAACAAAAAGAAAAATAAATATCCTGAAAAATGTACTATTACAAAACTATAGAGGGAGCCTTCTCCTGAAGTAAGTAATTCTCTACCTAAAGTTAAACTTAAAATAAAAACAAGAACTACAATTAAACTTAAACGCAAAATCATTATAGGTGTAAGTAGATCTACAAATTTTTTCTTAGCATATCTAATTCTTCTTCTTCTATCTCTTTTTCTCTTGAAATTACGAACAAGTTTATCTTCTTTATCTTTTCCCAAACCAAGCACCCACATTTAATTTCCAAAATCATTAAAAAAAGATTTTAAAAAATAAAAAATAAAAAGCTATTTTTTCTTAACAGCCTTAACTACTTTTTTAACAAGATCTGGACTACTGTCCCCAAAAGCCCGAAGTATTTCAAGTGGCACCGCAAAAACAATTGTATTATTTTTATCTGAAGCTATATCATTTATTGCCTGCAAAGTTCTAAGATGTAAAGCTCCTTGCGCTCCAGCCAAAGTTTCAGCTGCTGTTGCCATATTATTACTAGCTTCCACTTCTCCTTGTGCCTTAATAATAACTGCCCGTTTCTCCCTTTCTGATTCTGCTTCCTTCGCAAGGACTCGCTTCATCTCTTGTGGCAATTCTACATCTTTAAGTTCTACTGCTGTAACTTTAATTCCCCATTCATCTGTTGCTTTATCAACAATTTCTTGAATTCGCCGAGAAATTTTTTCCCGGAAAACTAATAATTCATCAAGCATCACTTCTCCAACTACATCTCGCATTGTTGTTTGTGCTAATTGACTTACTGCGTAACCAAAATGTTCCACTTCAATTACTGCCTTATTTGCATCACTCACTTTATAATATAAAACAGCATTAACTTTCAAAGAAACATTATCTTTAGTAATTGCATCCTGATCAGGAACATCAATTGTTTTAACCCTAATATCAATTCTTTGCCAAGTTTGAATGATTGGTATTACAATTCGCAAACCTGGTTGCATCATACATTTATATTTTCCAAGAGTAAACAAAACTCCTCGCTCGTATTCTTTAACTACTTTCAATCCAGAAAGTATTAACAATCCTAAAAATCCAATAAATCCAATTCCGAATAATGCCATAGTTCCCACCAATATTTCTGTTGTTACCATTATTTTCTAATAATACATAATTAAGAGAGTTACACAGTAGATAAAGATTTCTAAACTAGAAATAAATTAATAGAAATAAAAGATCAAAACACAATCAACACATTTAAAAACACAGAGTTAGAAATTTCTATCACCTATGCTTAGTCCAAAACAAGTAAAAACTGTTCAAAAAAAGCTTCAATCAGCCCAGTATCCAATCTACATTCACGACGATGATCCAGATGGACTATGCTCATTTATGCTTCTTTACAACCAATATTTGGAAGGCCAAGGTTTTATGCTCAAAGCAGCACCAAAATTAGACACTAGATTTCATCCAAAGATCAACCACATTAATTATGATTTGATTGTTGTTTTAGACATTCCTCAGATAGAACAAGATTTTATTGATCAGGCTAAATCTCAGATCATGTGGATTGATCACCACCAAGTTCAAGATCAACAGAAAGTTTTGTATTACAACCCAAGAATAAAAGACGATAAAGCCTACATTCCAACCACTAGGATGGCTTATCAAATTATTGAAAAGAAAATTAGAGGTCACAAAAAGTACGCAGAAGCTAATCCAGACTTATGGATAGCAATGGTTGGTTGCCTTTCTGATTGGCATATGCCTGATTTTACAAAAAAGTTTTGTAAGATATATCCCGATTTGATGGAAAAAGATGATGATATTGGAACTGCTTTGTATGCTCAGCCAATTGGAACTGTTGCTAAAGTGTTTGCCTTCATTTACAAAGGTAAGACTAAGGAAGTTTATCGTAACATCAAGGTTGCAATGAAAATTAAATCTCCTTATGAAATTTTGAATCAGACTACAGACAAAGGGAAATATTTGTGGAAGATGTATACCAAAATTAATGGAGCTTATGAAACACATATCAAGGCTGCAGGAAAACAAAAAGATAAAAGTCCAATTTTACATTACAATTATATTGATTCTCAATTTTCATTTACTGCAACACTCGCAACAGAATTGCAATTTCACCATAAAGATAAAGTTATTTTGATTACGAGGAAAAGTGAAGGAAAATATAAATGTTCTATCCGTGCTCAATTCCCAATTATTGAGCCACTACAAGCTGCACTTGAGGGTGTTGAAGGTTATGGTGGAGGTCATCCTAGTGCTTGTGGTGCTGTTGTAGCTGAAGAAGACTGGGACGGATTCTTGAAGAGGTTCAAAGAAGAGTTGAAAAAATTAAAAGAATTTGATAAATAATCTTAAGAAAAACCAAACAAGCAAAATCCAAAAGTTTAAATCCTCATTTCTTTTTATCTTAACTTAAATGTCTCTAATTCAACTAAACATACTCGGACCATTACTCTTTAGCTACACTGGTTTGTTATGGGGTTTTCTGCTTGCTGCAATCGCTGTTGAAGAACTTAAAGAACTCAAAGAATATTTAGAAAAAACCAAAACTCTTCTCTCATTCATTGTCTGTGCAGTATTTCTTTATTTAGGTTTTAACATGTACCCTCAATCAAATATTGATGCTGGAGTTTTGCTAGTAATTGCAGTTGGTATTCCAATTATTCAAGTTAAGAACAAATCTGTTTGGCAAGAATTATGGGTCTTAGCACCTATTAGTTTTGGATTTCTTACTGTGCTTCTTGATGCAACAGCAATTGATAAATTATTACTTTTAGCATCTGTGGCTCTATTATATTTCATCCTCTTAGGAGTAAAAATTCACAGCACAATATTAAACAATAAATCTTCATAATAAAATGACTCCCAACAAAACTTTAGAAGACACAATCATTGACAAAGTTCGTCCACTTATCCATGATAGTATTGAAAAAACATGGGGCCTTGCCATTCCGAAATTAGAAGAAGATATTACAAGTAAACTCGCTAAAGAGCAAACCACAATCCCTATTCAATTTTCACTTCCGTATTCTGAAGCGCTTGCCGCTTTCAAAAAAGAATTTTTCGAAAGAGAACTTCGTAAACACCATAACATTTCTTTTTTAGCTAATCTTTTGGGTGTTAGCAGACGAAGTGTTCATCGTAGCATTAAAGATTTAGGAATAGATGTTCCAAAAATAAGCAAAGAGGAACAAAAAAATTATTTCAAGGAACAAAAAATTTACAACAGTTTACGTGAGGCTTTGTTAGAATATCGAACTTTATTCAAAGAAGACAAAATGCAAGCACTTTACAGTACTTTGCCTACCCTTTCCAAAACCTTGGCTCAAGAATTGCCTGAACAGGAAGCTAGCACGTGGAGAAAAGCCAAACGCGACTTTGAAATTAGATATTTAAGACACCATATTGCTCTGGGGGATAAACTTAAAGTCGTAGCTAAAAGAATAGGAATGCGCGCGGAGTCATTATCACGAAAATTAAAGGTTTTGGGTTTACGATAATTGACTTTATTACAATTAATAACAACAATCTTTATATTCTAGACCAAAAATTTGCAGATATGGAAAGAACAAGAGTTATTGGATCTTTAGTTGAAATTCATCCAGGATACGAGCAAGAAGCTGCAGCATTTTATGATACCTTAGATGGTTTGAATTTAGATGCAACAATCACTTCTGATTCTAGAATGATAGAAGATTTAGGTATAGATTCAATTGATACTTTAGAAATTGAGGTAGAGTTAGAGTATAGAATTCCTAGATTAAATTCAACGGGAGATGGTTTCCTTCCTGGACTTGGTGTTAATAATGCTTCTTACTCCATAACTGATTGTTTTACAGAATTGGTAAAATATTTACAAGAGGGTCAAAAATGAAAGATCTCACTCTACAAACTTCTCTACAAGAAGCAGAACCTAGTTTCCCAGAATTAATTGATGCATTTTATGGTGCAATAACTGATTTTTATCAAGGTGTAGATTTAGAGGAAGAAGTTGAATCTATGACTACAACAACAGTTATGCCAAACTTTTCTGGACCAAATCCATTGCATTTTTTAGCTGAACTGCGTGATAGAATTCCAGAAATTGATACTTCTATGGCAGAATTAGTATTTCCAAGATACCACAATGATTCTGCCAGTTATACTTTTATTGACTGTCTTGCTGATGTAGTTGATTATGTTTCAGATAGGTGAGAAAAAGTTTAAGTTCAGTACGGCTTAAAACTCATTTTATTCGTGCTCAGCATGCCAAAATTGTTTGGCAACTGAAAATCTTTGATTTTCATGCACAAGGCTGAGTCAACGCCCCGCTTCTCAACTTCACTTCTGTTCGCATTGCTCACAAATTCAGGTCGTGCTAACTCCTTATCTTTAATGTTTTGACAAGTTTGGCCCTCTGTGTGCCCGTACTGAACTCAATACCTAATGATAAGAGAAAGCTTTATAAATGAACTCTAGAAATTGTATTGAATCATATCCTAAAACGGAGGAAAGCTACAAATGTTCTACAAAGTACGCATAAAAGATTACATCCGGGTCCCACCAAAGATGTTTGGTGAAGGTAAAATGGGAGCTGTTCTACAGAATATCAAAGAAAGCTATGAGAATTATGTTTCCAAGAAATTAGGATTTGTTCTTAATGTAATTGAGATTCATTCCATTACTGAAGGAATTATTGTACCTGGTGACGGTGCAGGTTATTATCAAGCAGAATTCGATTTATTAGTATTCAGACCAAACTTACAAGAATTAGTTTATGCTAAAGTAAGAGACATTATTGATTTTGGTGGCTTCTTAGACATGGGCGGCACTGAAGGAATGGTTCACATTTCACAAAGTATGGATGATTTTGTATCATTTAGTAAAGAGAAGGTTTTAATGGGAAAGAAAACTAATCGATCTTTAAAAGTTGGTGACAAATGTCAAGCTAGAATCATTGCAATTAGTTACAAAGATTTGCGTAGTCCAAAAATCGGATTAACTATGAGACAAGAAGGTCTTGGCAAATTAGAATGGTTAAAAACTGAAGGGCAACCCACTGCTGAAAAAGCAGAAGAATAAACATTATCAATAAAAATTTAGAAAAGGAAAAACCATGGCAAAAAAATTCGCACACAAACAAGATAAGCGGCTTTTAACAGAAGCACAAATCAAAGAATTAGGTTTACAAAAAGGTGACTTTACTGAGAGTTGGCAAGGTCGAGTTTTTGTAAATGACGCTCAAAACAGTCATATTGCAACAGAGATGGGTATTAAAAGAAAAGGCGAATATGCTATCAAAATAAGATGAAATTAATATAAGGTGAAATTCATGGATTTAACAATAAGTAATAAATTTAATAATCAATTATTAGGAAGAATTGATGTAGTTGGAGAGATTAACTTTTCTGGAGCTACACCAAGTAATGCTGAAGTTGCTTCCGCAATTGCTAAAAATCTTAAAGTAAAAGAAGATTTAATTGTTGTAAAACAAATCTTAACTAAATTTTCTAGTCAGTCTGCAAAGTTTAAAGCAGTGTCATATAAAGATCCTGCTGCAAAAGCAAAGTTTGAAGTTGCAACTAAACATCTTAAAGCTCAAGCTGAAAAGAAAGCTAAAGAAGAGACTGAAAAGAAGGCAGCAGAATTAGAAGCAAAACAAAAAGCTGAAGAAGAAGCTGCAGCAACTGCCGAAACAAAAGAAACAGAGGCTCCAGTTGAAGCCCCTTCAGAAGAGAAATCATAATAATAATAATAATAATAATAATATAATTATCATAGGTGAAAATTATGGCAAAGAAAGGAAGTACAAAACGAACTGGAAAAGATCGTAAAGCTGAAAGAGCAAAAAAAGTTAGTAAGCCAAGAAAGCTTTGGGAGAAATACAAAGTTGAAGGTGACACACTTGTTAAGAGTAATAAATTTTCACCAAAGAGTCCTGGAGATTTCTTAGCAAATCACAAAAACAGAAAGACTTGTGGTAAGACTGGATATACTGAATTTGTAACAAAGTCTGAATAAACTTCTTTAATTATTTTTCTTTAATATTATTTTTTCTAATAATGTTTACTTCAAAGGTCAAGCAGGAGCTACGTTAAGTCGGCTTTAGATCATAATAAACCATACTTTAATAAAATTCAAATTCTAAATTCTTTTCATGCAAGAAAACCCTAAACTTCAAGAATTGAAACAAGAATATTCTAAATGTGAGAAATGCCCTGAACTATGTAAATCTAGAACCCAGGTGGTTTTTGGATCTGGTGATGAATCTGCAGATGCCTTATTCATTGGAGAAGCAGCAGGCGCTACAGAAGACGAAAAAGGCATTCCCTTCTGTGGAGCCTCAGGACAAATCCTACAAGAACTTCTGCAGAGTATTGGATTTACTCGAGATGAAGTTTTCATAACCAACACAGTTCTTTGCCGGCCAGATAAAAACCGTAATCCTAAAACTGATGAAATTAAAAATTGTAGCGAGAGACTAAACAAAACAATTGAATACATGAATCCAAAGGTGATTGTAACTATTGGCAACTTTGCAACAAAAGCAGTTTTGGGTCCAGAAGCCAAAGCAGGCATCACCAAAATTCGTGGACAAATCTTTGAAAAAACTATTCAAAACAAAATCGTGCAAATCATTCCAATAATTCACCCAGCAAACCTACTCTATAACGGCAGAAATCCTAAGATTTTTGAGCAAATGAAACTGGATTTCAAAGCAATTCAGAAGGCTACTAATACTAATAGAAAGAATCCGCAGGCGAGTCTAATAGATTTTTGAAAACATTGGCCCCCACAACATCTTCCTCTAAGCCAAAATTAACGCAATCTTTATAAACCACCCCAAATCCAAAAGACTCAATATGGGACGAATCAAAACTATGTTCATAAAAAGGCAAACCAAACAGCTATTAAAGCAACATGGAAAGCATTTTACAACCAACTTTGATGAAAACAAAAAGATGGTTAACAAATATGCTGTAACTCAGTGTAAGAAACTAAGAAATGTTATTGCTGGATATATGACCAGGTTAAAAAAAGTTGAAGAGAAACAAGCAGTATAGTTTCTGCTTTTCAATTATTTCTTATCAATCATTTTAATAAACCTTTCACATTAATTAGTTATCATAATTTCTTTTCAGTAAAACCAAAATTGCTTCTTCAGCTATCTTTAAATCTAAACGATTTCTATGCAAATAACCTCCTCCTCTCTTTAACATGTCTCCTTGAACATTCCCAAAAATCATTTTATTAGCATCAACTGGCATTGCATATGCTACCACTTCTTCTGTTCCAACTTCAATAAGTTCATAAACTGGAATTTGCTCTCCTTGGTGATAATATCTGTTAAATAATCTTAGATCACAAAAATATTTAACCACAGCTTCTGCCAACCCTTCAGAAGAATCAAAATTAAGACCACTATCTGCAAATTCTTTCATTAGATCATCTAGCGTAATAAAACAATTGGTGGACGTTAAAAGGTCTTCAATGTATTTTGGTCCACTTGAGTGAAAGATGGTATCAGAGACCATTGGAGTTAAGAAATACTCTCTAGAATAAATAATTTGGGCAAATAAACTATATTATTTCTGAAGGATTATCAACCACTTTCTCCAAAAACCCCATAATCTCTTCTTCAGTTTTTAATGCACTAATTTGCCCTCGAAGTTTCTTTCCACCAACATAACCTTTAGAAAATTGAATCAAACCATTCTTCACCAAGTTTGGATTGTAAACTTTATGTTTATGCAACAATTCAATATAACGCAAAAGCAATTGCATTTTCTCAGCTAACGGCAGATCAGAAAGTACTTCACCTGTTTTGTAATAATGTACTGCTTTCTTAAAAAAGTAAGGATCCCGCATTGCAGCTCTTCCAATCATCACATAATCGCAACCTGTTTCTTTCATTCGAGAAACAGCAAGTTCAGGTGAATCAATATCTCCGTTACCAATCACTATAATAGAAACTGTTTCTTTCACTTTTTTTATCCATGTCCAATCTGCTTTTCCACTATAACCTTGTTTTGTAGTTCTGCCATGAATTGCAATAGCAACACATCCTGTCTCCTCAGCAATTTTTGCAACTTGCATCACAACAATCTTTAAATCATTTTTTCCTAGTCTAACTTTTACTGAAATAGATGTTGACAAAGTGTTCAATTTCACTAAAATTGCTCGCAATTTATCTAGATCAGAAAGTAAAGCAGATCCACCGCCACAAGCAAGGATTTTTGGAGCGGGACAACCAACATTAAGATCAATGACATCTGTTTTGCCTTCAATTGATTTAGCTGCGAGCCAAATCTTATCGGGATCTTCTCCAAATATTTGAGTTACAACTGGTCTTTCCTCTTCTGCCACATCAAAGATTGGGTTTTGTCCTTCTAATTGTTTCTTGTATCTAACAATAGCGTCAGCTGATAAGAATTCTGTATAACAAATTCCTGCCCCCATTTCACGGCAGAGGATTCTAAAGGCTACATTAGTGACTCCCGCCATAGGTGCCAAAATAAAAGGACTAGATAATTTAGGGAATTCTTTGTTCATGTTTACATTTATTTCGACCAAATCTTTATAAATACCCCCTTTCCTTTGAGTTATAAATGGTTGTAAAGAAGAAATCTGAAGAAAAAGCTACTAAAGCAGCTCCAAAGAAAAAGAAAACTGCAAAAAAGAAGATAGCTAAAGACTCTGCTGCAAAAAAAACTAGTAAAGCAAAACCAACTAAAAAATCTTCTACAAAAAAGAGTGCTTCTGATTCTGTTCAACCTGAACTTAACATTGCTTTAGTGGGTCATGTAGATCATGGAAAGACCACTTTAACAGAACGTTTTAGTGGAAAATGGACTGACACTCATTCTGAAGAGTTAAAAAAAGGAATTACAATTAGATTAGGTTATGCAGATTTTACAATTCATCTTGATGAAGAAAACGATTTTTATACAACAAAACCTAAAAGTATCAAATCAAATAAAGAAACAAAAATCTTAAGAAAAATTTCTTTAGTAGATTCCCCTGGTCACGAATCTTTGATGGCGACCATGTTAAGTGGAGCTGCAATCGTAGATGGCGCTATTTTAATGGTAGCAGCCAATGAGAGATGCCCACAACCGCAAACCAGAGAACATTTAATGGCTCTGCAAATTTCTGGAATCAAAAATATTATTGTTGTTCAAAACAAAATTGATTTGGTTGACGCTAAAAAAGCAAAACGTAATTATGAACAAATAAAAGAATTTCTTAAGGGTACTGATTATGAAAAAGTTCCAATAGTTCCAATTTCAGCTCGTGCCAATGTTAATATTGATGAGTTATTACGTATAATTGAAGAAAAAATTCCAACTCCAAAGAGAGAAAACAACAATTCACTAATGTTAGTTGCTAGATCATTTGACATCAATAAACCTGGAACCAAAATCAATAAAATTACTGGAGGAGTTTTAGGTGGTACGGTCCAAAGTGGTTCCTTTAAGGTTGGTGAAACAATAGAAATTGTTCCAGGATATATGGTGCAAGAAAAAAATCAGCGTATTTGGAAACCTCTTACAACCACTATTACTCAAATTTTTACAGGCAGCCAACCTGTTGAGACAGTTCATGCTGGAGGATCCATGGCTCTTGCAACAACTTTAGATCCAAGTATTGTAAAAAGTGATGCTTTAAGTGGATCTTTAGTTGGTTTACCTGGGACTTTACCAAAAGTTCATTATCAGATTAAAATTGATACTCATTTGCTAGATCGTGTGCTTGGAACCAAAGAAGAGTTGGAAGTAAAACCACTTGCAAGAAAAGAAATGTTACTTTTGAATGTTTATTCTACAACTACTGTTGGTGTTGTTATTGACCCGTCAAAGAAAAATACAATTATTTCACTTAGACTTCCAATTGCCGCTAATCCTGGAGATAGGATCACTATTTCAAGAAAAATAGGAGATCGGTTTAGATTGATTGGTTATGGTATTTTGAAGTAAATTATTCTCTTAAAAAAACCTCTTCAACACAAACTTAATAATAAGATAAATTATTCTTAAAACTAAAAATGGTAAAATTAGTTTGTTATAACATTGAATATTGCGAAGGCATGGAAGGTCATTGGTATCAGTATTTACAATTCTGGAAAACTTTTTTCCCTCCAAAGAATATTGACAAAAAAATTGCCAAAGCTCTAAAAGAAATAAATCCTGACATCCTTGCATTAGTTGAAGTAGATATTGGCTCATTCAGAGCAAAAAAAGATGAAGTGAGATATTTCAAAAAAGAGTTAGGTTTAAAAAACATTATTGAAAAAGTAAAAT
Source organism: archaeon (assembly GCA_002688265.1). Taxonomy (GTDB): domain Archaea; phylum Nanobdellota; class Nanobdellia; order Woesearchaeales; family GW2011-AR9. Next base: position 36,401 of record NZCK01000030.1, read on the forward strand.
ATCCATTTAAATCTTGGCTAAAATTATTCCATTACATCCCTATTCTAAATAAACAAGCTAATGCTATTCTTTCAAACTATAAATTTTCTAAAGTTAAATACCATCTCTTAAGTGAAGGCACCAAAAAGGTAGTTATAGAAGCAACTGTTCATTGTCCAAAAAAAACAACTTTGTTGTTGGCCCATTTAGCTCTTGGAAAAAAAGCAAGAGTTCAACAAATAAAAGAATTAACAAAGATTGTCAAATCAATAAAGAATCCAGTAATTCTAATGGGAGATTTCAACACATTTAATGGAATTAAGGAAATAAATAATTTGTTAAAAGAAACTAATCTTAAAGACAAGATTAAATTAGATAAAAAATCTAACAGATTAACACAGCCTGCTTGGAAACCCACAAGAAGATTAGATTACGTTCTTGTTTCTAAAGAAATAAAAGTTAAGAAATACCAAGTTCTCCAATTCCCTTTTTCAGATCATCTTCCTTTGTTTGTAGAGTTTAGCGTGCGGTAACTCTGACAAAAAATTTTGCTACGTGAAGACATGCTTGGGTTGCTCCTCCAAAGAATAATGGAGTAATTAGGAGTAAAGAATATCCATCCAAATACATAACAGAGCTAACTGTGCAGATATAAGCTCCACTCAAAAACGCTAAAAAATCAATAATCCAAGCGTACCATGAATTATAAACTGCCAAAGTTCCATCTTTGCTTGAGTAGAAAAAATAAGATCCTATCAATAAGATTAGAATAAAATTAATTGCTAATAACCAAACTATCATATTGGTTTTGGACAGGTCTTATTATTTAAATCTAATCCAACAGATTTATAACCTCAAATTCTTTCTTTATAATCTATGAATCAAACACTTTTGGCTTTGATATTTGCATTCTTAGGATCTCAAGGTTTCAAAGTAGTCTATAATGTACACAAGCGAAAAAGTTTTTCTTGGCATGACATTTTTGAGACTGGTGGAATGCCAAGTAGCCATAGTGCTTTAGTTATGACTTTGGTAACTTCAATTTATTTGCTTGAAGGATTTACTTCTGCTTTCTTCATCGCAGTAATCTTAGCTTTCATTGTAATTCGTGATGCCACTGGTGTTAGATACAGTGCTGGTTTACAGGGTCAATTCTTAACAAAGTTGCTTAAGAAACATAAAATTAAGAAGCAAGCACCCCATTTTGCTTTAGGCCATACACCTATGCAAGCTTTTGTGGGAAGTTGTGTTGGGATTGTTGCAACAATAATTTCTACAATCATATAATTAAAAAAACTAAAATTAATAAAAATTAATTAGAAAATAAAATTAACTTACTCTTGAGTCACTTGCACTTGTTCTGGCGCAGCTGCTTTCTTTTGACGATAAATCCTAGCAAAATAAGGTGTAGCTACAATGTAGTCTTCTCCAAACCCAGCAATATCCCCATCAATAGCATCGCAAGTTTTACGTAGCTTATTGATAGCTCGTTTCAACTCTACTAGATCTTTCTCTTTGAGAGGTTTAATATTTACGAGTGCAATTGTTTTCCCTGAACGCAATGCATCAAGCACTCCTTTGATATCTTCAAAGTCTTCCATTACGTAAGGTCTAACAACAACCTTGCTATCTCTCTCTTGCGCTCTTGGCGTTCCCAGTTCGACATACTCACTAGGTTGTTCTTGAACTTCCTCTGGCTGGTCTACTGGACCAACAAACTTATCCTTTAATTGTAGAAAAAAATCCCTCATTTTTTCTGTTCCTCTTCCCTCTGTAATCATGTAAAATACTATTCTTTTCGATTGAATATGGTTTTATAAACCTTTGTATTGTCCAAAAACTATACTCAATGAGTTAAGACATTTTCTTTAACTCTTTCTTACTTTTCTGGTGGAATACTGGCATCCAATCTAAACATGTTTGAATATGCTTTTTGTACTTTACCTCTTTTATCTACAAATTGAACTATTGAGCGTGGTAATCTAAAAGGGCCCAAGATATTCAATTTAGCTTTTATTTTGTAACTAATAATTCTTTGTTCTAACCCATCTAATTCAGATAATTGCCATTCAATTCTGCTTCCTTGAGAACCAGTGTGAACTTTATGTGGATGCAAAGTTCCAATCTCAATTCCCTTCTCTACGTTAGCAATTCCTGGAACAAAATCGGTGATCATTACATCTCTTACAGGATATTTTCTCTTATTTCTAACTTCCAATAAGACTTTGATTTCGCTTAAACCGTCACTGCTTCCAACGATAGTGAGTGCTTTTTTACGAACGGTGATTGGTAATCGTACTGTCAGATAGAAACAAACTATCAACAAGAATGCTATTAGTAAATAAAATACTATTCGATAATTATAGACTGCTATTAATTCAGTACTATCTCCTGGTTCTAATTGAACATTCCAAATTAAGTATTGTTGTCCATCTTCTCTTAATATCTGTGCATCACTTGCTACAAATAGTGATTCTATGGTGCCAATTGCGTATCTAAATTCTTGGCTGTTTTCTACATTCCCATCGTTTGAGACTAAAAATGTTTGGCTAGATTTTAAAAATGACTTATCTTCACTTAAGGTCCATGCGAAATCACTTACAACTGCTGGAACTGTTAGTTCTTCTTCTACAACTTTGATTGTTTCTCCATCTAAGTCAAAAACAAAAAAGATACTGTAATCTTTTGCTTGTGTATATGGATTTAGTGTTACAGAAAACTCTTGAGTTTTGCTTTCAAGTGGCTCTAAACCAACTGGGATGTCTAATGTATATTCTTCTAGTTCACTTTCAACACGCAGAACTAATGAGGATAAATTTCGAGAGTTTCCATTTTCTAAATTAAGAACTACTGTTTGTACTTCTCTTGGATCAATTTCATTGTCCATTTCTACTTGAACAGAGATACTTGGTAAATATTGCGTATCTTCTTCAGAATATCCTAAATATACTTTCAAAGAGACATCTTGAGTGTCTTCTTGATCTCCATCAACTTCTAAATTGAGATAGTAAATCCCTGCGTCCAAATCTTCTGTTGGCTGAGCAAGGATTGTTGTTTCGTATGATTCTCCTGGCTCCAATTCTTCAATAACTTTGTCGCTTAAAGGATTTGGATCAACATTCCAGCCTTGAGAGCTACTAAATGAGTAGATTGTGAATGTTTGGGCTAGGTCTGCGTTATTTGTTATGTGTAGTGTGAATTCTGCGGCTTCATCTGGTGCTATATTATTGTTTACTGTAACTAAATCAACTTCAGAATTAACAGCTAAGGTGAATGTGCTTAGTGTTATCAGTAATATTAAACATAGAACAATGAAACTGCTTTTTTTAGCTAACTCTACCCTCATAAAGTGTACACCTCTCATAAAAATTAATGAACTTCCAGTATTTAAAGGCTTCGCTTGAAGAGAAGAGATGTTAGAAGGTATAAAGGAAGAAAAGAAGTAATCAGCAACTAAGGCGCGTGGGTCCACTTGCAGAGATATTTAGCAAAACTTTGATCTCTCACAAGCATTTTGTTTTAGAACAAGACACAAAATCTCCGCGCAGTGAGATGGAACGGCCCTGCCTGACCCGCGCCCAAGAAAAAATAACTTTAACTTACAACATTTCATAACATCATCGAAACAATAATATAGATTATTAAATATAATAATAATAATAATGTCAACAATGGCTAAAATAAATCACTACAAAGCAGGTTCAGGAGAAAGATTCATAGGTGTTAATCTCTCTGGAGAAGATTTTTCTAGAAGAAACCTGAGAAAAATAAATTTTCTAGGGTCAGATCTTTCAAACACAGATTTTAGTCACACTAATTTAAAATATGCAATTTTAAAACATTGCGATTTAACTAGAGCAGATTTATCTCATGCAAATTTGACTGGTGCTAGTTTAAGAGATGCAATTTTAATTGGATGTAATTTAGTCGGTGCTGATTTGACTGAAGCTGACGTAAAAAGAGCTGATTTCGAACTTGCAATGATCTACCCAACACAATTAAAAAATTGTAAAAATCTAAAATATGCAAAAAATGCTAACAAAATTAACCAAGAAATACTCGCTGGAAATTTAGCAGTGTATGATTCAAAGGGCAGAGGAAAATTAACAGTTTCAGATGAATTAGGAGGTCTTTCTATTTCAGATCAATCAAATTCACCGATCTTCATAGGAATACCGAAAAAGAAGAAAAGAGGCTTTTTTGGCTGGTTACAATCATTATTCAGAAAATAATACTCTACAACTCCTTTACCATATAAGGGCCTTCTCTAACATAACCTAGCTTTCTATAATACTCACGAACTCCAACACCACTAATTACAATCATTTTATCACAACCAGCAAAACGTGCTATTTCTTCAGCTTTCGCAACCAACTTCTTCCCATAGCCTTTATGCTGCACAGCAGAGTCTGATAACTCTTTCTCATCACCTTCCAAAGGCACAGTCACACCATAAACATGTAACTCTCGTAATAAAGCAGAATTAGCAGTTATTTCAGGACGCAAAGCTTCTTTAACAAAACGCAATCTAGCAAAACCCAAAATCAAATCATTCTTCTCATCATCAAAGGAAATAAAGAACTCTTTACCTCCAGAAGCTTCAAACTCTTTAACATTCAACTTAACAGAATCAAAATCAACTTGTTTATTCTTTGGTTCACGACATCTAATACACCGACATTCAACTCCCACTTTTTGATGCAAATGTTGTCTAAAATTTGTCAATCCAACTCCCCCCTCCCAATATTTTGTCGGAACATCTCGCTGAATTCTCTGAACTCGACAATACGAGGGAATAATTTTCTTAACCGGAACCAAACGTGAAGCTGCTTCATCAGTATCTATCGGCTTAAACTTTCCTTCTTTCCACTGATAATAAAGTGCAGTTCCTGGCCCCACCATACACGGATAAAATTTAATCATATCAGGTTTGTATCCAGAATCTGTGAACAATTGTTTCATTCCTGAAATATCACGCTCCCTATCTGTTAAAGGAAGCCCTGGCATATAATGAAAATTAATTTTAAAACCCAAATCTCGTAAGATCTGAATACTCTTTTTTGAAACAGCTGTGTCATGCCCTCGATTAACTTCTGCTAAAACATCGTCGTAAACCGATTGTATTCCAAGTTCCACTCGAGTACAACCTTGATCTAACATCACATTCCCATGAGGTAAGAGGCCCCAATCTGGTTTTGTTTCAATGCAAAGTGCAACGCAACGAACTTTTTTCTTCTCATTAGTCACTTGTTCTTCCTCAATAGAAAGTGAACGTTTAGACTTAAGCAATCGCAACTTTGCATGGATACTTTTTTCCCGTTTCTTATCATGTAACTCTCCTGGCAATTCAAAGAATTTTTTAAAAGCAACAAATTGTAAATTACCTTTAGAATCAAAGAACATATCTGAGAAATCATTAAGTGCTTGATAAACTCCTAAAATAAACTCATCTTGATACTCTTTACTTTCAGCAGGAAAAGTTCCTCCCATTACAATAATTTCAATTTTATCTACTGGTTGATTTAATAAAACATACTGCTGCAAGCGATTAGACACTTGCAGATATGCATCATAATCATTTCTTTTTCCTCGCATGGTTGCTGGTTCATGTCCAGTATATGACTGAGGAACATCTCCCCAAGGACTATTTACTCCACCTACACAATAAGTACATTTTCCATGTGGACATTTAGCTGGGCGAGTCATGATTGCAACAGGGGACACTCCAGAGAGACTTCTAGTTGGTTTGGTTGCAAAAACAGAGTTCAAATTTTGAATTTCAGACTCTGGCAAAGAAAGAAGCAAACGAATATCAGTTGGGATCTTCTTAAGTTTGTACTTTTTAGAAATTTCTCGCTTAATAATCCCTAGATCTTTCTTGTTCTTAACATTTTTAGCTTTAATTTCGCCAAGAATTTCTTGAATCACTGTTTCTGGAATCATTTGAATACCCTATGAATACACCACTATCCAAACCATTTTTCCACCACAAACTTTATAAATGTTTCACAAAAAAGAGTGTGCATGGTTACAAGAATTGGAACAAAAAGGAGAAAAACTAGGCATAAGCTAAAAAGAGCTAGAAGCGAAAAAGGAAAGCTTTCATTAAGCAGATATTTCCAAACTTTTGAAGCTGGCGAGCAAGTAGGTCTAAAAATCAACTCCAATGTAGCAAAGGGACAATTTTTTCCAAGATTCCATGGACATTGTGGAACTGTTAAAGGGATGAAAGGCCGATGTTATGAAGTTCAAATCAAAGATGGTGGAAAAGAAAAGAGATTATACATTCATCCAATTCACTTAATCAAATTACATGCATAAAATGGTAAATCCAGAAATTATTGAAGAAAAACCGCTTTGTTTGATTGATGTAAAAATAGCAATGAAAAAAATAGAAAAGCGAGACACTGAGCTAGGTTTACTTTCACAAAAAACCAAAGAATACCTTGACGCTTTTGTAGAAAGAAGCTCAAAAGATGCTAAAGATTTACGTAAAGGAATTGATAGTTTAGGAATTACTAGATTAAAAGAAGAGCACATCTGTAAGATCATTGATTTTCTGCCTGAAACTGCAGAAGATTTGCGAATTGTGTTACAAGGATACAATATTACGCTACCAAAAAAAGAAATGGAAGCAATTGCCTCCGAAGTCAAAAAGGTAGCATAATCCTTTTGTGACTTCTTTTCTAAGCAAAGTTTATAATTTAGTTTACTTTTCTTAAAGAGATTAAGTCACATTTAGATTTAAATGAGGAACATATAATGGAACGTGAACGACCTGCAAGAGCAGAACCAAAGAAAACTGAAGAATACGCTATTGTTCTTGATTATCTTAAGCATGGCTATGCCTCTGAAGGAACTGGCCACCGGCCTAAGAGCCCTATTTGTCAAGCTATTGGGAAGACTCATTTAACATTATTAGAATTAGTTCCAAAGAATGATGTATTTTTGCAACCTCATCAAGAAGTATATATTGGTGAAGGTAAACGAGAACAGATCCACCATATTAAAGGAAGAATTCCATTTGATCGCTTAACTACTACAGCAGCAGCTGAGTTAAAACATGTAGTTGAGAAGATTGTAACTGATGATGAATCTCAGTTCGTTACATTTTTCAACAAAGCTCAACCTTTATCCATGCGAATGCACCAGTTAGAATTGCTTCCAGGTTTAGGAAAGAAACACATGTGGGAAATACTTGATGCTCGTAAAGAAAAACCTTTTGAGAGTTTTGCAGACTTAAGAGAGCGAGTTAAACTACTCCCTGACCCTAAAACTATAATCATTAAAAGGATTTTAAGTGAAGCAAAGGGTAAAGAGAAATATAACTTGTTTGTTAGGTGAAGTTTAAGCACTAAGCAAAAATGCTAAAGTTTCTCTTCCTTCTTCAGCGACTGTTGAAACTCTTTGATCACTAGCAACTATCTGTTCTGAGAATAATTCAACCATTGGCAATCTTTGCCCAGGACCAGTGTAACAATTTTGAGTCCTTCGAAAACTTGCAGCTATTCGATAAGCTAAGATATCTGCAAAATTCACTAGAGGGATACTTCTATCAGCTCCAGGAATGACCTGAATATTTGGTCTTGGAAGGTTCACACCATAAAACCTCTGCATGTATTCTACAAGCAATTCCTTTGTATATTCTGGTGGGAAAAATTCATCAATGTAAACAACCATTCGTCTAGGATCAACCTCACTTTCCATCAAGAGCTGTGCAATACTTGCATGTGCTGCTCTTTGACGACAAAAACTTCGACCCCTATTACTTCTGATCCAAGAATAACTACTCAATCCATTAAGGCCCATATTAAAAAGAGATGGCACCACGATCTCCTCACCTTCTCTTATAAGGTGAATGTAATCTGCTGCTTTTAGTAAATTGGTTCTTTTTTCAATTAATCTAGAATCATCTGTTTCAGTGCATGCAAGTACTAAACCAGAACTATTTCCTCCAATAGGAGATTCATCAAAACCAAAATAGTGAAATTTATTTAGATTAAGATAAGCCATTATCAAAAAAGAATGTTTTTAGTTTAATAAAAACTTGCAACCAATTACAAGTTACAAAACTTCTACCATTCCCGTCGCCACTGCTGATCTTTTTTCTTCTCTTTAACCAGATCTTTCATACCAGCTTTTTTTGCATATTTTAGAAATTCTTTTGCCACATGTTGCACGCGAATTGAAGAAATACTAGTATCGTCCTGGAAAGATTCGTAGTCTCGAAGCAAGGAATCAAAGAGTTCTGCTTGTGCTTGCAAGTTTACATGTAATAATCCTTCGCTTGCGATAGTTCGCTCTTTTTCTAAGTCTTGCAATTTTTTCATTTGTTTCAACAGCTTTTCAGTATCAAGATGAACTTCTTTAAGATAATCAATTATTGCCTCAATATCTTTAAGAGAATCAGTTTCTTTTACTTTGTGTACTGCCTTGTGAGCCTTTTTGTGTTGAAAACGTTTCTTGATTACAGTCCAAAATGAAGGTTTCATGTTAAGAACAAGTCAAACTATGCTTATATATTTTGCTGTTTAGAAAATAAAATTTAAAGAAAAAATTAATTTGTTTCTAACTTAATACCGCGGTTCCCAAAATATCTGAATGACATCTGGCTGCATCTACCCCATACAATTCAAAACTTTCACATCCTTGGTCACAACTAACTGCCTCAACATTTACACTACTAGAACTAGCACAACTAACTTCCATCAAAGTATTATCTCCAAAACAACTACTAAACTTATAAGTAATCAGATTGCTATTCGTATGTTGCCCTTTATAAAAATCAACTCTAACAGTATTTCCATAATAATCTTCTTCAATTTCAGAACATGTGCTGTCAAACTCAAACTGATCTCGTTCAGCCAAATCAGCATTAATTGTATCTTCAATTGTACTTGCAACCCTTCCTGCTGCTGACTGAAAAAAGCTACTAGAAGCACTTCTTGTATTATCTGGAACAATAAACTCATTTGATCCTGCATGTCCAACTACATTAGCAGATCCACTCGAGAAAATTGCTACACTAAAGAGTACCAGACATGTTAATACTGTTACAACTAAAAAACTACTTATTTTATTACTCATCATTTGAACACACCACCAACTTAGTTAATAATTAAAGATACTTTTTTTCACCTAAACTTAATAATAATAATAATAATAATAATAATGGGTTATATAAAAATTTTCTAAAAACAAAAAAATCACTGACTTAAACTCTTATCTCAACTTTCTTTAAGAATCCCCATCTATCTTCAACTGTTCCATTTTGAATTCCTGTATAAAAATCAAACAATCTTTGAGTAAATTCTCCTGTTTCCCCATCACCTACTAACAATTCATCAACATATTTACTTCTATCACCTGGCACTAATTCTTCTATTCCTACTTTACCATACCTCACCCTCTCTAAGATACATGGATCTATTTCTTCTTCACGTATTATTCTTAAAGATCTAACAGGCGACACAACAGCTGCAGTTCCAAGCCCGATTACTTCTGAGACAGTACCATCATCTAAACCTCTAAGCAATCTATCAATAGAAATTTTTTCCCTTGAAACGGACATATTTAATGGTTCTTGTGGGGCTAATTGTTCTACTGTTCTAACTGTTATTGAATCTAAAATTGTATCAGCTTTTTCAGGTAGCACTAATTTTCCATTTTCTACCATTGCAAATCCGCTGGTCCCCACTTCTTCAACAAAACCTTCTTCTGGGCTCAAGAATAATGTTTGAGAACATCCTAAAAGATCTGCTAATGATCCAGGACGAGAAGCACCAGCATAATTTCCACCTGCTTTTGCTCCACCCACTCCTCCAGTAACTGCTCTATGAAAATAAGGTTGCACTAACAAATTAATTGGATCAAATCCATCTTCATAGTATGGTCCACTTGGTGATAAAAAAATTGCAAAAGTAAAAGAAGATCCAGATGGAACACCTAATTGATCAGACATTGCAAACATGAAAGGTCTGATATACAAAGAAGCCCCTTCAACTCCCGTTGGAAAATGTAAACGATCAATATCAAGCAGATAATTTACTGCCATCTCAAAAACTTCTTCATCAACTGGGGGCATGGTAAGCATTCTAGCTGAACAAGCAAACCTTTCAGCGTTCTGATCTAAACGAAAAGTATACAATTCACCGTCCGAATGTCTAAATGCTTTAGCACCTTCAAAACATGAATAACCATAATGTAAAACTTTTGATCCTAGTTTTAACCCTTTGGTCATTAAATCAGGAATTCCTTGGTGATAAGGAATAATTCTTGGGTTTGTCCATCCTTTTGCTCCAAGAGCAGCACGATAATCCATTAAAAAAATATGATCAGAACGTAATTTCCCAAAACCAACAGGATCTCCTTCTGGCGAAACTTCAAAAGGAGTGCAACGCCTATTTTCAAACAAATCTAAAGAAATATCTTCATAATTCATTAAATAGATTCTAGACAAAATAACTTATATAAGTTTAATGAAGATCCAGAATAGAATTCATAACTAAACACATTTATTATATATGCCAACAGTCTCAAGACTAAACAACAACTCTTAAAAGGCAGACAAACAAAACTTTTATTTAATTTTAAACTAATTCTCTTAACTATGAACATTCTAAAAATTAACAAAAAAGGATGGGACACAATTGGTAAAAAAGCCGCGCCCCCCACAATTACTGAAAAAATTTTCAAACAACAAGTAGAAGAATTTTGTAGTTTACTTCCAAAAAAAGCAAAAATCCTAGATCTTGGTTGTGGGCCAGGATTACCTTACACAAAAGAATTCGTAAGAAGAGGATTTGAAGTGACTGGAGTTGACATTTCAGAAACAATGATCAAACTAGCTTCAAAAAATGTTCCAGAAGCAAAGTATGTTTGCCAATCAATGACACAGATCACTTTTACTAAAGAATTTGATGGAGTTTTTGCAAGTTACTCTATGCTTTGTTTAACACCTGGGCTATTTGAAAAAACTGCAAGGAAGATTGCTAAAGCATTAAAACAAAAAGGCTTATTTTCTTTAGGTCTCAATGAAGCAGGCCCAAAAGGTCACAATGAATCTGAAGATATAACTGAAATTATGGGTCAAGAAATCTACAGCAGACCCTACTCAGAAAAAGAAATAAAAGATATATTCCTTCCATTAAAAATGAAAATCATTTCTGTGAATAGACAAACCATTCACTCAGAAGAATATGGCGAAGAGTATTCTCTTGTTATCTTAATGCAAAAACAACAACTCTTAAAAACAAAAACAGAAACAAAGAAATCTTATGACAAATCTAAAAATCATCTCTTGGAATGTTAACGGAATCCGAGCAGTCTTAAAAAAAGGTTTTGAAAAGTTCGTCCAAACCCACGATCCAGACATTCTTTGCATTCAAGAAACAAAGGCTCATCCACACCAAGTTGATGAAATATTAGATAATTATGAACATCATTATTGGAATTCTGCTGAAAAGAAAGGCTACTCTGGAACAGCAGTATTTTCTAAAATTAAACCCCTTAAAGTTCAATACGGATTGGGGATTGAAGAATTGGATAAAGAAGGTAGAGTTATTAGCCTAGAATTCGAAAACTATTTTTTAGTAAATGTTTACACACCAAATTCTCAAAGAGGATTAACTAGGTTAGAATACCGACATAAAACTTGGGATGTTGAATTTCTTAAATTCGTAAAAAATCTAGAAAAAGACAAACCAGTTATCTTTTGCGGAGATCTTAATGTTGCTCACAAAGAAATTGATCTAAAAAATTTTAAAACAAACAAAACAACTAAAACAAGACCTGGAAATGCTGGGTTTACAGACCAAGAGAGAGAGAGTTTTGATAAGATCATTAAAGCAGGTTTCATTGACACTTTTAGATATTTATACCCAGAAAAGATCCAATACACTTGGTGGTCTTATATGTTTAATGCCAGGAAGAAAGATGTTGGTTGGCGAATTGATTATTTCTGTATTTCCAAATCACTAAAAAACAACCTCAAAGATGCACTTATCTTAAATGAAGTAATGGGTTCGGATCATTGTCCTGTTGGAATTGAGGTAGAAAAATAAAATAAAATAAAAATTTTTAACATTCTAATGCAACACCCTATCTTCAATAAAGAGTGCTACTTCAGTTGCTGCGATTGCCATTAAAGTCATAATCAAAGCTAAGAAATATTTCTCAAGTCCTATTGAAACCGCAACGGAACTCATAATTACCATGCTTGAGAATAATGTAACACCTTCTAATCCTAGTTCTTCGTTTCTAAAAATATAACCTGCTCCAACTATTGCTGATCCTAAGAATAATCCTAATAAGATATTTGTAGGATCTGCATTCCAAACTAAATAATTATAATTTTCTCCAAATGCTTCTACTAATGCAAAACTTAAAATTGTAAATAAAGCAACACCTGCAGTCAGCAATGAATACATTCGCATTGCGCCACGTGCACCACGTAACTCTTGAACTACACCAAATCCAAAACCCATTAAGAGTGCAATAGAAATTTGTTTTAATATTTCTGTTTCTGAACCAATCACCATTTATCACCATCTCAAAAATTTATATTATACACAATAAAGAAAACATCTAACTTAATAAAACTATTTGAAAATTAGAGCAACCCAGAACATTTACTATTCAACAACAATATTTTTAAAGTTTTAACCATATTAAAAAAACTTAACACTATTTTAAAGTAATTAAAACGATGAGACTGAGAAAAATTTTGGCAATAGCAGGACTTCTTGTATATCTAACAGGACACAATCCTAACCAAAACCCTAAATCTTCAAACTCAGATGAAATGAATATTTATGCATCAATAAATATGATTGACTCTGGAGATGGGTCTGGATTGCTAAAAAGCTTAGAATTTGTTTCAACTGAAGGAGGTGCTATTGATATACGTGATGCAAGCCCATTAGAAGTAAAATTAACAGAAATGCCTATCTCTCAAGGCAAAGGAGATATTGGAGGATACAATATTTACGTCCTCTATCAATCTCATCCGAGATCTGGATTTACTACACACATTGCACACCCTAGCATTGTCGCCTGTCAAAGCTTACTACATCGTAAAATAGAGCAATTATATGATCAAGGATTAATAGACAGTGTTTTCTTTGAAGGAATTGATGCTTGGGCAGAAGTTGGTCTTAATAGTACTGAAGATGAACAGGACAAATTAAAAAAACAAAAAAATTCTGGAACACTATTTCAAAGAGATTCTGATTTAATTGATTTTATGTCACAGCCAGGAAAAAGTTTTAGCAGAGAAACTATCCAGTTAGAATATGCTAATAACACTTCACTTAATATTTCTGGTTGGGAAGTTCCTGAAGGCGATCTTGGTTACGAAGATAGGTTACAAGGTTTAGAACTTAAAACACAGTTAAATGATCTTCTTGAGCAAGGACATAACAACCCTTCTTCTCCTAGATTTTCAGAATATCAAAATGTTCTACACTCATTTAGCATTACAGCTTCTCTTCAACATACAGTACGGAGTGTAGCTGCCTACAATTATTCTCTTTTACAATATTTTCAAGAGGTAGAAAATCAAACAAATTTCCCATTAGTTTATGTAATAGTAATTGGAGATGGACATAGATATGATTTTGAACAATTCGCTGAAAGATTAGAACATCATCCAGAGATTCATCCTTTTGTTTGTAGCACAATGTGATAACAAACATAGCTCACGCTACCTCAAATATACAACACAGAATCTTCTTTAACATTTCAAAAACAATTTCTAAAATGTAGCTTACGCTACTCATCAAAAATAATGAAAAAATTTCTTCCAACGGAATTAAAATTGAAAGAAAAAAAAGAAGAGCTACTTATATGGAATAAATGATAAAATAGGCGTTAGTGAGTGCACGCTGAAATTCTCGCGTTAGCTTGAACCTTACACGTCACTTCTATCAAACGGCTGTTATTGCCATGCCTCATACTATCTCTTTTTCGAGCTGCGCTTCGTGCTTAGATGCTTTCAGCACTTATCGTTTGGCGCGTAGCTGCCCGGCATACCTTATCAGATAACCGGTCGACCAGTGGCGCCGAGGCTCCGTTCCTCTCGTACTAAGAGCTCCTTACTCTCAGATAGTTAACAATTCTAGTAGATATCAAACAAACTGCCTCACAGCGTTCTGAACCCAGCTCACGATC
>NZCK01000031.1 GCA_002688265.1 archaeon
AGCGAAATAAAAAAAAGAAAGCCTATCTAAACGAAAAATATTTTTGGAACTATGCCTACACTTCGTTTCGGCATTTTTTCTTGCAGAAAAAACGTATAACAGCGATTAAGAGGAAAATTCCTGCTGAATTTTCCCAAATTCGACTTCGTCAAACTTCTCTTAATCGCAATGTTAAGTGTAATTTATTTCTGGACCTGAGCTTCTTCCTCAGACCTACTGATATCAACTTTGCAAATCCCATGTGGTCCTGGAATTTCAATAAAGTAAAAACGATATGGTGGTGTTACGGCAGTTGCTAGAAAATTTTGTACTTCTTTATTATGTTTTTTTGCATATTCTTCCAGTTCTTCAAGAGATTTACAATTAATTTCAAAAGTAATATTCTTCGTTAACTCTTGTTTATCCCCTTTCATTAAATTAATAGTAAAATCTTTTTTTAACCATCCATTCACTTGAAAGAAGAATCCAATTATAATTATTTCTGTTAATCTAATAGAATTATGTTATTAATGAATCAATTATTCCTCAAGAACTCTTCCTAAAAATAAAGTTTGGTTATCTCGAGTGCGCCCAGCTGATTGGTCTAAGATATAACCTACTGCTTCAACGCAACTTATATCTAAGTCAGAGGCAATTTGATCAAAGATTCTCTCTCCACAAGCTAAAGCACCATCTGTTCCAAGCCCATAAATGTCTCCCACTTGAAAAGTACCATTAACTTCAGCAACGTCTTTATTTAGAAGAGTGGCACCACTTTTACATTGACCTAAACCTGCAGTTATTGCATTTTTCATATTGCTAAAGAGAAATTCATCACCATTGTATATTTGTCTTTGACCTATCATTAATTCATATAATGTATGAGGAGTACTAAACATTGGTCTTCCTTGGGATCTAGTATAAACCAAAGAATCCCCTTGCTGATATGCACTCCTTTGGAAATCTGTTGATAATCCTAATGAAACAAAAGTGGTTGCTGTGCAGGTTACTCCTGTTGCTTTTTTTACTAAATCAACTAAAGCTTGAGCTTCGGTATCAACTAATTTTTTTAATGGAATTTCTTTTTTTTTAGATTTGCCTAAAATGTCTTGAAATCTCTTTCTTAATCTTTTAAGGTTAATCTCTGGGCAGATCCCTTTTGATCTTTGCGCAATAGATTCGAGATACTCTACTGGACAGACTCTTTCACCTCTTGCAAGTTCTCTTGCTGCAATTGCTTGAGCCCCCCACAAACTTGCTAAATCAGAATATCTCGTGCCTCCAACTCCATCTAAAAGAACAGCAATTAATCCTGTTGGATTTTCTATAACTAAATAATGGTCATGCTGATATGGTCTTTTATTTCTTCTAGTTGCTACAGCATATTCAATTCTCGTTTTTTCATCTATTGGAAAAGTTCCATTGTGTATTGAATCAGTTCCGTTTGATTGTAAGATTCAAAGAGGCATAAAGAAAAAATTTTATAGTTTATATATAAATTATATGCTTAAAAATCTATCAATTATCTTTCCTTTGAAGCTCAATAAGGTAATTTTTGAATCCTTTTTTCCGATAAATTTTGTGTGCTTTATTATCTGAGAAGTGAACTTTAATTATCTGATCATTTATTCCTTTTTTATCTAACCATTCCATGGCAGCTCTAATTAGTTGTGTGGAAATTCTATTATTTCGATATTTTTTCCTTACGTACAAATTGAATAGATGTCCTTGTTTTTTTGCTTTGAAGGATCCTGGGAGTTTTGATATATCTACTCCAACAAAACCTAGAAAATTCTCTTTTTCTTCAGCGACAAAGAAAGCAACATTTGATTGATTGAGATTTCTGGATAAACGAGAACCTAAACCGTTATTGATGTAATTTGGATCTAATCGATCATCTATTTCACATTCCCAAAGAAAAAATTCTTTTTTCATCTCATTCAGTTTGAAGAAATCTTTTTTTGTTGCTTTTCTGATTCTCATATTTAGATTCACTTTCATTTACTATTAAAATGTAATGTTTAGAAACCTTTATATCAAAGAATTAATCTAATATTGTTATGATAGAATTAGAACTAACTTACTTGGCAAAGTTCTTACCTGAAGGACTTAAAGATTGTAAATATAAAGAAATTATTGATGTTTATTTGCCAAAGAGCAGTGAGCATCCAAAACTACGTCTTCGAAAAAGTGGAAATAATTATGAACTTTGTAAAAAACAAGTAGTTAAAGCAGGAGATGCATCAGAACAAACAGAAGAAACAATTGTTTTAACAGAAGAAGAATTTAATGGCCTTAGTTCGCAATTGGATGGAAAGCGAGTTCATAAACTAAGGTATTATTATGATCACAAAGGTAGAACTGCTGAGTTTGATGTATTCCAAGGTGAGCTATTAGGTGTGGTGGTTATTGATTTTGAATTTGAAACAAAGGAAGAAAAAGATAATTTTGAGATGCCAAACTTTTGTATGGTTGATGTAACTCAAGAACTTTTTATTGCTGGTGGAATGATCTGTGGTAGAACTTATTCTGATATAGAAGAAGATTTGGCTAGGTTTAATTATCAGAAGTTGTTTTTGGATTAATCACCTACTTAAATAATGATCTAAGAAACATTCTAAACCAGTTGGATTTATTTGGATCCTGTCTCTATTAAAAGTAGCAACCCTTGTTAGGTCCGGACAAATTATATCAAATGCTTCATCTCCGTCATTGATGTCAAAACCAAGTCCTCTCCAATATTCTCTTTGATTATCTAAGTTTAAATTTCCATCGAAGAAAGTCATGTTTATGTCTCCATCAATTCCTACACAAACTTCTTGAATATATTCTGGGAGAACCCCTCCTTCTTCTTGAGTTCTAAACCCTTTTTCTGGTTCTGCAACATCTCTTAAGACTTTTTGTAAAATTGCTCCGCCAACACCTATTTCTGGACTAAATAAGTTCCCATCATAAGAAACTACAAAACCATTCCTTGCTAAAATAAGAGCGTAGGTGTTCAAGACATCACTTCCACTAGCTATAGTATCAAAATTGATAATTGCTTCTTCTTCTGCCATATTTTGAACGATGAATATGTTATATTTATATGTTTTTTGAAAGAAAAGAAGATACTTTGACTGTTTAATAGGCATTTCAGCTATTCTCATTAATCCTATCAGCCATTTCATGAATTGCAGCTACTTGATATATTTCATCAGAGATTGATTCAGGAATAGTATACTCTTTTGTGTTTTCCCAATCACTTGGAGCATTGTTTGCTGCAATATCTGGTAAATTATATTGAGCTAAACTTTGGTCCATTTCAATTAAATATTCAGAACTTGGATTGATTTTTACCCAAGCATCATTATTTAACCAACCTTCATATGCCATTCTAACATGACTTTTATAGGGGTTGGATTGAACATGATCATTTTTGCTAGCTAAAAACATTGCTTCTAAATTTGGAATGTTATTCATAGCGTCTTCATATAGATATACAGCCTCTCTAATATCCCAATAGTTGTTTGCTTCACTAGGTGTACCAATATCTTGTGGCCAATTGTCTAGACTAAATATTCCTTGGTCTAATAAAGCATGAGTTACTGGCCTGGAATAATAGTTTTTGTTATTATCAGGATAATAATCTAGTGGGAAATCCTCATCTAAACTAAGTACTTCGTTGAAATCTAAATCTGGATCCGGGTTGTTTTCACTATTGTATTCGTAAGTGTAAACCCCATCTTCATTACCATCATAAAATATTGGAAATAAGGAACTTTCATCAAAACTCAAATCGCTGTGATCAATCAACACTTCTTTTTCACTATAACCCAAATATCTTGGATTGAAATATTTGCCTCGAGTTGGATTGCTGTTTAAATGTAGTGGTTCTAAGATTACCTCTCCTAAATCACGACAAGCAATTTGGCTAGAAACTGGTGTTTCCCATTGAATAATATATTTTAGATCTTCAAAGATCAAATTACCATATAGGGCCGCAGTAGCAACAGGCAAATTACCTCCATTAGAGATTCCAATTATTCCAACATTGTCTGTTAATACTGGAAAATCAAGAAGACCAGAAATTTTCCCTCCAGAAGTGTCAGATAATTCTCCAGAAGCAAATAATATCACATCTCTTAGAGCAGCTATACTGTCTTCTCCTCGATAGTCATATGTCCCATCTGATTTGAAACCACTTATTGATTCAACTCCAGGGAATAAAAAAGTGATTACTAAAACATCATCTGCTAAAAGAATTCCATTTGTCAGATCTTTTTCTTCGTAACCACCTGGAACATAAATTAGAATTGGTGCCCCTTCATTGTATCTTGTAGTTTCTGGCAAGTATAATCTAAGAGCAGTTGTGCCATCTTTTGAAGGGATGGATAAATCTATCTCTCCTCCACCAACGAAGACTCCTTCATGCTGATCGATATTAGTTTCAGTGGAACAAGAACTTAAGAGAAATAATAGAGTTAGGGTTAGTATTATAGGAATAGTAATTAATTTTCTAAGATACATGATTATTTAATCAATTATTTTTTATTCTTTTAAAGCTTCTTATTTATTATTAATTCCTAGGCAACCTTTATTGAAAGTATTTATTCTATTGATGATTATTTCTTTTTTTTCACAGTCATAATTGAATAATTGCTGTTTTAATTTAATAATCTCTTTAATATCTTTGAGATAAAGTTTTCTAAGTTGCATAGTTTAGAATTCTATTAAAGTCATATTTTTGACAAACTTGCATTTTTTGAAGCAAATATCTATAAATGTGGGCATTTTTGAATATTTGTCTTGGTAGAAACGAAATCAATTAACGAACTGGCTCAGATAAAGCAAGGAGAAGTGTATTTTGTAACAGATAGGCGTAGCGAAAGGAATGATCAAGGCCCTGCTTTGTTATGGGATAAGATCGGAGCTGAAGAAGGCGTAGAAAATTCAATGTATAGGTTTATTAGTCCATCTAAAACGTTACTTCCAGGCCATATAGATGAAATAATTGCTAGAGAAAACCAAGTGAGAATTGTAGAAGGACAAATCCATTTAGTGTTAGGTGATGCAGATTCTAAACATTATGGCTCTATGGTGTTTGGGTATCCAGCTATGAGGGAAGCCTTAGAAAGTAAGGGATTTGAATTTTGAAGAGTTTTGAATTATTAAGAAAATTAAAGAGTAAGGCTTTTTTGTTAATATTACATTAGGTTTGGAGCGTTTTGAACATCTCCTCGATATAGAATTCTTTGTGAACATTGGTCTTCTCTTATAACAACTAACATCCCTTCAGAAGTATCAACATCTAATTGTAAGTGGGTGCTAGTTGAAGGTTCGCCCCATCTAACATACATGTTAGAATCAAAAAATCCATGTTCCCTTAATAACTTTGGCACTGCAGTTCTTCCATCAATATTGCTATCATGGTTGTCTGGATTTTCGCTTCCACAATAACCAGCAACATAAATGTCAACATCTTCTGGATCTGGGAAATTAGTCACGGCTTCTCTTATCATGCTTTCTAATTCTTCTGGGTTGCTATCTGGAAAATTACCCGCAAAGGCAGCATGCATCTTTCGATTATGAATTATTACAGCAACGCCATGGCCCTGGCTTCTGGTTTCAACAACGCTTCCTGGTGGGACGTATCTACTTTCTTCTGATCTAAGACTAAAATATGTCATGGGTCAGAATTTTTAGCGTTTTGTTTATAATAGTTTCGGAAATAGATAATATTGTAGTTATTGTAGTATTAGGATAATTTTAAATTAATCATATAACTCTTTTCTCTTTTAAATATTGATAAATTTGGTCTGCTGCTTCCTCAACAGTTATTTTATCTGTTTCAATAAGAATTTCAGGTGACATGGGTTCTTCATAAGGAGCACTGATCCCAGTAAAATTTTTGATTTCTCCTATCCTAGCTCTTTTATACAAACCCTTAGGATCCCTCTTCTCACACTCTTCCAAACTGCAAACCAAAAATACTTGGTGAGATACAATCAATAAACTCTTTATTATTTCCAAGGAAATCAGTAGTGTCCTCAAACTCTTCTTTTGTCTCTGTTGGAAAACCAAACATAATGTAGAGCATATTTTGAATTCCTAACGTCTTTGCATACTTTAATGTTGCTTCAACATCTTCAACTTTCGTTCCTTTTTTCATTAAATCTAATATTCTTTGATTGCCAGATTCAACTCCCCAAGCAACACTAGTTAATCCAGATTCAACAACTTCACCTAGTACTGATTGAATTTGTTTAGTTGGGCGTAATTGGCACCACCATTTGACATTAAGATTTTTTAGAATCTTTGCAATTTGTTTAATTCTAATTACTGGGATATCATCATCAATAAAACAAATCTTATTGATATTATTATTTTGAATTGTTTCTTTGAGAGTAGATAGATCAAACAGTTTGAAGTTAGTATTTCCATGATGAGTACAAAATGTACATAGTTTATAGGGACAAGCAATACTGGTTCTTAATGGATAAACAACATCTGTTGTGAAATAATGATCTTTGTTGAAATCAGAGAAATCTGCTAAAAGCTTAATACCATCACTGGTTTCTTTTTCTTTTGCTCCAATTGAAACAAGATATTTAGTGAACTCTTTTGCACTAGGAAGGGATTTAACTCCCTCTAATATTTTGCTATAATCTGCTGGGCCACCTATAATAATTTTGATATTTGAATTCTCTTTTTTTATCCTATCAATTAGTTGTTTTGCTACAAAAATTTGGCTGTTATAACTTAAGCTAATTGCAACAACTGTTGGTTCCTCTTTTATAATGCCTTCAGTAAGTTGTTTTATTTCAGGAATTTCTTGATCTAAGCGCATCTCTTTGGAAATCTGTATGCCATTTTCCTTTACTTTGTTTGAGAACTCTTCTAACAATTCGAAATACTGCTTTGGATTTTCTCTTAATCTTTTGTAATACTCATGGAATTTTTCGAAGTGATAACTAGCGTTTAAATCTAAAACACAAATCTTCTCATTCAATCTAAAGGCTAACTCTGTTTTCATAGCAGCCAAAGAATATGGGTATGTAGTGGGAGTGTAAGCAGGTGGGTTGATTAGAAGGATTTTCATTTTGTTTTTTGAATGATCTTTATTGAAGTTCCCTCTTCAATATTTTATGAGCATTATTGATTGCTTTGAATTTTTCATGACTTCCTTCTGGTCGATCTGGATGATGATGCATTGCTAATTTTTTGTAAGCTTTATTGATTTCTTCAAGATCTACACACTTTTCATTAACTCCAAGCAATGCTCTGGCTTTTTTTCTTTGTTCTTCAATATCATCTTCTTCAGAGAATTCGTTTAGGAATTGATCCATGGTTTTTTCTCCACTTTCAACAAGTTGCAACTCTGCTTCTAAAATCTTAGATATTGCATGTAAGTTTGAGATATAAGATCCAGCTTTTTGACAACTAAAGTATAAATGATAACCATCTTGCCACCATTCAATTGAAGCTGCCATAGTCCTAATTACTAATCTAGGAATCTCAATTTCAATGTCGTCTTCTGGAACCCCAACAGATCTTAAAGTTTGATGAATGTTGTTTTGAATCTGAATAGCTCTGCGATAACTAGATAATTTTCTATTGAAAGCTTTGATTTCATGCCCTTTAACTTTGAAGGTTTCTGTTTCTGTCATTTTTGTTTCTGTTATTTCTAAGTATTTATGCTAAAATCTTGCTTCCTGTTTATAACCTTTTGCACTTAATTAGATCATTGATAGCAAGACCTATAAAGAAGAAGTGGTTTTTTTAAGAAATGGTAAAAAGTAAAAAGCAATTGGCAGTTTTCTTAAGTAAATTAAAATCTTTTACAAACCCTAACATCAAACTAGAGCAATATGCAACTCCAAGCGAGATTGCAGCTGAATGGATCTGGGAGATGGCTCTCAAAAATGAAGTTGAAGGAAAAACTTTTGCTGATTTTGCTTGTGGTCCTGGAATCTTAGGAATTGGTCTTCTTGTAATGGGTGCTAAGAAAGTACACTTCTTAGATTGCGATTCAAAAATTTTAGAAGTATGCAAAGAAAATTATTACTCATTAGCTGAAGAATATGAAATAGGGGAAGCAGAATTTTATCATTGCGATGTTTCTGAGTTTAATAATAAAGAAAAAATTGATGCTGTTGTTCAAAACCCTCCTTTTGGAACCAAAGAAAAACATGTCGATAAAAAATTTTTAGAAATGGCTTTCAAAATTACAAATGTAGTTTACTCAATGCATAAGACAACTACCAAAAGTTTTGTAGAAGCAATAAGTAAAGACTTTGGTTTTGAAATAACTCACCATTACTATTACAAATTTCCATTAGCAAAAACAATGAGTCATCATAAAAAACGTTTTGAATATGTTGATGTAGACTTGTTTAGGATGGAAAAGAAATAGTTGTGTGAGAATTATTCTTTTTGAAAAAACTTTTTGTTTATAATCTTTTTTATTTTTTAATCTTAATTAAATAACATTTAACTAATTGTATTTGGTTTCTTGTTATTTTTTCAATTATTTTTTACTACTGCTCTAACATTATTATTGTTACAACTATTGTGTGTTATCGAAAGCTATTTAAAGACAAAGAGAATAGATAAAATATTAATTCGGTGGTAGAATTAAAATAAATGACTTGTGTGCTTGGGGAAGCAAAAGGCTTGTCATTTTGAAAAAAGATTAGTAGGTAGTGTAAACGATGCAAGAAAGACTGTCACTTATTAGAGCTGCTTTGGAAGAGCATTTGTCGGCGATAAACGAGAACAGTAATGAAATTCAGGCATTATTTGATTATCTGCAAGAGATGGATTCTAAAATTGATTCTTTACATTCAAGATTAGATTCAATGCAAATAGATTCTCAATCTAAAACACATGAAGTTAAACCACTTAATGAAGCCGAAAGACAAGTTTTTGTAGTTCTTTATACTGCAGAAAGTTTTTTAGGTTACACTGAAATTTCAGCAAGGTGTGGTTTGTCAGCTAGTTGTGTACAAGAACATTTAAGATCATTAACTGCAAAAGGAATTCCTCTTACAAGAACCCTTTCTGATAAACAAATTCTAGTACAAATTGATGTCAAATTTAAAGAGAGACAAGCAAAAGAAAATGTGGTTAATTTAAGTTTGGATACTTTTTTCTGAGATAAAATTTCATATGTCTTTTTGATTTAGTCTTGTATAACAAAACTATAACCCTTATAAGGTTCTTTTCTTGAAAGTAATTGCAGTCCTTCTTCAACTAATCTTCTATTAGGTCCAACTGTTGCAGGTCCAAAGGTAACACTTGTGCCATGTATTAAAACTTGGTCATCTTGGAATTTGTAAAAACCACCTCCGCGGCAATAAATTCTTAAATAAATTCCATCAGAATAAAGTTTAATATCTCTTTTACTTTCAGGGTTTAAACTGATCCCTGGCCATTTATTTGGTATACCAAATCTGTTTTGAATAGCTGAATTAAATTCTGGAAGGAAAGTTTTTCCTGCAAGAATGGCGTGATCATCAATACCTGTAATCTCAAAACCACGAAGGAAGCATTGCTTATATGAGAATGAGCCAGTCATTTCTAACTCTAAGAGAACATATCTTGTTTTTTCATTTAAGGCTTTAAGTAATTCTACACCATTACCTTGTCCAAAACAGAGACATTTGAAATCTAATAACTCTTCTGAGTCATGAGTTTCTTCAGGATCAAAACCATTATCTCTATCTCTTCGCTCGCATTCTCTTAGTAATGCTTCATTAAGAACAGGATCAATATTTTCAAGTTCACGAACTAATGTGTTTAACATCTTAACTTTTTATTAATCCATATTTAAAAACTTGTTTAATATTTTTAATAAGATTTGAACTAAAGCAATACATACACAAATTAAACTATCTGGAAAAACAAAGTTTTTCCAATCGTTACGATAAAGGTCGTAACATATATGCAAATTCAAGGAATTTGCGAACGTTGCTACTGTTGTAGCAACATATATAAATCAGAAAATACTTCTTAACTTACGATGGTTCGAATAAGCAAAGCTAATTCTATTAACAAAAAAGCTTCAATTAATCTAGCTATGAGCACAATTGTTATGGTAATAATTGGAATGGTGATGCTAACAGCAGGTATTTTACTTATGAAAACATTCATAACAGGAGCAGAAGAAATTAAAGATCAGCTTGATGCTCAAACTGAATCAGAATTAGAACGTTTACTACTTGATCAAGGAGCAAAAGTGGCTTTGCCTTTACATACAGTAACTATGGAAGCTGGTGAAGATCATATATTTGGAGTAGGAATACTTAACATAGATTCAACCCTATATAATGATGAGTTTTCACTAGAGTTAACTTTCTCAAAATTAATTGATGAAAATAGTCTTGAAGTAGAAGGTGCCAATGATATAGAAATTCTCTCTTGGCTTTTATACAATACCGAGACAATGATTATTGAAGAAAATGAACATAAAAGTGAAGCAATCTATGTGGGAGTACCAGAAGATGCTACTAAAGGCACATATATCTATAACGTTTATGTTTATTATGATGATGATGACACTGGAAAAACTAAGTATGATAGTGTGAAGAAGTTGTATGTGGCAGTGGAGTAATTACATTTTTTCAAGTAAGATTTATAAGCATATTTTCTCTTGTTCATTCATGAATATAATTTTACCACTAATATTGCTGGTAATAGCAAATTTGGTCCTATATTGGATATTTTTTGGAAAAGCAAGATTCGAAAGAAAATTACATTCACAAATAGTGGCCGCTCAGGCCGCTGGAAAGAAAATTTCCTCAGAAGAAGAAAGACAAATACTTCAAATGACTGGGTCAAAAATATCGAATATCTTTGGAAATAATGACCAAAGATTTTCAAATGACAAATTAGTTATAAGTAAAAAAGAAAAAAACCCCAAAGCAAAAATTAAATCAGTAAAAAAACCTTCAGAGAAATCAACAAAGAAAAGTGGTGTAAATAAAAAATGAGTGAGAGAAGAATAATAGTTGATCATTTGAAATTTTCATATGAAGGTCTTTTTAACGTTGATGAAATGTATACAACCATTGTTCAATGGTTCTATGAGAAAGGTTGGGACTGGTACGAAAAAATGAAC
Organism: archaeon; assembly: GCA_002688265.1. Classification (GTDB taxonomy): domain Archaea; phylum Nanobdellota; class Nanobdellia; order Woesearchaeales; family GW2011-AR9. The sequence goes on from NZCK01000031.1 coordinate 11,081, forward strand.
CAAGAACAAGTGACTGAAACAGGTAAACATATAAAATTGGTTTTAGAGCCTTGGAAGAACTTAAGTGATTATCATCGTGAAGAAATGAGAATTAGAATTATCATGACAGATGTTAAAGAAGTAGATGTAGAGTTTGAAGGAAAAACAATGAGAATGCATCAAGGATTGATCAAAATAGTTTTTGATGGCTACCTCAAAACAGATAGACATGGTTGGTGGTCAGATAACATTTTTTGGTGGTGGGTAACTTATCTTTTTGATAGAATATTAATGAGGGATCACTTCAAAAAAGCAGAAAGTTGGGTTGAAAGTGATGTACAAGATGTTTTTGAAAAAATAAAAGTGTACTTGAACGCATATAATTATACTTATAGGAATAAACAATTAGAATAAACAATAAAATTGAATAAATAAGAGATAAGGATAATTGTACAGGGAATAAAAGATGCCAGAATATCAAAATTACGGAGAAAGAAACCTAGTAATTAATCATAGGGCTCTAAACTATTCAGGAATATTTCACGTCAAAGAATTATTTGATGTGATTAATAAATCGCTATTAGATAAAGGATACACTCTTCGAGATAAGCGTAATGAAGAAGTTGTTAGCGAAACTGGAAAAAATTACTATCTGGAAATAAGGCCGTTTAAAGATAAAACTAAATACGTTGCCTTGATGCAAAAAATTGTTATTCGCCTTCGAAATGTTACCAAAACAGTACAAGAATTTGATGGGAATCAGATAAATTTTGATAATGGGGAAATTGAAATTGTGTTCGACGCTTGGAGTTATACTGATTATGAAGATAGGTGGGGAATGAAACCAGTAGTATCTTTTATGAAAATGTTGATAAATCAATGGATAATGCATTTACCTATGGAATCTGGATTTACTAATGAACTTGTAAGTGATACAGCTTATATCCATTCAAAAGTTAAAGAGTTACTAGAAAGTTATCGAAGACGTGATAGAACTTATGTGTCAGAAGTTGATGTTAGAAGTGAGATGGAGAAAGAAGTTTTAGAAGCTGAAAGGTCATCTAAATTTGCTTTAGAGTGAGAGAATTTTTTGAAGTATTATTATTAAAAAGATCTAAAAATTCATAAATTGGGTTTCTAAATTTGCTAGCTCCATAATATAATCTGGAGCACTTTGGGATCTAATTGCGCTTCGAACAGTGTTTTCCCTGTACTCACTAATTGCGATTGATTTATCTTGGAAACAGATTGCAGAGATTTCAATTGATGGATCTTTAACATCATCAGGATGGTCAGCCATTTGGCAATCAAAGGAAATATCACTATTATCATAATTTCCAGGAATATTTTGGTCTTGAGTTCTTTGAAACACATCAATAATTCTATTAATACTTACTTTTCTTTGAAATTCAATAAAACTTCTGATATCATATTCAAGATTAGTTTCTAAACCAAAGGATTGAAGTGTGTTTGCGTGATCTTGCAAAGAATATAATAAATCTAAATTGTGTGTAAGTCTTTTTGTAAAGCTTGGGAATGAATTATGACTAGGGGTTTTAGCATCTAAATAACCTTGTAATATATCACAATACTGCTCTTCTTTTAAAGGGTCATTAATACCTGCTATTTCTTCACTATACCTTGAAATATCTGGTGAAACCTCTAATTCACAAATGCTTGCAACATGTTCAGCAGGAGTTTCGTATATTTGAGGAGGACAACTTGAAATGAAAAGAAGCCCAATTAATGAGGTTAATGCTCTCATAAGGCTAATATATTTCAACCATTTATAAACCTTTAGCTGTTTTTATCATTAAATAGTGGTTTATTTGTGAATGGTTGATTATGAATATTTATAAAGCACACAATGCTAGTTTATTTATATAGGTGGTTGTGGTGAAAAAAGGACAAATTACTGTGTTTATAATATTAGGTATTTTGTTATTAGTTGCCTTTTCTATGGCAATATTTGTAATGAATTTCATGACTACTGCAGATATAATTGAAGAACAAGGTGATTATAGCACAACTGATTCAATTCAATTGTATATTGAAAGTTGCTTAGAAACAGCAGCTGTAACTTCTTTAGTGAATATTTCTTCTTATGGAGGTTATTACAATTTACCATTATATTCTACTACAGGAGCCTATATTAATGTGCCTTATTTCATTCGTTTTGGTACAAGTTACTTGCCAGAATCTGTATCTATTTCTGAGAATACTGAACATTTCTTTGAAGATGCTTTTGATGATTGTATTGATCTTGAAATATTTGATGCTTATACTTTTTCTGGAGAGTTAGAATATGTTGAAGTATCTATAAATGATGATTCAGTTGATTTTGATTTATATTATCCATTAGTTGCTGAGAACTTAGATGGTTCCCAAACAGAATTTTCGTTATTCAGTACAAATATTGATGCAAATTTACTAATCATGTTTAATATTGCTTCAGAAATTACAAACAATCAGTTGGAGCATGCAGAGTATGTGTGTATAAGTTGTTTAGCACTACTTGGAAACCAATATCAAATGGATATAACTACGGTTGATACAATTGATGGGACTTATTTTCAAATAGAAGACCCACAATTTGAAGAACAATATGGAGAAGTATTAATGTTTAGATTTATTCACAAATATTATGATTGATTAAGTTTAATAATATAATAATTTAATAATTATTAAGAAAAGAAAAAATGACTCTACTGAAAAACATTATTAGAAAATTGCTGATAAGCCTAGTTATTTTTTTATTGATGATTTCGACTGTAACTGCACCAGACGATTACACTGATTATTCTGAGTATGATGATCTTAGTACAGATTACTCAGACTACTCTGAAGATTCACTATATTTAGAAGATTATGATTATTATGATTTTGAAAATTATATGGGTGATGCTGCAGATACGTTCTATGCTACTTCTGATCCATTAGAATGGGATTTAGATCAAGTGGATTTTTCAAATCCAGAAATATGGAATAATCCTAATGCTGATCAAATTTTTGCAAGAGAAGATAGTTACATGTTGTATTATAATGATGATTTTTACCATAATTTTGATCAAGCAGTTGAACATTATGATGATGTAGACTGGAGCCAATTTAATTTTGGATCAAGTGCATTCTCTTATGATTCCATATATTGGGGAGGAGTTGAAGGTGAAACTGAATTTCATGATGCAATTGCTACTAATCAAAATGGTGCTTTAGATAAATATAAAGAAACATATTTGCCAGGTCAAACATTAAACATTCCAGATTTTTCAGATTCAAAAAATTCAATGGAGTTTGGAGAAGGAACATTATCAACTACTATCACTTCTTCGAGAGGAACAGTAACTACGAATGATTATGTGAACTTTGATGATCATCCTGGAGCAACATTTAGTGTAATGGATGATGGGGAAGTAAGGGTAATATATACAGGAGATAATAATATTGATTCAAATAGTTTTGATGAAGATACGGAGGTAAAAGTTTTTTTTGTATCAGGAGAAGGAGAGTCTAATAACGTAGCATTTGATGATGGCAACATTCCTGTTGAAGGAGATTTACTCTTCACAGAAGGTGAGTGGATATTGGATTCAGGAGATTCTGTAACAATAAATGGGATGCATCTAAATAATGACGGAACTGATTATGTAAAAATATCTGGTGTGGGATCTACTTATAATAATAGGGGAGTTCTACATGAAAATATTTACTCTGATTTGAGTTATGGAGATACAGTAGTTCATGTTGGAGAAGACACTTTTGCAGTAGTAAGAAATTGTGATAGATGTGATGAAACAGGGCAAACTGAACCTTCTTTACAAGTTACAGTAACTCCAGAAAACACTTATGGCATTCCTGTAGAAGAAAAAAATGATGATTTATTTTACTCTCAGCCATACGATGATCACTTAACTGTGACTGTTCATGATGGGTCTTTTGTATGGAGTGAAGAAGAATCAAATGCTGAAGTTTATGGTGAAGTAGGAATAGAAAATGGTCATCGAGAAGTTTTAGTAGATGGAGCAGTTTACAGTAAGGCTATATCTTATGAAAAAACAAGTTTAGGATCTGTAGCTTTTGATGTTGAAATCTTTGATGTTGAAGGTAATGATCCATACGCAGATTTAGATGATGCAAGTTTTACAAATACTTTTTCTTTTGGTGAGAATCAACAGATAACTTTTGGTGATGATGAAACTGATCAAAAAGTTGCACATTTTTCAGTCACTATAGATCCTTATGAGGTTTTTGGAGATTATGAAGAGAGTGGAGACAAAGTAATTGTGGATGAAGCAGTTACTGTAATTAATGAGTTAGATGGAACAAATTTTTATCGGCCATATTTTATCATTAGTACTCCTGAAGACAATCCTGAATTTATAGAATCATATGAAATTGCAAGTGATATTATTGCAACTAATCTGCCTAAAGGGTACCAAGCAATGGTTATTCAATTAGAAGCAGATTATTCTGAAGAATTACAAAGTGAATCCAATGCACAGTTTTTAGAGATAATTGATGAACAAAATGATTTAGAACATATAGATTCGACAATATTAGGACATAGTTCATATTTTTATAACCCTCCAACTCACCAGAGTAAGGGAGGAAGAGGAGTCTATGTGGTTTCTGGATTACAAATTGATGCTAGTTCAGGAACAGAGGAGTTAACAAGTTCAGAATTAGATGGATTAAGTACAATTTTAGGAAAAGATATTTATTCTGGTTATGATCTTTCTTCAGGAGAACTACAAAAGCTAGAGGAATACAATAATAAACAGGTTTCTTCATTTGAAACAGAAATTTTTCTTGATGCAGCAGATGTCGATATAAATTCTCGTGTAGATGATGCATTAGGATGTAATGAAGCTTTAGAAAAATATGCTGAGTTACGTTTAGATGTTATTAGTGAAGGGATAGAATCAGGAATTATTACTCAGGGGACTAGAGAAGAATTTAGTAATGGTGAAGTAGATTTTTTTGAAGAGTTAATAGGCGATAGTGGATTGGCCTATAATGGCTTAAATATTCAAGATGAAGAAGCAGCTGCAACAATGGAAGCAATGTTATCTGAGCGAATAGATGAAGTGGATGAGTATTATTATGGTTTGGAAATTGGAAGTTCAACAGATCTTAAGCAAGATGAAGAGGTTTATGGTACAGGAATTACTACTGAGGCATTACCTTATTTTGCTGCGATGAGAGTAATAGAAGTACAGTATGTGAGTGAATTACAAGAACTAGAAAGAGAAAAAGGAAGATCGTTAACTGAACCAGAACTACTAGCATTTGGTGTAGAAAAAGATATTGATTTTCAATGTGAAAAATTAGGCGATTCTGAATACAAAGAAATTACTTGCTAAGATTTTATTGATCTTTAGATTTCTTCTCCAACTAAACTAAAAATACGAGTTTTTACAACTTTTACTCTTATTTTTTGCCCTAATTTATATTCTCCATTGACAACAACTTGATTGTAACTTAGGGTGAATCCAATCCATTGGTCAGCTTCTTTGCCTTTTTTAGTTAGATGGATGTTTCCTTCCCAACCTAACCATTTTTCATGTTTTAATCTAGATATGTTCTGGGAGATTTCAGTTATTATTTGGCTTCTTCTTTTTATTTCACTACCTTCAACTTTGTCTTTAATTCTTTCTGCAGACGTGTTTGGTCTTGCCCAAAACTTAGAAACATTAGTGTAGTCTGGACTTGTTTTTCTTAAACAAGTTTGAGTATCAAAAAATTCTTCTGGTGTCTCTGTTGGAAATCCAACAATGATATCAGTCATAATTGAAATCTCTGGTATTGCTAACCGGAATGTTTGAACTTGTTTTAGAAAATTTTGAACTTCGTATTGTCTTTTCATAAGTTCTAAAACTCTATTGTTTCCTGCTTGAATGGGTAGATGTAAAAATTTGAAAATCTTAGGGTGCTGATAAATTTTAATTAGTGGGTCTTGAATTTTTATTAAGTGATCTGGATTCATCATCCCTACTCTGATTTTATAGTCTCCTGGAATTTTAACAAGTTCATTTAGAAGAGAAGGAAGGTTGGTGTTGATATCAAAACCATAACATCCTGTGTCTTGACTTGTTAGCCATATCTCTTTTATTCCTTCTTGAATTGCTTTTTGTGCTCGTTTTACGATTTGGTCAATTGGATAACTGATTAGATTTCCTCTGGCTGATTTTGTTTTGCAAAAACTACAAAAGCCTAAACAACCGCGGTTGATTGGAATAATTTCAATAACAGGATTTCTGCGAACAAGTGGTAAATTTAATGGAGGCATTTCTTTAACATTTATTGCTCTTACAATATTATTATTCAACGCTTCTTCGACAACTTCTACAACTTTATGAATTTGTTTGGTTCCAATCAATGGATATTCTGGATATTTTTTTGGGTCAGATTGGGCGATACAACCCGCTAGAATAATTATTTTGTAACCGTCTTTTAGTTCTTCGAATCTTTTTTGAATCTTTGATTCTGTTGGGCCTTTAACTGTACATGAGTTTATGATGATGATATCAGCCTCTTCTTCAATGTCTGTTATTATGAATTCTGCTTCTTTGAGCAGTCCCTTCATTTGTTCAGAATCAGCGATATTGGCAGCACAGCCAAATGTTTCGAAATATATTTTTGTCATAGAAATTCCTTGTTTATTCTTGCTCTTTTGATTCTGTATTTTGTTCAGCTAATATTCCTAAAACTTGCTTATCTCTTTTTTGTTTGAGTAAGTCAAGGTAGGAAGTGAAATCAGGTGGTGTTCCTTTTGAAATCCTTCCACCATGATACTCTATGTTAGGTCTATCTGTTTGAATGGAGATTCTTTCTGTATCTTCTACACTGGTTTCTGTTTGATCAGATTCATTTGTTGGTGATTGATCAAAAAAGGTAATTGTACTTTTGTTATTATCAGTTGGATTAAGATTGTTATCAGAATCAAATAATTCAGATTTGAAGCTTGATTGTTCTTTTAATTCTTCTAGATTATTACCTTCAGTTTTATTTTCAATATTTACTTTTTCTAATTTCTCTTGTTCTACAGCTTCTTCATTCTTTTGCACATCAAAGATGCCTGGCCCACTTGGCCGGTGGGTTTTAGGGAATTTAGGAATGTTTGCTAGAATCTCTGAATCATCTTCAACTATTGGCTTAGTATATTGCTTTAGAATATCAATTGCTCTATTTATATCTTCAGGAGAGTCTTTAATAGTATCAATTGTGATTATCATATAAAATAAGTATTAGCTTGACTATAAATGGTTTTTGATTATTGAGTATTCTGATTTCTAGAAATCATCTTCTTCTTCTTGGAGACATCTCGAATTTAATCAAATCTTCAATATTACTTATTCCTTCTTCCTTCTCTAAATGTGTTAAGAAATTGTTGAAAACTTGAGTGGTAACCTCTACATCTGCCATTGCTCTGTGAGCTTGCTGATTGGTTAGATCAAAATATTCACAGAGATCTTGTAAACGTTTTCTTGGAAGCTCAGGCAGAATCCGATTTGCTAATTTTCTAGTACAAAGCCTTTTGTTTTCTAAACAATGGTTGTGATGCTTTTGGCAATTATGTTCCAAGAATCCAAAATCGAAACTAGCATTGTGTGCAACAAACACATCGTTTCCTAAGAATTGAATGAAATAAGGTAGAATCTCTTTAATGGTTGGTGAATCTTTGACCATCTCGTTATTTATACCAGTTAGTCTTGTTATGAATTTTGGGATATCAGTTTGAGGGTTTACTAGGGATTGGAATTGTTCTACTATTTCTCCGTTTTTTACTTTCACTGCTGCAATTTCAGTGATTTGGTTATTGTGTTTAGAAAGTCCTGTTGTTTCGATATCTATTACTGTAAAAACCATACCACCACCAGAGATTTGTTTTTAGGAGGTAGTATTTATTATTTTGTGTTCACTGAGTGGTGCTCTGAAGCCACAAGCCACTGACAACCTTTCAGGTTCTCATAAGATTGTGGAGTACTTTGTAACCCACAACCCACTGGTCAAGTATAGGATAGTTTTATTTATTAAAATTTATCAGAATTTCTGTTGGTTTACTTAGAAAGGAATTTTCAAATTAAATCAATTAGATAAGGGTAATTTTAAAATGAATATCAATTCCACTAAACCTGTTAAAAATATTACAAAAACCTATTATAAATCATTAATTAAAGGAAAGGAAATTATCTTATCTCCACACGCTCTTGATCATTTAAGTAGTCGTCAGAGAAAGATTTTTAATAAAGAAGATCTTATACAAATGATAAAGAAGGATAACCCAATTAGAATATATCTTCAAGAAAATAATAGATATAGAGTATATTATCGGAGAAGTGATGGGTTTAGAAATGTTATCCTCTCAATATTTAACCAAAGAGTTACGATTGTGTCTTTTATGAATATTAGGAATATACCAAAATATGAATTATAAAAATGGCAAGAAAAAATTTGAGTGGGAAAGGGAAGTTTACATATAATCATAAAGATGATGTTTTATTATTCAAAATACTGGATCGTGATTATGATTATTCAGTTGAATTCAAAAATTTTGTAGCTGATGTTGATGTTGATGGGTTTGTAAGTGGTATTCGGATTTTTGATGCATCGAAAGTGTTTGGAATGGCTAAATATGCTTTAAGGAGCATAAAAAATTGGACATTTGAAGTTTCTATTGAGAAGAATATGGTCACTATTAAGTTTAATTTTATTGCTGAGATTAGGAATAAAGACATTTCTTTACAGAATTTTTCACAGCAATTAACTTCGATGGAAACTCATAATTTGATGGAAGCATTTGTAAGATGTGCAGAAGCGTGAAGTTTTTTTGGTCCTACACAACAAAAAAGTTTTCTTCCTAATAAAATATATAAACCTATAGGCATAATTCAAAATATGACAAAAAAAATCTTTGGTTACGGTTCATTAATGAATTTACAGTCACTTAAAAAAACCGTTCCTGATGCAAAATCAATTTTTCCGGCTCTTTTGAAGAATTACATTCGAGTATTTGAAACTGAATCTTCAACTCGGCTTTCAAAACAAAATACTTCTATTTGTGTATTAAATATTAGAGAAAATCAAAATGCTTTTGTAAATGGTATTTGTTTTGAAGTTAGTGAGAATTTTTTTAATGATCTCTTGAAAAGAGAAGGAGCTTACGAATTAAAAGAAATCACTATAACGTCTTTAATTACAGAAAAAGATTTCTCTGCTTTTGTGTTTGTGGATAAATTCAATAAAAATCAAGAATTTCTTTTTGATGACCCTGCTCAAATGGATTATTTGCAAATTTGTATTGACGGAGCGAAAGATTTTGGAGAAGATTTTTATCAAATGTTTTTAGAGACGACATTCATTGATGACTGCAAATTAAAAGATGTTTGTGAGTTGAAGGGTATGTTGTGAAGTTTTTTCTTAATTATTTTCTACTCTTTAAATCTTCATAAATACCTTCTGTAAACTGTCTCCAATAATGGATTTTGTCTTGGACAAGTAAATTTTTAATTAAATAGACTCTCTTTTAATCATCTTCACTCAGGACAAAAGTCCCACATAAAAGAAAAGAACTATCACTCCTTCGCCAACTTCCAAAAGGCATTGAAATAAGACAGAAAACCTTTCTTGATCTCTGGATTCTCAATCTCAAGAGCAATAGAATCCTTTGCTAAAAAGAAAATGAAAGACTTATTCTTATAAAATAAAATAATCATATTGTTAATTAAGTATTGTGGCAAATAACGAACCTCAGACTTATCATGAATTGTTTTAACCAAACTCTCCTTAACATCATGATTAACTAACATCTTAACTTTGATTCCTTTCTTAGCTCTCTGCCGATGATAGTTCTCAAAAAATTCTTTGACACCAGAAAGACTCTTACCATAATTAACACCAAGGACATAATAAGTGTCTCCTTTCTTTAACTCATCAAGTATATTCTTGTAAATATTTTTAATTCCTTTAATGCCTTCATACAAAACGGCTTTATTCTCAACTTCTTCGCCAAAGTCTTCCAAAAAAGGAATTGCTTTTTCTAACTCTTTCTTTTGCTTTTCCAAACGTTTTTCCTTTTCATGAAAGAAATCCATCAATCTTTTCGCTTCTCTTGCTTGGAAATGTTTCTTTCCATCTTTGATTATAACTCCAATAATACCTTTTTTCTGCAGTTTAGCACAGATCTCATAAACCTTTGATGAAGAAATTCCTGCTTTACTGGCAAGCTCAGTCTTTCTGGCTTTACCTAATTTTAATAGAGCCAAGTATACCTTGATCTCTCCTTCACTAAGACCGATTTCGCGAAGAATTTGCTTGTCCATATTAGCTATAACTTACCTTTACTTTTAATACTTTTGTTTTTAGCCCCTTAAGGGGGCCCTTTCGCTTAAATATAACCTATAAATTCTCTTTATTATGACAAAGAAGACAGCACTAATGGGTGCATTAGCTTTGGTTTTGGGGTCAGGTGCAGCGTTAGCTGGTGATAAAGTAAAAGGTTCAGCTGAATTAGCTGTTGGACAGGAATCTTCAACCTTAGATACAAATACAACAGATAAGGTTAGTTTTTTACACCGAGACAGATGGACTACAAACTATCAAGGCGAAGCAAGAGATCTTCATTACACAGCTTTCAATTATGGTTTAGGAGAGGGATTTTCTGTTGGGGTAGGACTTTGGGGAACAACCAGTTCAGGAGTTAAACCTCACATAGCAGTTCAATATTTTGGAAAATTTGGAGATTTTTGAGTACTTGCAATCCAGGTGGTTTTGAGGGTTGGGAGGAAAATAAAATGTCAAAAAGAATGTTGGAGTTAATTAGTAGTGTTGGTCTTGAACTTGGACCTAATGCTGATTTGAAAGGAAGAAATTTGTCAAAGGGGCGAATTCCTAATTTGAATTTGAGGTGTGCAGATCTTCGTGGTTCTAATTTAGTCGAAGTTGATTTGTCTGAATCTAATCTTGCTTGTGCTGATCTATCTTATGTTGATGCAACAAGTATAGATTTACATGGGGCAAATCTTTCTTCTTCAAAACTAAGAAGAGCTATTTTTAATGGGGCTAATTTTTCAGATACCACTTTTGGTTATGAAGGACATAGTGATAATGGTTTTTATGAAGTTGAGTTGAGTGGTTCAAACTTTGATGGTTTAAAATTTACTCACGGGAAATTTGAAGATTCAACTTTGAATGGATCAACTTTTAAGGGCGCTAACTTACATCGAACTAAAATAGAAAATTCTTCACTTAAGGATGTGGATTTTTCTGAGGCAACAGTTACGGAAACGAAGATACAAAATTCTGATTTACAAGGAGCAAATTTCTCTGATGGAAAATATTGTGCGTTAGTAATTACCAAATCTCAAGGGGAATCTGTTAATTTTAGCGGATCTAGTTTTAGCGGATCTAGTTGCTCTTATCGATCCCGTGTGGTACATTCTGAGTTTCCTGGGGCAGATTTTTCTGAAGTGGATTTTCGTAATTTTTTATTTAGTTTTAGTAAATTAGCGAGGGCTAATTACTCTGGGTCGACTTTACGCCAGGTTCATTTTGAAAAATGTGATATCTCTGGAAGTGATTTTTCAGGAACAAAGTTTGAACATGGTAGGCCAGGCTATTCAATAATAGATGTTTCTCATTTTGAGGCGAGTAATTTTCAAAATTCAGATTTACGAAAAGTGAAATTACACGGAGTTTATTTTAATGATGTAAACTTTCAAGGTGCCGATTTGAGAGATGTCCAACTCTTTCACGCTGATTTCTCTGGAGCAGATTTTAGGGGTGCTAAGATTAAATTCAAATACCATCCTACTGAAGGCCGAGGTAATATCAGTTTCTCTTCAGCTAACATGGAAGGGCAAGATCTTTCTGAGCAAGATTTGAGGACAATTAATTTTGAAGGAACTAATCTTTCATACACTGATCTTAAAGGTGCAGATTTCACATCAGCAAATCTTTCAGGAGCCAATCTAGTTGGTAGTGATTTATTTTATACTAAATTAGATGATGCAGAATTGTCTGGAACTTTGATTGATGATGGAGAAGGAAATGTGTATGAATTAATTTGATTTTTTAATTTTTTTCACTCTTCAAACTTAAACACTCTACAAAAGTTATCCCACACCAAATCCTCTGCTTCTTTAACACTCATTTCCTTGATCTCAGCAATCTTCTTAATTGCTTCAGTAACATAAGCAGGCTCATTAATCTTACCTTTAAACGGAGATTGCCAAGGAGCATCAGTTTCAGTTAAAAGTTTATCATTTGGAACTATTTTTACCAAAGCTTCAAAACTAGTATTACGTTTTATATTAGCAGGTATTGAAAAGTTATGGCCCAAATCAACTCCTCTTTTCATGAGAGCTTTTCTGCCACCAAAACAATGGTGAACTACAGGAATTTCATTGTTTTTGATCTCTTCTTCTAAAACATCCAAACATTCTTTTTCAGCCTTTCTAGAGTGAATAACAATCGGTTTGTTCACTTTGATTGCAAAACGAATAATCTTTCGGAAGTTTTCTGCTTGCTTTTCATAGGTTTCTTCATAACTCACCCAAAAAAAATCCATTCCAATTTCACCAATACTGATAACTTGATCCAAATTTGCTTCAATGAAGGCAAATTGCTCAGTTAAATTAACTGGTCCTTGATGGTGAGGTAAACCTACTTCATCTGGTGTTAGACCTAAAATATCAATGGGATATAAACCTAATGAAGCTTTAACTAAAGGATATTTTTTGGCATATTCAAGAACTTCAATATTAGCTTCTGGATTAACACCACTTAGAACAATGACTTTTAATCCTGCTTTAGCTGCGTTAGCTAGAACTTCTTCAACCTTGCCTTCAAAATCTTTATGATTTATGTGACAATGTACATCTACTAGTGGCATAGTTATAGAATTTCGTCTTGGATTAAAAATATTTTGTTTTATTTTGTGAATAATATCTTAAAACATTATTTGTCGCCTTAATTACTTTTATATCTTATGATTTATTGATATGGTAATTATTTCTTCAAAGTTTAATAAGAATCTTGTCTGTAAGAAAGCCAATACATTATCTTAAGAGGTGAAAAATGGCGTATGATTCTTTGATTGGGATTAATGGAGCAGGTACAGTTGGTAATAGAGTTGCTGATATTTTAGATAGTATGGGCTTTCCAGTTTGGCTTGGGAAATATTCAGCAGATCCACTTGATATCAAAACTATTGAATTGCAGGAGTTGCAACAAAGAGCAGGAAAGAAATTTCCAATGTATGCAGCTAAAGGGGGTAGAACTCCAATCACTGATAGAATGGCTGCAATGAAGAAAGCTGGTTTTGATGTTAAAGGATCAATTACTGATCTAGATCTTTCTAAAACAACATTAGTTTTGGATGCGACCGATAAAATGGAAGGAAGGAATTATAATGAACTTTATTTGCCATCAGGTGTACCTTTTGCGATTCAAGGAGGAGGAAATTCTCTTTTAGTAAATAACTTTTATTTTGTTGGTGCACCAGGAACTGTTAGTGCGGACCCAGCAAATGCTAAACCTTACCATGAAAGAAACGCTCAAATTGTTTCTTGTAACACAACCTGTCTCACAACTCAATTAGGTTTGCTAAGAAAAGTTTTGCAAGATCACCACCCTGACGCTGTAAAACATGTTAGTATAAATTTTTTGAGAAGGAATAATGATCCAAATAATTTTGATATTGTAGAGGAAGCTCCTAGTGAACAGTTTCCAGAGGGAAGAAGAATTAGAGTTCCAAGAGTTGCTTCTCCTTTTGTAACTATGGAAGATAAACCTTACCATTTAGACGAATTGGAGTTTTTATTACCTCAAGTGTCTGGAAAAGTAGATTCTGTTGTTTCTAAATGGCCAGTTGAATATTTCCATATTCTAACTGTAACTGTAGATTTTAATGAACTAATTCCGGAGGATTTGATTGAAGCTTATAAGTTAGCAATTTTTGAATATCCAAGAGCAATTTATACGGATGGACCACTTTGTCATAAACGCACTTTAGTTGCAGCCTCAAAAGCTAAGCTTCCTGATGGTGATATACCTTTTCCCGTGATTAAAGTTAGGCAGGTTCATGATACAAAGTTGGAGATAAAGTCACTTACTCCTCAAAGAGCAATAGTGGCACCTAGTTCTGCTGATTACACTCTTATGAGAACTCAAAAAATATCATGGGATGAAGCGTTTGCAGAAGTTAATAGAGCAGCAAGTTTTAGAGGACTACCTTTCTGGGATATCAAAAACTCAATGCAGGATAACTTAAGAAGATACACTGAAACAGTAAGAGAAGAAGCCTCATGGTTGGAGAGATGTGTTAGGAGTTTTGGGAAGTAGCTTAAACTTCTTTCTTCTTTAATTTTTTATTTTCTTTTATATTTTATAGAAATTATTATTATCAAAGCAAATGTTTAAATACAATTTCTACTTATTAATTAAAAAGCTAAGATAAGATGCCGTGTGTGAATGTAGATATGAATGCAGAAGATTATGTTAAGAGAAGAAGAGAACACTTTGATTCTTTAAGATCTTGGGAGCCAATAATGCATATCCCTAGAGTAGAAGAATTGTTTGATGTGAGAGACCCATTATTTCCACTATGTGAATTTTTATACGCTAAATGTAGAAATTTATACCAAGAATTACCTCAACGTAAAAATGGACATGACACTTTCTTGCACCCGATAAATGTAGTTTTGAATTTAAAGAAAGGAGGAGTAACCGATATTATTACTCTGCTTTGTGGATTGATGCATGATTACATTGAAGAACAAGTAGACTTGTTTAAAATTGAAAACAAACTTAACGAAGACGATGTACCTTCTAAACATATTCTAGATGAACATGAATTAAAATTAGTTTCAGCGTTTGAACAAGAGTTGATTGGTTTTTTTGAAAGGGAAGAAGATGAGTGTAATTGTGTAGAACAAATAATTGAAACTTTAAAATTGCTTACTAGATTAAAAAGAGATTATTATTACAAATCAATTTCTTACATATTTAATTGTCCTGATCCAGTTATTAGAGAAAGAGCAATTCAAGTAAAACTGGCAGATAGAATTCATAATATATTAAGCATAGAGTGTTTTGATGAAAGGGGTAGACTTTATCAATGTTTTAAAAATATGTTTATTATCAATTCTTCTAAACAATTTTTAATTGATACATATGGAGAAAACGTGTTTAATTGGCGATATGGAGAACATGCTAAATCTACTGAAAGATTGTTTACTAGATGTTGTAAAGCAACTTATGAAGCATATTTGATGATTTGTAAAATCACTTCTAAAACTGAAATATTTCAAGTTAAAACAGTATTACAATTGGCTTTTAAGAAATATAAACTAGAACATGCTGGTATTTGGGCAGTTACTGACTTCGAAGATGATAGTCATCCTATGCGATTGTTCCAAGGAGTTATTCGAAAATGGGACGCAAGATTACATCATGAATGGGATGAATGGACTCGTAGAGTAATTGACGAAAAAGAATTTTGTAAACATTTTTTTAGCGAATATGAATTTACTGACGCTCAAACCCAAGCAATAATAGATTACAAAGATGCTTACGCAATGAAAGAAGTAATTGCATTCTTATTGTATGAACATGAATATGTATTAACTTCATTTCTATCTCGGCAATTAGATAAGAAAGGAAGACTGAAAGTTGCTAATGGGAATAGTTGATAATTTTCTGATAATTATTTAGTTACGTATCTTCACTATCTTCAAAACAATTATTATGTACCAAAGTCCATCTTAGAGATTCTGGGACAAGACTGACTACATTATTATTTAGAGAATCATTTGATCTAATGGTATAGCAAGGGGCTTCTAAAGCTTCACAATGATTCATTAAAGCAATATATTCCTCATTTGTACAAGAGCTGTGACCTAAGGGAAATTCTTCTTGATCAGTAATATGCCCATACTTGATTAAATCTAAACTCCCAATTAAGTGACCATAATCTTCTTTGTATTCTTGTGGGACTAAAGGCCATTCTGCTGGTTTGTCAACTTCAGCTAAAATGTGTTCTTCACCAGGTTCATCAGTGTTGTATCTGCCAACATGTTCGAAAATATATATATGGTCTTCACCGTTTGGATGCTGGCCTAAATATAACTCTGCTGAGAAGTTAAATTCGTACCACCCTTCAACCTCTTGCCCCAAAAAGTTTTTAGCAAGATCATCACTAAGATCTACATAGAAATCTTCGCCCAAGTTAGTAAATGTAACTTCAGTTAACTCTTCTAAATTTTCACCAGTATCACTTTCATTATATCCCGATTCAAAATCATCAGTGCATGCAGTTAAAACTAAAGCTACTAATGCTGAGGCATATAAAGAATATTTTCCCATCTAAATAATATAATTAGAAAAAGGTATTTAATGTTTATGACATATTTGCTTATTATATTTCAGAGATTAGTTTTTTGTGTCATTTAAATTATTTGTTTTGTAATCAAGAATTTTTTCTACTAAATGGTTTATTTCTAGGTTTTTTTCTAGTTCTATTTCTTTTGTTATTAACATTGTTGTTGCTATTATTATTATTATTATTATTATTATTTGAGCGAGGCCTTTTTCCTCTAGAATTATTTTTTGGTTTTGGTTTAATTCCTCTTTTGAATTTTCTGGGTTGCCTTTGTTTTCTTGGTGGGGGTTTGGCATCAGCTCCTTTAGCAGTTTTGGCAGCTATAGAATGGTATTGATGGTCTTCTACAGGAATATTTTGTTTAATTAGTCTCTCAATGTTCCGTAAATAATTTCTTTCTTCAGCCGAACAAAAAGAGAAAGCCACACCTTTATTTCCTGCTCTTGCAGTTCTTCCAATTCTGTGAACATAACTTTCTGGTTCATTTGGAAGTTCAAAATTTATTACATGTGAAATTTTGTCAATATCAATTCCTCTAGCTGCAATGTCTGTTGCTACTAATACTTTTACTCTACCTTTTTTGAAATTTTGAATAGCTTTAGTTCTGGCATTTTGAGTTTTATTTCCATGAATAGCATTTGCTTTGATATTATTTTCATTTAAAAATTTAGCAATTTTATTTGCACGATGTTTGGTTCTAGTGAAAATAAGAGTGCTTGTAACTTCTTCTTCATCTAAAAGTTCTAGTAGAAGTTTAGTTTTTTTATTTTGATCTACAAAGAAGATGTGTTGATCTATTTTTTCGACAGTTGTAGCTTGAGGTGTAATTTCAACATGAATTGGATTATTTAGTAGTTTTTTTGCAAGTTCATTAACTTCATTAGACATAGTCGCTGAGAAAAATAATGATTGTCTTTTGTGAGGTAATTTTTTGATTATTTTTTTAATGTCATTAATGAAACCCATATCCAACATTCTGTCAGCTTCATCTAAAACAAAAAATTCCACATCTTTAAGTGAGATATGTCTTTGATTCATTAAGTCAAGAAGTCGCCCAGGTGTAGCTACTAAAATATCAACACCTTTTGATAATTCTTGAACTTGTTTCCCTTGTTTTACACCACCAAAAATAACAGTGTGTTTAACTTTAAGAAATTCTGCATACTTTGAAAAACTAACTCCTATCTGGGCAGCTAATTCTCTGGTTGGAGCAACAACTAAAGTTTTAATTTTTTTTGGATAACTAGGTTTTATTAAATTCAATATTGGTAATGTGAACGCTGCTGTTTTTCCAGTTCCAGTTTGAGCAATTCCAATTAAATCTCTGCCTTCAAGTAAATCTGGAATTGATTTAGCTTGAATTGGAGTTGGTGTAGTATATCCTTGTTTTGTTATTGCTTTTTGAATTGAAGGATTTAATCTTAAATCTTTGAAGCTAATTTTATTGGTCATTTCTAGTAAGATTATGTGGCCTAGTTATAAGTAGTTTGTTTTTTAAAGAAAATTTGATAAAAAAGGTTAAAAATAGTGAATTAAGTTTAAGCTGCGAGTATGTTTGGTGCTTGACCTTTTGGAACAGGAATTAAGATGTAATTAACATCTCTCCTATCTCTTACTTCTGGTCTGAAATGTGGATTTCTATCATGGTATTCTTTCCAAGACCCATCTGGGAAGCGAACTCCATATGTGCCTCCTTCAACCCAATCATGAAATTTAACTTTGCCAATTCTCCCAGTGTCTAAATCAAATAGGTGTAATTCTCTTTCTATTTTTGGTTCTTCTGCAAGGCCATTAATCTCTCTGAATAGATTAATTACTTTGCTCCCTTCTTTTCTAAATTCAACAATTCTTGCAGCATAGTCTCCTGCTTGGGCAATAGCGTCTTCGAAATTTTTATAACGAATTTCATGATCAATATTGTCCATACCTAAAGTTAACCTTGAAAATTTTTGGCCTTCTGGCATTAAATAAACTGAAGGAATTCCAAAAGATTCTGCCCAACCTTCTTCAATTGCATTTCCTTGAGCAAGAGGATCTAACCAATTAAAATGAAATTCAGGCATTACTACAGCCCACAAATAATCCATGTCTCTTACTTCTTGTGCAGTAACCTGAGGATGTTTTTTTGGATCTGTTCCAAATACATGTGGGGCGTAACCAAATACTCCACCATCAGCTAAAATATCTGAAAGGTCTTTATATCTTGCTTTAGTTTCTTCAGTCATTCCTGTTAAAGCACCTGCAATGTATGCAATTGTAGAATATCTTCTTAGTAACGAACAATCTGGTTGATTTTCTGTTCTAACAGAATAAGCTCTATCAACTGCTTCTTCAACTGGTGGAGTCAATCTTCCTGCTCTGGGTAGAAGAATTTCATATTGAGTTAGATTTGGTCTGAAATTTCCTGCCTTAAGTAAAGCTTCTGCAAAAACCATAAACAGTATTATAATAATTTTTTTATTTAAAGATTGTTGTTTTATAATATATTCTAGTTTTTCTACCTAAAATATATAAAGAAATAGCTATTTTCTATCATTTATGAGTTCCGTACGTAAACGTGGAAGTTAAGACTTAATTCTGATTAATTATTTTAGTGAGAGCATTATTGTTGCAAGGTTTTTGGACCTTTGTAACAAGGATTTTAGAGTTTAAAAATTCAAATTTATTGGTGAATAATATGTACGTTAAAGATTTCAAATGGGAAAAAGGAATGACAGTTAAAAAAATGGTCGATGACATGGCTAACTTAGGTTATCAGAGTGTTCAACTAGCAAAAGCTAGCGAAGTAATCGTTAAAATGAAAAAGAATTCTGCTAAAACCTATCTTACATTTACTTCAAACATGGTTTCTTGTGGTCTGAGAGGATTTTTTGCTCAAGTAGTGAAACTTAAGGTTGCTGACATTTTAGTTACAACAGTTGGTGGTATTGAAGAAGATATCATGAAATCTTTGGGAGAGAAATTTACAATCGGCAGTTTTTCAGCAGATGATGTAGAACTCCACGAAAAAGGAGTCAACAGAGTTGGAAATGTTTTTATCAAAAATGAAAGTTACATGAAATTTGAAAATTGGATTAACCCAGTCTTGACAAAATTGTATGAGAAACAAAAACGTTGGACACCATCTGAGTTGTTAAGAGAGATTGGTTTAATTTTAGACGATGAAGATAGCATTCTGTATCAAGCAGCAAAACAAGAAGTTCCAATCTTTTGCCCAGCAATCACCGACGGTTCTTTCGGATTTCATTTGTATCTCTTTCAACAAAAACATCGTGATTTTGTAATTGATGTAGTAGCAGATTTTGGAAATATTCTGTTTACTAGTAGTTATGATGAGAAAAAAGCAGTAATTGCTTTGGGAGGAAGTATTAGTAAACACCACGCAATTCTCTCCACTTTACTTAATGGGGGAGCAAGCTATGCTGTTTATATGACAACAGCTCACAAAACCAGTGGAAGTATGAGTGGAGCTACAACCAACGAAGCGAAATCTTGGGGAAAAGTAAAAGATGAAAGTGATGTTGCAACAGTTCATGGGGATGTGACAATTACATTTCCACTGGCAATGATTAGAGCTTTAGAAATCTTTGAAGAAGAAGGTTTGTTGCCGTTTGGAGGTAAAGTAGATGAATAAAAACTTTTCAAAAAATACAGCTTACTTTGAACTTTCAAAATCAAAGGTTTTGAATCAATTTGAAAAAGTGTTGGATCATTGTGATTTAGTTTCTTATAGTTCTAAAACTAACCCTTATGTAACTAAAATATTAGAGAAAGAAACACCTTGTTTTTTTAGTGTACACCTGGTTAATGAATTAGTTAACATTGAAGATTGTTCAAGAGTTTTATTTTTAGCTCAGGCTTGGAATGAAGAAGAGATCTCGTAT
Organism: archaeon; assembly: GCA_002688265.1. GTDB lineage: Archaea > Nanobdellota > Nanobdellia > Woesearchaeales > GW2011-AR9. The sequence continues at coordinate 31,325 of NZCK01000031.1, forward strand.
TTGCTTAGTTTAGAAATTAAACATCTGGTTGTTGACAATCTGCGAGATTTGGATGTTTTGGAAAAATATCTTTTGAAATTTCCCGAGACTAGAGTCGAACTGCTTTTACGTTTGAAATTAAAAGAGAGATCAATTAGAACTGAGAAATATTTTGTTTTTGGAATCGAAACAGAAATGGTCGACAAAAAAGTTAAAGAACTGAAATCTTGGCCACAAATAGAATCTATTGGAATTCATTTTCATAGAAAAACTCAAAACATGGCAGAGTGGAATTATGGATTTGAATTAGCTGAACTTTTTGATAAAGAATTTTTTGAGAGTATTGATTTAATTAATATGGGTGGTGGTTTGCCAGCTGGATACGCCAATACTGATATGCGATTGCTTTCTGGTATATTCTCAAAGATTGATAAATTCAGAAATTGGTGCTCTGATCGAGAGATTAAACTAATACTAGAGCCAGGCAGATTTATTGCAGCACCAGCTGGAAGATTGGTTACTAAAATAATTGCAATTGATTCAGGAAACATAACTGTTAATGCTTCAGTTTATAACTCTGATATGGATGCAATAATTGTGCCAGTAAAATTGCTTGTTGAAGGTGAAACAGGAAAAAAAGATGAAGGAGCTAAACAATATGTAATCAAAGGAGTTACTCCTTGTAGTTTGGATCTGTTTCGTTATCGAGTTTATTTGAAAGATGTTACAGTTGGTGATGAATTGGTATTTTTGAATGCTGGAGCTTACATATTTTCTAGTAACTTTTGTAGTTTAGATATACCTGAAGTGAGGTTGGTAGAATGAAATCTAATTTGAAATGGATGCAATTACCTGACGAGTATTCTTCATTTGATAGATCCAAGTTTGTTATTTTACCAATATCTTATGAGAAAGATTTGACATATGGGATTGGATCTGCTAAAGGAGCTATGGAGATAGTTAAAGCTTCAGAACACCTTGAATATTACGATGAAGAATTTGATTGCGAATTTTTTGAACAAGGAATATATTTAGAAGAAGAGATAAAACTTTGTTCAGAATCGCCTGAGACAATGGTTGAAAAACTTCAAGAAAAGGTTGCTTCATTTGATTCAGATAAATTTGTTGTTTCTTTGGGCGGGGACCACTCAGTAACAATTGGTTTAGTTAAAGGTCTTGAAAAGATTCATGGAGATTTTGCAGTATTACAAATCGATGCACATTCTGATTTTCGGGATTCTTGGAATGGAAGTAGTTTGAATCATGCTTGTGTGATGAGGCAAATAGTTGATAAACATGAAATTGTTTCTGTAGGTATTAGAAGTCAGGATAAAGATGAGAGGAAAGCAATTGATAAAAATGATAAAGTGCAAACGATTTATGCTTTCAAATATTCTTTTGATAAAGTTAAAGAAGCTTTATTGAGTTTGAAGTCAGAAAAATTGTACATTACAATTGATGTAGATGGTTTTGATCCAAGCGTTATTAGTTGCACAGGCACACCTGAACCAGGTGGTTTAGTTTGGAGACAAGTAATCGATCTGTTGAAACTATGTTTTGAAAAGAAAAAAGTGATTGGATGTGATGTGGTTGAGTTTGCACCAGAGTATATTGAAACAAAAGATAAAAAGCAGCAAACATCTAGATCTAGGGCAGAAAGTTACATTTTAGCAAGATTGATAAGTAAAATTGTCTCTTTTGAAGTAAGATCTGCCTAATTTTGTCTTTGAAAGGTTTTATATACTAGTTTTACTTTCTCTTTTTTGTGATGGAGTCGAAATTACGTAGTATGTTGAAAAGTATAACCTTCAGGGGGGTTGCTATTCTAGTTACTTTGGCAGTTTCTTACTTCTTTTTGGGCAGTATTTTTCAGAGTATTTTCTTTACTGTTGTTATGAATATTGTAGGAATGTTGGTTTATTATCTGCATGAGAGGGCCTGGAATGTGTTTACTTGGCATAGAGAAGGATAAGTAATTTTAGCTATACATTTTTATAAAACACTAATTAATTTTCTTTTAATGAAATTTGAACCTGGCTTTTACAAACATTTTAAGGGAGGAATATATCTAGCTCATGGAATTGGAGAGTTTATTCCAAGAGATCCCAAAGATGTACTTCATGCTATAGCAAAAGATAGTGAAGATTTGGGTGGAGTTGAAGTATACAAACGAGAGGGTAGCCACAAATTTGTTCCAGGTTGTTTAGGTAGTGTAAAACCAGAAGATAGAGGATTACAATATGTTGTTTACCAAGCACTTTACGGTGAAGGGAGTTTTTGGGTAAGGTCGTATGCTGAATTTATTGGAAACAAAGATATGGGTCATGGAGAAGGGATAAAACGGTTTCTTTATTTGGGTAAAGAGCTCCCAGAAAATTTCTTTGCTCATTTTGAGAGATATTCTCAGTGATACGTTTGATATATTTGATATTTCTGATTCTACTCCTCAGATCCAGGAAAATTTATAAAGGGACCATGGCATGAATCAATTATGAAGGTGTTTTGAGATAAAATATCTTCTATAAACTTTACATTCAAAACTATGAAAGGTGAATAAATTATGGGTATCGTGAAAATTAATTTATACAAAGTTGTGGCAGAGAGAAAATTGAACGCAAAAGGTGGGCAAATTCGAATAAACAACAATGTATCTATCAAAGAGGTTGAAGATTTACAATTTAATATTCCAGGAAGTGCAGGATTGAAATTCACATTTGCGTTTAACTGTAGATATGAACCTGATCTTGGAAGTATTGATGTTGAAGGACAAGTTTTCTTTACAGATACTGAAGATAAAATCAAAGCTATTCGAGAAAGTTGGAAGAAAAATAAAAGTGTTCCAAATGATATAATGGAGAGAGTGGTTAACGCAGCACTTCACAAAGGAAACATTCAAGCAATTAAAGTTAGTGAAGAAGTAAGTTTACCAAGTCCACTTCCACTTCCAAAAGTTAAGACTGGTACTCGTAAGGCAAAACCAAAAGTTAAACCTGCAGTAGCAGCAAAGTAGTAATGGTTTATTTTTAATTTTTTTAATATTAGTTTTCTTTTGATTTATAATTTAATAATTTCTAATCTTAACTTACCTATAGCCTACCTACACAATCTTTATATACCCAAATGAGCCCAAAAAACACGGTGAAATAATGGGTGAAGAGGCAGCAGTAGTTCTAAAAGAAATACGACTCAAAGTAATGGAGTCAGTACAAGAAGATGTTAACAAAGGTATTGTTAAAATTGATTCAAGTTTCCTTCGAAAAATAGGAGCCAACCCCGGAGATGTTGTAGAAATTGAAGGAAGCAGAAAAACTGTTGCTATAGTTGATAGAGCATATCCAGGAGATATTGGCCTAAACATTATTCGAATGGATGGAAATAGCAGAAGCAATGCCAAAACTAGCGTTGGAGAATTTGTCCAAGTAAAAAAAGTTGAACCGGTTTCTGCTACTAAAATTAAACTAGCACCCGCTACCAAAAGAATCGTAGTTAGAGCTTCACCACATTTCTTCAAAATGGGCCTACTTGGCAAAGCAGTTGTCAAAGGTGATATAGTTTCATTAGGACAAGCTAAAAGAAGAAATGATAAGTCAGTACCTCACGCAGTTAATGATATTTTCTCAGCCATGGAAGATCGCTTCAGTGGATTAGGATTAGGAGATCTTAGATTTATGGCAATTGATGTAGAACCAAAAGGAGTTCCAGTAATAATTGGAAAAGAAACAGAAGTGGAAGTTAGTAGTAGTGCAGTTTCAGTATCTCCGGAAGACATGAATCTTGGAGTTAACTACGAAGATATAGGTGGGCTTGGAGAAGAGCTCAAGAAAGTGCGCGAAATGATTGAATTGCCACTTCGTCATCCACAAATATTTGATACTTTAGGAATTGACCCTCCACGTGGAGTATTGTTGTATGGACCACCTGGAACTGGAAAAACTCTTCTTGCTAAAGCAGTTGCAAGCGAAAGCGGAGTACATTTCATGGAATTAAAAGCCAGTGATGTAATTAGTGGAATTCCAGGAGAAACAGAAAAAACTATGCAGAAAATTTTCGAAGAAGCCAAAGAAATGGCACCAACAATTCTTTTTATTGATGAATTAGATTCAATTGCCTTTAAACGGCAAGATAGGGGAACAAATGAATTTTTGAATACACCAGTTTCTGAACTGCTTAAGAATCTTGATGGATTGAAAGTTAGGGGAAAAGTTGTAATCATAGGCGCTACGAATAGGCCAAACAGTTTGGATCCAGCACTTCGTCGTCCAGGCAGGTTTGATCGAGAAATTGAAATTGGAGTTCCTGACAGAAATGGTAGATTGGAAATATTAAAAATTCACACTAGAAATATGCCTTTGTTTAAAGATATTAATTTAGAAAAAATTGCAGACATAACTCATGGTTTTGTGGGAGCAGATTTATCTGCACTTGCTAAAGAAGCTGCTATGATTGTTTTACGAAGGCTGCTTCCTGATTTGAAATTGGAAGGAGCCGAAGAAGACCACCAATTTCCTGAAGAGATATTGGAGAAGTTGCAAATTGGCCAGGAAGATTTTTTGGAAGCACTCAAAACAGTTAGACCAAGCGCTATGCGAGAAGTATTAGTTGAAACACCACGTGTTTCGTGGTCAGATATTGGTGGTTTATCTGATGTGAAACAACGATTGCAAGAAGCAGTCGAATGGCCAATGAAAGCAAAAGAGAGGTTTTCTCGATTAGGAATTAGACCACCAAAAGGGGTTTTATTATATGGACCACCAGGAACTGGAAAAACTCTTCTTGCAAAAGCAGTTGCTAAGGAGAGTGAAGCTAATTTTATTCTAGTTAGCAGTTCTTCACTTCAGCAAGAAGGAATTGTTGGTAAAGAAGCTGAACAATTAAAGAAAGTGTTCCAGAGAGCACGTCAGACAAGCCCAAGTATAATATTCTTTGATGAAATTGATTCGTTTGCAAAACATCGAGGATCAGGTTCCAGCGCTTTTGCAGATTCTAATGAAAGTTTATTGAACCAAATGCTAATTGAGATGGATGGTCTTGAGGGTCTTTGTGATGTAGTTGTTATTGCAGCAACTAATAGACCAGATATATTAGATACAGCTCTACTTCGACCTGGAAGGTTTGATTCGATAATATTAACTCCAGCACCAGAGCAAGAAGCCAGAGTGGAGTTATTTAAAATTCATACTAAAGAGATGCCACTTGCTGAATCTGTTGATTTGGTAAAGTTGTCAAAGAAAACTGATGGGTATGTGGGAGCAGATATTGAAGGGGTAACTCGTGAAGCTGCGATGATTGCTTTACGAAGTGACGAGAAAGCCGAGACAGTAAGTATGGAGAATTTTATTGATGCACTTGATATTGTGAAAGCTTCAGTTGATTCTGATGTTAAGAAAGCTTATGAGCAGATGGAAAGTTATTTTAGTTCTGCGCGTGCGAAAGAAATGAAGAAAGAGAAGGCAAGTTATTTTGGTTAAAGGAAATGGTAAATTCTGATATTAGAAGATTTCTTGAACAAATATTAGCTATAGGTGGAAGTGAAGGCGCAACTCAAACAGATTTAGAAGAATTAAGCAGAGATTTTTCTGGAATATTAGATCCTAGTACTCCTGAGGCAGGATATTTGGCTGATTTACTTAAGGGTACAAGTTCAGAGATAACTGAGATGCAAGAATTATATTGTATGTCAGTAAATAGATTAAGAGATGAAGGAATCAAATCAAAGATAGTTGCCCAATTATTAAGTTGTGATGTTAAGTATTTAGGAGATATTCTTGGACATGATCTAGAAAAATTTGGAGTCGAATTTGGATTAACTGGACATTCTACTGCTAGTATATCAAAGGCTTTAGAGAGAATTGATCCAAGGTTAATTTCTGGTCAAAGAGGAATTGATTTTTTGAGGCCAGAACCATTTGTAAAAGATACAAAAGATTATGGGGCAGTAGGAGATTGTTTTGATTTAAGTATTGACCACTTATCTGGATTGTTAACAAGGTCACACGGAGGAATTCAAAATTGTAGAATTAGTACAATTGGAGAATTAGTGATGGTTCCATTCTATCTATTTGATCAAGCAAAAAATATTGGTGATAAATCTTTACGAAATATTGGATTTAGTTTAGCTAGATTACATCCTGAATTACACTTGGGAATGGATATCGAATATCATAGTAATGGAGAACTTTATTTGCCTTTTAATAAAAGAATTCCTTTTAGTAGGTTTTCAAATGGTAGTAGGGGAGGATAATTAATTTATTCTCATATCCCTTCATACAAACTTAACAACTCTTCACTACTTGTAGCATCTTCTGGGCCCTTATCTGCACGAATCTGTATGAATCTTGGAAACCGAAGTGCTAAACCTCTGTCGCTGCCAGGCGTTCTTGCTGCACAATGCATTTTACCTTGGCTGATTTCTGCTGCAATTACTTCAACTACTAAAAATGGTTCAAACCAAACATCAGGAGTCATTTCTTTATTGATAATTACTCTTGCTGGTTTCTTTACAACCTTGTGTTCTCTTAAAATAAAAGGCAACTCTTCTAAAGTTTTGTCAGTTAAACCAGTCCCTAGTTTACTTACTGATTCAAAAGTATCTGTTTTATGGTTGTAAGTTGCACAAAGAAGTGAACCATAAGCTCCAGTTCGTTTTCCTTTTCCATAAAACGCACCAATTACTACAAGGTCGAAACTGTCAACTAAATTTTGCATATAATCTTTTTTCCACTTAATCCAATTCCAATCACGGGCTCCGGCCTTGTAATGAGAATCATCTGCTGTGGATTTAACAATAACTCCTTCATTGCCATCTTTTAACATCTTTTCAAAGAAAGATTGAACTTCATCTACAGATTCAGTTTGAATTAATTCTATTCTTCTAATTCTATTTTTTTTGTAGAGAATTTTGTCTATTGATTCCCCTCTTTCAATTAGTGGTTTGTTCATCATAGATTCTCCATTAAGGTAGAGAAGATCGAAGACGTAAAGTGCAACTGGAACTTTTTTAATATATTTTTCAATTTCAGTTTTACGTTTCCTTTGCATTAAAGTCTGAAAACTTTGATGTATTTTAGCGTCTTCTGAAAGAGCCATAATCTCTCCTTCTAGAATATACTCAACTGCCATCACATGAATTTCTTTCTTTAAGTATTCAACCAAATCTGGAAGTTGATCAGTAATATTTTCCATTCTTCTTGAATATAGAGTGATTGTTCCATCTCTTTCTTTGTGAACTTGTACTCTTTCACCATCGTATTTAGCTTCTACTTGAAACAAGTTACTCTTGATTTTTTCTGACATATTACTTAAGCTTGCAACCCTTTGAGCTAGCATAACTCTAATTGGTCGTCCTACCTTAACAGGAATTTCATCAATATGCTCAATTCCTTTGTCTGCTAACTGTTTGGCAATTTTAGCAATATCTGGACAAACATTGTAAGCACGCTCTAACCTAGGTTTGTTAGACTTGTCACCAGTGAAACAAATTGACAAGGCATCAAGAACAGTCATATCCGCTACACCTAGGCGCATATTGCCTAAAATTATTCTTGCCAGATATTTAGAATCTTGTCCAGTGGTTTTTTGAAATATAGAAATTAAAATTTTTTCTTTTATGTCTTGACTGCCACTCCCTTCAATATCTTTGATTTTGTGAAGAGTTTGATACAATTCATCTGTTGTTAAATCTCCAGTTGGAACCAATGTGAAAGCTTTCTGTTTGAGAACTAATTCAGCTACAAGTCCAGCATCACCCAAATGGTGCATATGTTTTGTTATTTCTTTTACACTTCTGCCACTAGCTTTGGCGATAGCTTTGAGAACTAATTTTTCAGCTACTCCTAGAACAGCAGAGATATAGTCAGGAGAAATCTTACCTAAGGAAAGTTGAGTCAAGATAGAAAGTTCTTCTGGATTTTTTTGATAAGTTTCTTTGAAGAAATCTGCTAATATTTGTCTTAATTCATTACCTGAAGCTGTTGCCTCTAGTCTGCCGTAGAGTGTGGATAGTTTACTGAATTGCATGTAGTTCTTCTTATTTGATTTTATATAAAGATTCTTCTTATAAAATCAATACAAATATGGAATCATGCGTTTAGATCTTTTCTGATAATCTTCATACAAAGAGCCAAATTTTTCCTTTAGATACTTTTCTTCACGATGAATTCGAAGAACTGTTGTTGGAATCACTAAAATAAATGTTCCTATAACTCCTAGGTAAGATACAAAAGTCATAGCAATCCCAAGGAAAATAAAAATATTGGCAAGATACATGGGGTGCCGAAGATACTTATAAATTCCATCTTTGATCATTTGATGGTCTTTGTGAATTACAATGTTGACATGGAAAAATTTGCCAAGAAGTAGCTTGGTGTAAATCCTAAGACCAATTCCTGCTAATAATATTAAAATTCCTGGATAAAAGATAGTTCTTGTGTAATAAAAATTTGTCAAACTTAATATAATAACAGCTGAATATGAGAATAAAAATAACCAAAATGTGAGTAATTCTTTGCTTTTCATAAAATTAGGTTTTTATTTGGTGGTTATAAATTTATTGAAATATAATAGTTCTTCAAAAGAGAAACTAATTTAAATGTATTTTGATTTTAGAAGATTGATGATAAGTAAGGGATTTATAGAAAGGTTAGCACAGAATAGTGAAGCTCAAAGTTTAGGAGCAGATAAGGCATCATTTAAATTAGGATATGATGAAGCTTTTAATGATGTACAAAAAGTTCCAGCAAGAGCAGATCGTTATTTTCATATGTTTAAGAGAAAAGTTTCTGATATTACTAGCCCCTTTGATAAAGGAAAGATGGTTGGTGCTGCCTGTGGAATGATTCAAGTAGCAATGGATGAAAAGATGGATTCTATCGCTAAATTTTGCTTAATGTCTAAACATTTGTTACAAAAATCTGGATTCTTTGAATTGCATGAGATCAAAAAAGTTTTTTATAAACCCTATGAAGAGGGGTTGGTAGCCCATGAAGTCTTAGATCATTACAATGGAGAACTTGCACATTTACAATTAGAAATAGATGCTTTCACAAAAGGACTTCAAGCATATGAAGTTGAAGAATTTGAAAAAGCTTTCAATCAAGCTTATTCTAAAGCTTTTAAGAGACCAAGTGAGATGTTAACTCTTCAACAAGAAATAAGTAATAGTCAAAGAGGAAAATATATTACTGGAGCTTACCTTTCTGAAAGACGAAAAAGGGAAGGCAAAGTTTTAGGAACAGTAATGGGAGCATTACACGAATCCCATCATAGTGCTCCTTTCATAGAAGGTATATTTGATAATGCTTATAAAATTCTCAAAAGTACAGGAATTCTAAAAGAGATACATGGAAAACGAATAATGAAACATTTGGTACAGGAAGGTAGACTTTCTGAAAGTATTCTAAAAAAAATGAAAAAAGATTTGGTTCGACTTGATGCTTCTATAGAAGCTGACATAGAAAAACAACTTGAAAAATGGTCAGAAAGGTCCTACTATCTTGCTTATCAAGAAGCTTATAATAAAGTTAGATCCTATCGTCAACATTTTGCTGCAGAATTTAGAAATTACCTTCAAATTAAGAACAAGGATAAACAAACCCCTTGGGGGAAAGGTTCTAGGGCAGGCGCAGCGTTTGGAGCAATTGAACTTTTGCTTGGTGGGTGGCAAACCTATCAGAAAATAAAAGATGATGGAAAAACATTTGAAGATGTTGAAGCAATTTTGTGGTTTAAAAAAGCGTTAGAAATTCTGCAAGAGCAAGGATTACTTATAGATCCAAAAGTTGTAGCTGATATTAAAGCAAAAATAACTAATACTGATTTTAGTATAGTAGATAATGTTCAAAGAGAAAAAGTAAGAGTGGAAGTATTAGCTCTTTTAGAAGAACACCGATCTTAATAATTAGTCAATTTTCTATTATTATTATTATCAATCTATTTTAAGACCAGCTAATATTGATTCTAATGTTGCTTTGTCTTTAGGCCCAAATTTATACTCTAAGAATCTCTTAGCATCAAGATTTTTAATTAGAGCATAATAAATCTTTGCTCTTAATTTAGTTATTTCCCTACCAGGGAGCATCATACCTTTTGCAATCGCCTCAACTTTTTCTGAATGCATTTTGTTGGGAGTCAACCTAGTACAGTTTGAAATATTGTCCCAATTACCAAAACCTTTGAAAATTTCAGGGCGATCTAGTATTGCTTCACAGAATCTTTGAACTTTTTTCCAACTAACTTTTCTACTCAATAAATCTTCTGTAACTAATGGCAGAACATCAAGTAATAAGGTCAGTGTGTGTTCTTTACCTTTCTTTACAAGTTGTAAAATGCCTTTCCAGTATAATCTGTTACTTGCTAATTTGTAGTTAGCTTGCAGACCAAATATGAATAAATAATAAGCGTGTCTTGGTCCAACACACCTTGCCATAAATAAAAGATCTTTCCAGTATGATTCTTCTTGAAGAAGTATTTTGTAAACATTTCTAAACTTAGTTTCTGGTCGAAGTAGTGACCTAACTATTGCATGGTATACTGATGGAAATTCTACTAAAGCAACAATGTAGGGCCAAGTTTTTTTAGTGATAAATTGTGTATCATTACTTAGTCCATAAACATTATACCAATCTCTATTAAACTTACGAATTAATAATTGTGGAAGTTCACGGTAAAAGACATTGATTAAATCAAATTCTTCATGAATAATATGCATTAACCCTGGCCAATAATCTTTATTGATTAATAATGCAACTTCTGGAAGTGATCTCTCAAAGAATACTTTTCTGGCTTCAGCTGAACATCTATCACTAATTGCTAAGAGATCTGATGGACGGGATGCCATAAATTTTACTTGATGAACGAATTCTACATTTCCTATTGGGAACCCATAATTTTTTAATAGTTCCATTCCTTTATTATTTAATGTAGATTTTTGATCTTGAGGTAATTCTTTCATTAATTGCTGAGCTTTTTTTAGGGCAGCTTGTAAACCTTCAACCCAAGTTTCAACATCTTTTATCTCTTGGTTAATTTTTTTTATTAATTGATTGAGACTTTTTGCAATTTCTTCTTTATCATAATTCTTCTTTTTTTCATTAGTACTCATTCTCTCTAAAAAGGCAGCATCTGCTTCTGCTTTACTAATTTCTTGTCGCAGTTTTCCAGAATAAAGAGAAGCAGAACCAGCTAAGATATCACTTGAAACACCTAACTCTTTGCTTGTTGACTTAAACTCTTCTATGAATGATTTCTTGACAGAAAAGTTGTGGCCTAATTCAGCTTCTAAAATTTTGAATAAATGATCTAAAGAAACTTTAACTTCTTTTTCAAAACGATAAGCTCTTCTTTCTGCTCTACCAATATATTTTAGTGTTTGAGCAGCTTTTCTTAAATCCTTTAATTCCTGATCTATATCTGTTTCTTGTTCTATTGTGGAAAATTCTTGTTTTAATTGTTCAACGTATTTGTATTCCGCTGCTGCCCATTCGATGGCGTGTGGTAGATTATGTTCTAATTTTTCTTTGGCTTTTTCTGCTTTCTTTTCTTTATCTTTGTTAAATAGAGAGAAAATACCCTTAACGCTAGGAATTCTTAACTTACCTCTCTTGTTCAACATGTGGAATATAAAGGATCAATTGTTTATTAAGTTTTTTAATACTCAAGCCAATTTTATAGAGTTAAGTTCTTTGTGAAACTTTTTATACTTAAGATAATTTATTTAAACATATGAAAAAAGGCCAAGTAACAATTTTTATGATATTGGGTTTGTCTATCTTAATGGCATTCATCTTTGTTATCATGTTAAATGTCTGGCTTGTTGAAGTAATGGCAGTACAAGAATCTGATGAAATTTCTTTTCAAGAATGTGTTGAAGGAAGTCTAATAGTTGATTTCTTAAGAATAGAAAACCAAGGTTCAGGCAACGCAGAGGGAAAAGTATATGTTGGAAGTGAACCTACTTTGTATTCTGATAACGAAGCAATTCCACTCTTAGTAGACTCTGGTTCAGTAATTGATAGTGGATATATATTTGATAGTTCTGGTTTAATATTAGAAAGAGGAGTAGACTATTTGCACTTTATACTAAAAGGAAATCAAAACACTGATGATGTGGAGATAATGGATTTTATTGTTTCTTTAGAAGGAGCACAAATTCAAATGTATTCTGAAGATGAAGATTATCCTTTAGAAAAACAAGGGGATGGAATATATGAAGATAACCCTATTCAAGATGAAGTGATAATTGATCTTGAAGAAAATACCATCGAAGCATATATCAGAGTAAGTACCAATAGTGATGGGTTTTATGTGTATTATTCTTGTGGCAGTGATGAAGAATAGAAATGAATAATATAGAAAAATAAATGATTAACAAAATAAAAAACCTATTTCAAAGGATGCCTGTGTTCTTGTAGCCAGTTGTAGACTGTACCTGAAACTCCTCTGATAACTTTTTCTGCTCTTTGAGTAAAAGAACCATAACTATCTGGTGATTTACTATCCCTATCAACAATTCCAATAAAATGATATGGATAACGTTTTCCATCAGTTCCTTTAGGTGATAAAATTCCAAAGTCACCAATACATTTTCCAGTACTTCCGGTTTTGTTGAAGACTAATGTGCTTGATGGAATATCTGGAACTCCTTGATATACACGACCATAATTACTTAAGGACATTAACCTTCTAAGTTCTTTAGAACTAGGTAGGTTATCATTCCACATTGCGTATAAGAATCTGGAATAATCTCTAGCTGAAGCTTTGTTTCTATAAGTAGCTCCATTAGGAACAGGTATTTTTTCAACAATACTTGTATCATGGAAAATATTTGAATATCTTTGGTGAAGAATTTTATTCACTGCAGCAGCTCCACCAACTTGATCTATTACCCAATTGGTTGCATAATTATCGCTATTTCGTAGCATTCTTTCCATTTTTCCTTTACTTACTGGTCCATAATTAAAATTTTTCTCTCTTTTTACTTTATCAAAAAATGCTAAAGCAACAAATGGTTTAACCATACTAGCACATTGCATTGGAACATCTCCATTAATATCTAATAATAATTCACCAGTGGTGTAATCAAAAACTACCCAAGCAGTTCTATCATTACTTTTGATACGACCTCTTTGACGGTCTCTTTTCACTTGAGCTTCGATAACTCTTTCTAAATCAGAATCAATAAGTCTACTTGGTGTAGGTCTTTCTGCTTCTACTACTTGACCAATACTTGGTTGAATATTATTTACAACTGGTGCTCTTTCGGTAAATACGCTAGTTTCTCCTGCTACAACATCATAACCATTTTCTCTGGTAAATGAAGCAAGTTCTCCTTTACGTCTACTGAATTTAGAACTTTTCTTTAATTCTGAGTGATGACGTGTAGCAGCAGCTTTTGTTTCTTCTTCACTGCCTCTTCGCCTATAAACTAAAGCAAATAATCCTTCACCTCTATCTTCGATAACTAGATTTTTTCCAACACCTTCACCTAAAACATGACGTACGTCTTGCATATCATTTTTTAGAGCTTCAAGATTTTTTCCAACACCATAACTTACATTGTATAATGAAGAATAACCTTCGTCTCGAATTGCTTCAGCAGAATCTCCTTGATTGTAAACATCTGCTGTAATTAAGCTTCTAGTATGACTTCTGGCAACAGTATCTGCTCTTACTTTATCTTCTCCATCACGATCATAAATAACTTGAAATAATCCAGAATCTCTTTGAACGACCCTTAAGTCTCTTTTTACATCTGGACCTAATACATTACCAATAGCATCACGTACAGCAAAAGTTGCATCTAAATCTCTAAGAGCAATATACGCAACATCCCAAAGGCCACTTCCGTCTTGAGCAAAAGCTTGACCTGGAAGAAACAAACTAGGTGCAACAGCACCAGTAATTAAGGCAGCTAATCCATCTTTTAAAACTTTACGTCTGGTTGGCATAAAGTGCTATTATTAAGCCTCATTTATAAAGTTTCTGAGGAATTATTACTAAAGGGTGGTTAATTCCAAAACATTTATAAAGAAAATTAACTTTTAGAGTAATGAATTGTATTAGGAAATCTCTTTATTCTTTTCCAAAATCTTTACTATTCCAATATTAGCATCTACTTCAACCAAATCGCCGTCTTTTAGAACTTTTGTTGCAATCTTAGTTCCAATGATGCAAGGCTTTTTTAGTTCTCTTGCAACAATAGCTGCGTGTGAAGTGATGCCACCTTCATCAGACACTATTGCTTTTGCACTGTGAAGGGCACTCATTAAATCAGGATTAGTATTTATTGAAACAATAATTTGTCCTTTTTTATATTTCTTAATATCCTTGAAATTGTCAATACGACAAACAGTACCCCTAACACAACCAGGATAAGCAGTAGTTCCAGAGATGATATTTTTAGAATTCACTATTTTTTCTTGTAAAACAGGTATTTCTGTAATAATCTCTTTGTCATATTCATAGGATATATTATTGGTTTCTAGATTATGCCAAAAGACACACCATTTTTTTCTTTGTTTTAGTTCTTCTATAGATGGAAGTGGTATGCCTTCAGTAAAATCAATTATTTCTTTTGGATTTAGTTTGTCAATAAGATCTACATTTTCTATGTTACAATTTTGGGAGATGAGGTTCCAAAAGTGGGATAACATTGAACGTTCTAACTTAGAATGTGTTGCTAAACCACGCAAAGGTTCAAATTCTTTTAGAATACTTGCATATCTCTGTTCTGATTCTCCTTTCTCAATTGCAGCATCTATTGAGGATAAAGTTAAGTAAGGTATTGTAACAGTGTAAAGTAAGATCTGGACAAATTCATCATAATATTTTTTGAATTCATTAATGGTAACTGATTTTTTCTTCTCGCTCTCAAAAAGTTTAATTAGGTCATTTGCCCTTCTATCCCATTTGAGACACAAATCTTTCCAAGTAATTACTTTTGGATAATCTTCTTGTACAGCCGTAATGAAGTGATCTAAAGATTCTTGTAATTCAGAAGCTGAGCGATAATGAGTTCCTTTATCTCCTTCCCATTTATACATATGTTTTGTGTATTTGAATCCAGTGGCCTTTTTCAGATGAAAAAATTCTGCTTCAATAAAAGGGTGATAAATAAAACAAGATCTTCGTCTTTCTAAGAATTTGATCCAATCCAGTTTTGGAATGTCATTGTTTTTTAGAATTCTTACAATACCAATATTAGCATCTACTTCTACCAAATCGCCATCTTTGAATGCTTGGGTGGCATTTTGTGTGCCAACAACACAAGGGATTTTTAATTCTCTAGAAACTATGGCTGCATGGCATAATAATCCTCCTGCATCAGTTACGATCGCAGATGCCTTTTTCATTAAAGGTACAAACCTTGGATCTGTCATGCCAGTTACTAAGACGGATCCTTCTGGGAATGTATGCTGCAAAGAGAAATCTCGAATCACAACGACTCTGGCTTGTACAATTCCTTTATGAGACGCTTGTCCACGGACGATCTTACTATGTAATTGCTCAGTGCTATTATCAATTATATTTTCTGCATGTTTTTGAGATAATTCTACAAATCCATTTGGAGTAATATGTAGATACAAAGATTCTTTTCTTTTTGACAAATTTTCTTTAGAAGCAAGAGTTTTGGTAGAGAAATATTCTAAGACTTCTTCGTAATTCATTGCTAATGCTTCTTCAATTTTAAGATTAGTCTCAGAAGATATTTGATTAGCAATTTCTCGCAAAACATTCTCTAAAATGAAATAAACTTTCTCTGTTCGTTTTCGAAGTGCGAGCAATTTATTAAACACATCCTCATTAATATAGACATCTCCACCTACTTTGATCACACCAAAACAGACATGCATCTCATCATAAATTTTTCTTAATTTGAGAACTTTTTTTGTATTAAACAAAGTTACTTTTTTTATCTCATCAACTTGTGTAAGCAATTTATCTATTTGCTTTTCAAAATTTTTAACGTTATCAATATCTTGAAGATACTGGCTCATGAATTCTTCGAACCGATTAAGATCCTCACTATGGTAATAACAAGCCATAATTCCTTCTGAATAAGTTAAAAGAAGTTGTCTATATGGGTAATCAAAACCACTTAGATAGCCATTTAAGTTATCTAATCTTAAGGAAAAGAATGGGTACATAGGAATCAGCGGGGCCTCCCAATATTTAACCCAACCTTTTTGCGGAATATTGTCCTCTGTATTTTGACTTTTCCCACTCAATGTAGTAATTGGCCTACTCTGAGTAATATAAATAATATCATCTTCAATTGCCCATTCTACATCTACTGGAAACTTATAATGAGATTCAATTTTTGCAACCTCTCTAGATAGATTAAGTAAATCAGAATCACTAATCTTTTGGCTACTTGCAAGAGGTTCAGAAATTTCAACCCAATCAACACCTTTCTTATCTGTTCTAACTAACTTCCGAGTTTGTGTATTAATATTCTTACTATCAATAGAATTATCTTTTTTACTTATAACAAAACTATCTGGAGTTACTGAACCTGAAACTATCGCTTCACCTAAACCTAAACCTACTTCAATTAATATTTGATCTCTATCTTCAGTTACTGGATGTACTGAAAAAGCAATACCAGAACTATCACTTTGTAACATTTTTTGAACAACTACTGCAACAGAAACTTTTTCTTTGTCTAATTTTTTCTCAAACCGATAGAAAATGGCTCTTGGACTAAACAGTGAAGCCCAACATTTTTGTACGTTTAGTAATAAATCTTTTTTAGTGCTGTTCAAGAATGTATCTAATTGGCCAGCCCAAGCAGCATCAGAACTATCTTCGGCTGTTGCTGATGAACGAACAGCAACAAACTCAGCATCTAATTTAGCAAATTTATTGTTAATTTCATTTGCAATTTTTTTTGGTATTGTTGCGTTAGAAATAAGATGTTTAATTTTTTCTGAGGCTGCTTCAACAGTATCCATATTTTCAATTTTAACAGTGGATAGAACTGAATCAATTTCAGCCTCAATTCCTGCCTGTTCTAAGAATTTCTCAAAAGTTGTAGCTAATACTACAAACCCTTCAGGGATTGGAAAGCCATTTTGCAACATTTCTCCTAATGAGGCCCCTTTGCCTCCTGCTTCTAAAACATCTTGGTAAGAAAGTTCCTTAAGATTTTTAGCATACATATATGCTGTTAAAATAAGACTTAATTTAAGTATTTTATTAAGAAAAAAGCTTATTTATCTAAACTTCACTCAATCCCTAACCTTTCCAAAATCAAATCAGCAGAGAAAGGAACTAGATCTTTATACTCCTGACCCATACCTAAATACAAAATTGGTTTACCTGTTACATAACAAATTGAAAGTGGGGCTCCACCCATCTCATCAATATCAGCTTTAGTTAGAATAATCCCGTCAATTCCTAAAGTATTAGTATACTTCTCTGCCTGCTCAACACAATCATTACCAGTAATACTCTCTCCAATGAAAATTTTACAATCAGGCTCTGCAACTCGCATTATCTTTTCAAGTTCCGCCATCAAATTTGTATTAGAATGCAAACGACCTGCGGTATCAATTAAAACCACATCAATATTATTTTTCTTTGCATAAGCTACAGCGTCATAAGCTACTGCTGCAGCATCACTACCATAATCATGTTTAATCATTTTAACTTCTAATTTGTTCGCATGATCTTCTAATTGATGAATTGCAGCTGCTCTAAAGGTGTCTCCTGCTGCAAGAACAACACTAAAACCTTGTGTTTTTAGTTTATGGGCTAACTTAGCAATGGTTGTAGTTTTTCCACTACCATTGATTCCAAAGAAAATTATAGAATAGGGTTTTCCATTAGCTTTTGCTTCTTTGATTTCAGCAATAATATCTTTTTTCTCAATTGAGAGGATTTCTCTTAAAGTTGAGGCTAAAACTTCTTGAATTTTACTTGCAACATCACGTGGCAAAGGTTTGTCAACCAATTCGGCGCTTAAATTTGATTTTAATTTTTCAATAACTTTAACTGAAACATTGTTTTCTAAAAGAACTAATTCTAAATCCCAAAATAACTCTTCAAACTTTTCAGAATTGATTGTTTTAGTAGTTAATTTTTGCTTAATTTTAGAGAATAAACCTTTCTTTTCTTCAGTAACAGGTTCTTTTTTTGTTTCAGCAATAACCTTTTCTTTAACTTCTGTTTTTACTGTTTCAACTTTTTTTGGTTTTTCTTTTAACGCTTCCTTAGCAATTTTTGTAATAAATTTTTCTTCTTTTTCTGCTGCTTGTTTTGAAACTTCAATGTCTGCAGCTTCACCTGCACCTTGATCTAATAATTGACCTTTACTAGGTTCAAGAGCAACTTTTTCTTCTTCTTTGATTTCTTCTTTCTCTTTTTTTGTAAGTTTTTGTTTAACAGGAGCTTTATCATCTTCATCATCAACCAATTCTTCTGATAACAAATCATGAACTGAAGGAAGCTTTGATTTTTGAGAAGTTTCTTCTTTAGATTTATGTTCTTTTTTTGGTTTTTCAATAATTTTTTCAACTTGATCAAGAATGATTTCTTCTTTTTTCTCAGCTACTGTAATGTGTTCCTCAGAGTCTACTAATTCATCTGCACCCAAATCTAATAATTTATCCTTACTAGGGGGAGGGGCAATCTCTTCATCTGTAACTGCTTCTTCTTTTTTCTTTGATTCTTTTGAAATTGGAGTTACTGCTACTTTTTCTTCAACTTCTTTTGTTTTTTTAACTTGTTCAACTTCTTTTTCAATTTCAACTGACTCTTCAGTTGCTTCTTCTTCTGCTTTTTTTGAGAAAATAGAAAGAGTACTCTTGAGCTTATCCTTTAATTTACTAAACATCATTTCCACCAATTATTCTTTATTTTCTTCAGATACTTCACTCATTTCTAACTTGGCAATTTTTTCTAATAAGTTGTTAGAAATATCTTGCATTTTTGTTTCAATCTCTAAACTGCTTTTAGTAATCTTTGATTCATGACCCTGAACCATCTTTAAAACTTCAGGCAAGGGCTTTTCCACAGTAATACCCTTACCAATGTTAACAATAGCTGTAGAATTATCATTTAATTGAGTACGAACAAAAATTCCATCAGCTAAAGGAGCTAAGATTTCAGTACCTTTTTTGATATTTTGAATTTCTTTGATAGCATTCACTGTAATTGAAATAGTGCCCTGTTTTTCTTGAAGCTCTTCTAACTGTTTTGATAAAGCTTCCATTTGCTCTTGCAAATGCTGAAGCTCCATAATCTCTTGCATCTTGTTTAATTGATCCATGCATTTAGATCTGCTAGCTGGCTTTATAAAGCTTGTTCTCTACATCTTGAGAAGAAAATATTATTAAAACAGTTATTTTGTTCATTTGTCACTAAACAGTGGTTTTTTGAAGATAAGTTTTTAAATAAACACAGATTTTGTCTAGTTATGGCTCAGAAGATTGCTTTTCCATATTTGTTTGAAGTAAGTATTGGTTTTGGTGACAATTTACCTGAATCTTGGCTTGCTAACAAAGAAGCAAAAAAAAGAAAAATTGAAGTACCTAATTTGCGTAGTGATTTAGATCTATTGCTTGCTTTAAATGAGTTAAAAAGAGATGGAGCTCATCAAGTTAATGGTTTAGATGATTTTATTGAACAAATTGAAGTATTAGAAACAGGATCATATCAAGCTAAGGCAAGAAATTTAAGAACTGCATTAGCGCTTATAGATGAACGTTATGGTGCGAATTGGAATAAAATTTCTAATTCTGAGCTTCCTTTTGTTTGGTATGATGGCGATGCTATTGAAGTTGAATATGGTGTTGGAATGCCTCATGAGAGAAAATATGAAAGACATATGAGAAGAGAGATTGATACACTAAATGCAATTAGAGTAGAAGAATTAAGAAAGCTTAGGAAAATTGCTCTAAATGAAGCAATCAGCTCAGATGGGGATAGTGGAACTTCAATTGATGATTTATTACAGAGAATTAGTGTAAGTAAAGAGGGTTCTTACGCAAAAGCTTTAGAATTACATAGATTAACACTTATTGATCCTGCTACTGGTTTATTAGTTCCAAGAGGTTATGTTTTTGAGAGATTATTGAGAAATGGTAATGCGATTGTTGGACCAGGGAATACTAGGAAGATTTTAACTCTTGATGTTTGTTCAATGAAAAATGGGAATTCTAACATTGGTGAAGGAATGGTAGATTTATATCTTGCAGCAGTAGTAAGAGGAATTTCAAAATCTTTGCGGGTAGCAGAAAATGAAAGTCGTTTTTCTGATTTAATATGTAGAAACGTTTGTGCTTATAGACCAAATGGTGAAGGTGGAGATGAAATTGTTGTTGATTTAATAATGAAAGATGACCCTAAATTTGGACAAGCTATTGCAAGAAGAATAATGAGTAATGTTTATTTGGAACAAGTAACTTTAAGATCTAATCTGTATAAAGGAGAATAATTAAACAAATATATCTTTTAATTTGTTATTTTTATTAATGATTTTAATTTCCTTCTATTTTCTATTTCTTATTCAATAAACTTTTAAGTAAACTGTGATTTTTGAGAGTTCTATGCTTTCAAAAGATCAAATCCAAGAATTAGAAAAACAACAATACCGAATGGTGGGTGATCACAGCTCCGTTAAAGTCTGTGGTTGGACCAAAAACATGCTCCGAGGACAAGGTAGTTGTTACAAATTCAAATTCTATGGAATTCGAAGTCATCAATGCTTACAAATGACAAGCTCAATGCACTGTGCTAATCGTTGCACATTCTGTTGGAGAGGAGAAAAAGCACCCGTACAAAAAGAATGGAAAGGAAAAATAGATGATGTGGATTTTATCATAGATAATTCAGAAGCTGCGCATGAAAAACTATTGCTTGGTTTTGGTGGATGCGAAAAAACTACTAAGAAAATTTATGATGAATCCAAACAAGTTCGTCATGTGGCTTTATCTCTAACTGGTGAGCCAATAGCTTATCCTAAAATTAATGAACTATTAGAAGAATTTCACAAAAGAAAAATTTCAACTTTTTTAGTAACCAACGCCCAGTATCCAGAACAGATTGAGAAAATAAAAAATGTAACACAATTTTATATTTCAGTTGATGCACCAAATAAAATTAAACTAAAAGAAATTGATCAGCCATTATTTACTGATTTCTATGAACGTTTACTTCAAAGTTTAGATTTAATGCGAAACGCAAGTTATCGAACTTGTATTCGTTTAACATTAGTTAAAGGACAAAATGATTTAGATTTAGAAGGTTATAAACAATTAATTGAAAGGGGAGATCCTGACTTTATTGAAGTTAAAGGTTACATGCATGTGGGAGCATCTCGGAAATTTTTGGAACGCGACAATATGCCAATGCATAATGAGGTAGATGATTTTACTAAGAGGTTAATTGACGAACTTGAAGATTACGAAATTGTAAGTGAACACAAAGCATCTCGAGTTTTATGTTTGATGCACAAACGAATGAATGGAAAACAATATATTGATTTTTCTAAGTTTTTTGAAATAGTTAATTCTGGAAAAGTTGCTGAGGCGCTTGATTATAGCAGTGAGAAAATTATGCCTAATTTGTGATTTTTTTAATCTAAGAATAAATAGTTGTCTGTTACATCATAACTTTAAATCTTTAGAATTCTTCCAAATGAACTTAAAGTAATTCTCAAAAGTTTTTTTTATCTTCTCATTTTCAATTAATATCACTTGTGGTGTATCTTCCCATACAAATATAGCAACTTTATTATCATAAATATTGATTGTAGCAGGAGATTCAACATCTGATGGAACAGTTTTATACTCTGTGTATTTTCCTTTAGACTTTTTCTTTCTTGTTTGTCTAATTAACATCTTTGTTTTAATTTTTTTATTCTCTTTTCTCTTCCTAAAAATTGGGCAATAATAAGGCATCTTGTCAGAAAAAAAACCTTCAGAACCCATCACATAATAAGTCTCACTTTTATTAGTAGAATCTATTACATCTTGAAACACAGTTTTTAATCCTTTGTAACCTTGAAATAATTTTACTGAACTTTTTTGTTTCTTAAATTCAAACTGTTCTTTTAATTTAGGAATAATTCTTTTTGCTATTTCTTCTTTTTCTTGATAATAATCAAGAATTTTTTTTGGATTTTCAGGAACGTAAATAGTTCTCTTATTTTCATATATTGTTGAGACCACACCTCTTTGAATTAAACATTTAAGGGCATTGTATGTTGAAGAACGGTCAAGCTGTGCCTCTTTTGAAATTTTTCCAGCAAGTGATGCACCAATTTTGATTAGCGTTAAGTAAACCTTAGATTCGTTCACAGAATAATTCAACTTTTCTAAATCCCTGAACAAAGTGTCTTGGTAGATATCCATAACAATACAAAAGAAATACTTCTATATAAATCTGTTGTAGAAATATCTTCAACAAACTTCTAAATAAGATTAGTTTCAACAGAATTGAAAAATGAACAGGAAACGAAAATGGAAAAAAACCCAATAATTGAAAAACTAGTATATGCTCTTAGAGACCCTAGAACAGAAAGAAGAGAATTTAGAGAATCTTTAGAGAAAGTTGGCGAATATTTAGGAATAGATATTGCAAAGGATCTAAAAACAACGCAAGAGACTGTGGAGACTTGTCTGAAAAGAGTTGCTAGTCACCAAACGCTAACCGAGTCGCCTGTCTTGGTGACAATTCTACGTGCAGGACTTCCACTGTATAACGGATTACAAAGAGCATTCCCAGATTCTAAAGCAGGTTTTATCGGAGCAGCTAGAGATGAGGAAACTCTTCAATCAACTATCAGCTATGTAGCTCTACCTCCACTTGAAGATAGAGTAGTAGTCTTGGCTGATACAATGATTGCAACAGCAGGAAGCATTGTTGATACTGTGCAATTGTTAGAAGAATACTCGCCAAGACAAATCATTGTGGCAGGAGTGTTCGCCTCAAAAGAAGGAATTGAGAGGATACAAGAATATGACCCAACTATTAGAGTGTACGCAGCTGTGATTGACCCAGACTTGAATGAAAAGGGTTTCATTCTTCCTGGATGTGGTGATGCTGGTGATAGATCTTATGGAGAGAAATTGTAAAAATGGAACAAAGAGATATAGATTACATAATTAAAGCCCACAGAGATCATTCAGTAAGAGCTGATAAGGCATTTCGTAAGTGGGATGGACTAACACCCTACCATATTCATCCAATTTGGTGTGCTTCAATGCTTGCAACAGAAACTACTTTAGATGAAACAGTTAGGCATGAAGGAATCCAAACCCTACTTTATCATGATGTTCTTGAAGACACTGAACTTGGTCTTCCAAATTGGTTAAGTGGTAGGGTTGTTGGACTTATTGGATCAATGACTTATTCTGGAATTGTTGAAGAAATTGAGAAAATTTGGGATCAACCTGAAGAAGTTAGATTGTATAAATTATTTGATAAAACCAATAATCTTCTTGATTGGCAAAGAAGTAGTGTTGTGAAACATGAGAGGTACAAATTGTACACTGCAAGTTTATGTGATGACGCGCAAATTAATTTTGGAAAATTGAATATTGTAAAAATAGCAAGAGCGGTTTTGAGTGGATGAATTAGTTAAAGAAGATTTAGGAGTTTTAATGCTTTGTAGAAATCCTACTCTACTTCAAGTGCCTTAACCCCACACTTCATGTGGGAACAAGTCACTTTCCGCCTGGCCATGCCAGGAATAGCTTTGCTATTAATGCCATTCATGGCACAGACGATTAGGATTTCTACAATGCCAACTGAAAATAAAATGGAAAAAGAAATAGAAGTAAAATTTGATGTACCTATTGATAGGCCACTAAAGGATTTATGGGAAGAATGCTCAGGAATTGTTCTATCTAATCGATTTAATCTTGTATCTAGTAAAGATGTAACTAGGCGGTTTGATTATTTTGATACACCTGATTTAGAAATTTATCGTAAGGGAGAGACATTAAGAAAAATATCTGGATTTGACCCAAATGAAGATAGGGCTGTGTTTCGTTATGATTTTAAAATAGGCCCAATTGAAGATCGCTATGAAGTAAAACATTGGACGAACAGGAAATTTTCGATTGAAAAAATATTGGATAGTTTTGGTTTAAGGAAATTCTACCAACACATTTCAACTTCAGCTTCTGCAAATACATCTCATTGGAAAAGGCAATTTGCTTTAGGTTCAAATTTAGTAGAAGCTAGTTTAGATATATTTAATGTCGCACAAGGGGCTAGATTTTGTGAGTTGGAATTAGAACTTGAACAAGGCGACCCAGATCAATTAAGAAGAATTGCCGATCTTGTGTGTGATCAATTATCTTTGCAAACAGTTAATATCCAAAAGTATGCAAGAGTAGTAGAGTCAATGCCTAAGTATTTTGGATTGATAGGGTAATTCCTATAATTTTATTATTTTTTTGGAAATGTTTATTAATTTTAAAACTATCTTTATATCATGGTTATGGAATTAGTTAACTGGGACATTTATGAAATTCGAACAGAGAAATCTCCTATAAATGGAGTAATGCTTAGAGGCAGAATTAGAAAATTTTTTTTAGAGAAAAATAGAAATGTCCTAGCAGAAAACACAGAAGATATCGAAAAATCTGTTCGATTTGCTTTGCCTTCTAAAGAAGATGCTTCTGAAATTATTGAATATCTAAACAAAATAATTCCTGACGTTTCAGTTGAATTAGTTAAAGAAAATACTCCAAATCCAATTCTTTCAAAATTAAGAGTTAACATTGAAGATAGGTATACTTTGTAATTTTTACTGATTCTTTTCCACTACATTTAAGAATGGACTGTCGTTTGCTTATTTACTTATGACTCAAGAATCTACAGCGCCAAAACACATAGCAATTATCCCTGATGGAAACAGAAGATGGGCTACAACTAAAGGTTTGGCCGCTAGCATGGGACACAGAAAAGCAGTTGAAGAAGGAAGATTAAGAAAATTATATCAAGCAGCTAGAAGCAAAGGAGTTGAATGTGTAACTTTGTGGGGTTTTTCTACTGAAAACTGGAAACGAGGAGAAACCGAAAAGAAAATTCTATTCGAACTTTTTGAAGGGTTAACTGATACTTTGAGTTCAGATTTGATAGATGATAAAATACGTTTTATTCATGTGGGAAGACGAGATAGATTACCAGAATCTTTAATGTCAAAATTAATTCAATTAGAAAAAGATACATCTTCTTTTGAAGGATTTACTTTATGTTTAGCGTTAGATTATGGTGGACGAGATGAATTAACTCGTGCTGCTCAGAAATTAGTTAATTCTAATGTTGCAGTAACTGAGGAAAGTTTGGCTTTAGCTTTAGATACTGCTAAACTTCCTGATTTGGATTTAGTGATTAGAACTAGTGGTGAACAACGATTGTCTGGATTTATGCCATTTCAATCAGTTTATTCTGAATTATTATTTATAGACAAATATTTTCCAGATTTCAATGTTGACGATTTAGTTGATGCTATTGATAATTTTGGAAAACGTGGTAGAAGATTTGGGAAGTGACGTATCTTTTTTGCTAAAGTTTTTAATGCAGTAGTGGTTTTTAGTTAATTATGGTACGATCACTAGTTGGAAAACACAACAAATACTTTGAAGGAATTTTGCAACTTCGTAATCCTAATCAAAAAGTAGTTGATTTTGTAAATAATGATTTAAAAAATGGAAACATTGCTGTTTCAAAAGCCGAAGAAGTAAAAAATGGTGTAGATTATTATCTGAGTGACAACGATTACACACTGGCACTTTCTAAAAGACTACAACAAAAATTTGGTGGTGAAGTTAAAATCAGTTCAACTTTGCATACTAAAATTAGGGGCAAGGACGCTTATCGAGTAACTGCTTTGTTTCGTTTACCTAGTTTTTCAAAAGGAGATCTAGTAGATTATGGTGGAGATGAATTTATAGTTAAAGCAATGGGTAAGGATATTGTATTAATTGGACATGGGAAAAATACTAAAAAACACCATTTGCGTTATCGTGAGATGAGTCAAATAAAAAAAATAGATAGAGAAAATGTTGAAGATTAATTTTTTCTTAGTACCTGCAGATGAGGCTCCGTAGAATTGCTTTTTAAAAAGCGTCAGAGCAGTCCGTAGGCAAAACCTTCGTGAAGATTTTGTTTCTGTTTCACAAACAAAATACTCGGTTTTATTCACTACTTTTTCTTATTCTGCCCGCCCACCACCCCTTAATTGACGCTTTATATAGCAATTCTACAGAGCCTGCAGATGAATAATCTTTATATAGCAGACCATGTGATTTTTTGATAATGAATTATTCTCTTGAAAAAGTTCTACGAATTGTAATATTTGTCAGCTTTTTATTATTGTTAAGCACAAGTGTAATGGCGAGCCCTTATGATGATAGACATATTGAATTGTTGGCAGTTCAGACACAAGAAGATGGAACTACAGTAGGAAAATCAGCAGACCTATTTTTACAAGTAAGAGATGGAAGTGGCAGAGTTTTTTTAGACACAACACCTCTTACAAAAATTGATACTCAAGCAACAACCAGGTATGCCAAAGAAATGGCTTGCGAATATTTTGATTTGAACTGTGACAAATATGATTTCTTTTTTACAATCCGTTCAGATACTAGTATTGTAGGTGGGCCAAGCGCGGGAGCTGCAACAGCTGCTTTAACTGCTATTGCTGTTATGGATTTAAAGCATGATGAAACAATAGCAGTTACAGGATCTATTAATTCTGGTGGAACTGTTGGTCCTGTAGGAGGAGTTAAAAGTAAAATTGAAGCAGCTAAAGAACAAGGACTAAGTAAGGTTTTAGTGCCACCAGGAGCGTTAAGTGAACCAGTTTATGATAATAAAATGTCTTCAGCGATTGATTGGAGAGAATATTATACAAATTATCCAACAAGTAGAACCAGCTCACCAGTATATCTATTAAGAGATTATGCCAATTATGTTTTAGGAATTAATGCAATAGAGGTAGTTGATTTAGCAGATCTTCTATATGAACTTACTGGCGAAAATTATTCTTTAGAATTAGGAGAATTAGAAGTTGACGAAACCTATACAGATATTATGAAAGGTTTAGATCAAATGTTATGTGAAAGGTTTGATTTATTGGTCTTAGAATTAGAAGATTTTGCTGATATTGATTCAAACATGACTGAAAGAATTGAAGGGTATCAAAATAATTCTATTGGGGCCCGAGAAGATGAAAACTATTACTCCTCAGCAAGTTCTTGTTTTGGAGGAAATGTATATTTACAATATCAAATATATGAAGAATCTGAAATGAGTTCAGATGAATTTTTGTTAGAAGTTGAAAATCTAGCAAAAGAAGTATCAGAATTTCAAATAGAAGTTGAGTCCATGGAACTTTTAACAATCTCAGATTTACAAACTAAGATGGTTGTAAAAGAGCGTCTTCGAGAAGCAGAAGAATATTTGAGCATTGCACTTTCAGAAAATAGTACTTACGCTTTAGCTTATGGTCATGAAAGAATTGTGTCAGCCACGACATGGACAGAATTTTTTAAAATGGAAGGAAAGTCTTTAGATTTGAGTTTAGATTCTTTGCAAATTGCTTGTTACTCTAAAATTTTGGAAGCAGAAGAGAGATATCGCTATGCAACCTTATTTTTTACAGGATTTGATTTGGAATACATGTTAGAAAAAATAGTTGGAGCACAGACAGCTTGGGAAGAAGAAAATTATGAACTTTGTATCGTTCAGGCATCGCAAGCAAAGGCAGAAGCATCTTCAATAGTTAGTAGTGTAGGGTTGGGTACAACTGTATCTTTAGAGTATTTGGATGCAAAACGAGAAGCAGCCCTTAGAACTTTAGTTAGTAATACTAAGGAAGGTCAATTTCCGATTCTTGGTTATTCATATTATATGTTTGCTCAAAATTTAGAAGAAAATGATGCTTATTCCGCTTTGTTGTATTATGAATACGCTTTGGAGATGAGCGAATTGAATGTTTATTTTGATGAAGTTGAAGATGAGGGATTAATTGGTGGGTTTTTATCTAAGTTTGGTTTAAATGGTGATTCTCAAGTATTTTTTAATGGATTCTTTCAAGGACTTTTGATGGGAGTTTTGCTTATGTGGATTTTTTTTAATTGGAATAAGGGGAAGAAGAGTTGATTAATTTCTGTTACATTGGAGGGAAAATTTATATAGTTGTTTTTGATATGTTTTCTCTATGAGAAAGAGTGTTGGTTTGGTAGTAGTTTTTACTTTGTTATTATTAATGATGAGTTCTGTAGTTGTGGCTGATTATGAAATAACTAGTTGTGGGGAATTTATTTATGAGGATTCAATAATAGCAGATGGTGGTTTGACTGGTTGTACTGGAAATGGCGTTGTAATTGCAAATTCAAGCGTAACTCTTAATTGTAATGGACAGACGATATCAACAAGTGATTCTAGTGTAATTTATGGAGTTTATATTGGTGCAGGACATTTAGATATAACTGTTGAAAATTGTGTTATTGATGGATTTAGTGTGGGAATTTATAATAGTGGTAGTCAAGATGTTGTAATCTCTGAATCAGAGATTACAAATGCAAATACTGGAATAATGAGTACTGGTTATAATACAGAAATAATTGGTAACGAAATTTCAGAGATCTCTGGAAATGGTGTCTTTGTTAGATATGGTGATATAGTAATCTCAGATAATTTAATTAATAATGTTGTAGGATATGGGATTTTTTCAGATGTTTCTGAAAGCATTTCTGTAATTCAGAATAACTTAAGTGAAGTTGATGCTGATGGAATATTATTAACTTATGCAACAGGAAATGTCTTTGATAATACTTTAAGTTCAATAGGAAATAATGCAATTGATTTGTCTTCAAGTGATGTTTTTGATGTTTATGAGAATATAATTACCAATGCCGCAAAAGGAATTGAGATAGAAGATTCGACAGAAATAAATATTTTCAATAATGAAATTTTTTATGTAGAAGAAGGAATTAGATTATCTTATTCTGAGAATGTAGAGATTTTATCAAATTATATCTTTGATGTAAGTGCTGTTGGAGTTTATATTTTTGATCATGATCAAATAGGGGTTTCAAATAATATTATTAATGATACTTTGGTTGGGATGGTTATTGTAGGATCTGATGAAGGAGAGATAATAGAAAATATTTTTTTAAGTACTGAAGATGTACTTACTGGAACATTTGGTCTTTATATCTACGGATTATACCCAATAACATCAACTTTATTTGAATTAAATTATTTCTCTGGTTTTGAAACAGGAATTGAACATTACAATTTTGGTAATGATAATATATTTAACTCAAATTATTTTTGTAATTCCCTAGAAACTGATTTTGTATGTCAATATTCTAACACAACCAACACAGGTTCAGGTAACTTTATGGATACAATAGAATATTGTGTTGAACCAAGTAATACAACTTGTAATATTAACTTACTTAATGATGGAGAAACATTTACTTTAACTAATAATCATGATTGTGGAACCCAGGATGGAATCATTGTAGATGCTGACGATGTTACAATAGATTGTAATGGATATAGTCTTGTTGGAAATGTTCCTAATCAAGGAATTATCTCAAAAGCAGATAATTTACTAATAAAAAATTGTATAATAAAGAAATTTAGCAATGGAATTTATGCAACAGGATCATCTGATAATTTGCAAATTAGTAATTCACAAATTGAAGATTCTTCACAATTTGGGTTACAATTAAGAGTTGGTTCAGTAGATATTAGTGGAAGTTATTTTTATTCTACTGTAACCCCGAATGCAGATGTTCTTTTAGAAGTGCCAGCATCATCTGGATCACACACAATAGATTCTACTTTATTGTGTAGTTCAACAAGTAGTAAAAATTTAGAATGTTGGTCCGGTGCAAGTGCAGAAGTTACAAATAGTAATATTGATTCAATTAATTGTGTTACCCCTATTAATATTGATAATTCTGATTGTTCAGGAATTGCAACTTTAGGGATGGATAAAATAATCAACAACGCTTTCCCTTCAGAATTAAATAACACCT
>NZCK01000032.1 GCA_002688265.1 archaeon
AGAGCTGTTTTTTCTGAATATAGTTTTTTGGCTAGATAAAATGTAAGAATAATTGTGAGCGTACTGAATATTAGTGGGATTAATCGCAAAAGAAAGATGTGAACACCAAAAAGTTGAATTAATGGTGCAAAGGCCCACTGAGCTAATAACCCAGAGTAATGAGATGGACTAAACCCAATACTATAAGCATTTGCAGCAGCAAAAGCATAATTAGACTCATCATCATAAAGAGCAGTGTTAATAGCACTTAGTTTGATAAGAATTGAGATTACTAAGATAATCCAGAATATTTTGGTCAGAGTTTTAGTCTTTTTCTTTTTTCTTTTCTGCTTGAACTCAGTAGCTTGGTGATCCATTTTTAGGCATGATTTCATAAGCTTTAAATACGTTATGCAGCAAAATTCATTCAGTACGAATAAAGGTTATAATATGACTCAAAAATGCAAATATTCTGTGATAATTCCAGTTTATAATGGAGCTAGGTATTTAGTAGATCTTCATAAAGAATTAAACTCTTTTTTTGAAAAATTTGAAGAAGGAAAATCAATTTACGAAATAGTATTTGTTAATGATGGTAGCTTAGATAACAGCGCTCAAGTTATTGAAAGTTTAGCTGATCAAGATTCTCATATTACTGCAATTTATTTGAGCCGAAATTATGGACAACATAACGCTACACTTTGCGGATTAAGGCAATCTAAAGGAGAGATTTGTATCACAATGGATTGTGATTTGCAACACCAACCATCAGAGATTCCTAAATTATTAACAGCACTTAATTCTGGAAAAAGGCTAGTATACGGGAAGTATGATCATAAAAGACATGGATTATTACAAAACTTAGGTTCATGGTTTATGAATAAAGTTCTTTGTGACATTACTGGTCGTCAAGAGAGTATAACTTCATTTAGAGTGTTTCGTCGCGAATTAGTTGATCTTATTTTAGAGTTTGATAACCCTAGGGTAATCTTGGATATAATGTTTTCACATGTTATTGCGCCTAAAGATGTTGATCACATTGTAATTTCTCACAAAAACACTGTTGATGGAGAAAGTACTTACACTTTTTGGAAACTTTGTCAATTTGCTCTTGATATGTTATTTAATTATAGTGTGGTTCCACTTCGAATTGCAAGTATTATAGGATTAGTATTATCTAGCTTTAGTTTTTTGCTTGCCTGTTTGTACGCAGTTTTGTATTTAATGGGAAAAATAATAGTGCCAGGTTTTACAGTAACAATTTTAGCGATAACCTTCTTGTCTGGAATAATATTGTTTACACAAGGAATATTTGGAGAATACCTCGGGCGAATATTTTTAATCTCAACTCGAAGACCACAATATAAAATAGCGAAAATTAAAAAATCAACTCTTGGAAAAAAATAAAGAAACAAAATGGGATTAATAAATATAAGAAAATGGGATACTGAATTTTTTGGCATAAAGGTTGGAGAACTTAGGGAATGTCCAAGTTCAGAAAATTTGAATCCATTTCAACAAGAAATTGAATATGAAAATTATCAGTTTTTGTTATATAGACATAAAGTTGATCCTCAAAATATTTTAAATATTTCTACTCTTGCTAAACTTGGTTTTAGTTATATTGATACACACTTAAAATTAAATCTTTCTCTTTCAGAATTAGAATCAAACAAATTAGAAACAAAAATTTCTAAAGTAACTATTCGCAAAGTTGCAAAATCTGAACAGCAGTATGTTCCAGAATTACAACGAATAGGTGTAGATCTAAGTAAAGTTAGTAGGTTTGGATTAGATCTACATATCTCTGAAGAGTTAGTTACAAAATTATATCAAAATTGGATTAAAAATGGATTTGTAGGAAATATGGCAGACCATATTTATGTGGCTTTTGATGAGTTTGATACCGTATTAGGTTTTGCATATTTTGTTAAAGAAAAAGATGATTCAAGAATAGTTGACCTATCACTCTTGGCAGTTGATTCATCAATGCGTGGGAGTGGCCTTGGAACTAAACTAATGGAAACTGCATTTTCTGATCTTCAAGAGCAGTACGATCATTGTACTGTAGTAGTTAGTTTGAGTAACCCAAAAGCAGTTCGTTTTTATGAAAAATTAGGGTATAGGTTGCTTAGTTCTGAGCAAATTTATCATATGCATAAAGATTAATCTATTATCAGTGGCAATTCTCTTGTAATCCTTTTGTAATCCACTTGTAATCTTTACTCCAGTTCCATGAACTTTAAAAAGGGTAATTGCTCTAATTTTTCTTATGAAAATACTAGTTACAGGCGGAGCAGGATTTATTGGAAGTGCGTTTATTAGACATATGGTGAAGACATACCCTTCATACCATATAATTTGTTTTGATAAGCTAACATATGCAGGAAATTTAGATAATCTTCGCGAAGTTGACCATAGGCCAAACTATGAATTTATCAAAGGAGATGTTGAAGATTTAAATTTTTTAGTGTGGCTATTTAGGCATGTAGATGTGGTTGTGCATTTTGCTGCAGAGAGTCATGTAGATAATTCCTTGGGGAATTCTTTGCTATTTACTAAATCAAATGTAATTGGAACTCACTCCATCTTAGAAGCTTGCCGAGTTTCTAACGTTAAGAAATTGGTGCATATTAGTACTGATGAAGTTTATGGGGATATTTTAGAAGGATCTTTTAATGAAGATGCTAAGTTAAGCCCAACTAATCCTTATTCAGCGTCAAAAGCGGCATCTGAAATGATGCTAAAATCATACATTAAAACATATAAACTTCCTGCAGTAGTTGTTAGACCAAATAATAACTATGGTCCATTTCAATTTCCTGAAAAAATAATCTCTCGTTTTTCTACTAGATTAATTCAAGGAAAAAAAGTTCCTTTACATAGCCCAAAACCAGTTAGAACATACATTCATGTTGATGATACTGCAAAGGCAATTGATGTAGTATTACATAAAGGAGTGATACATGAAATTTATAACATTGGTACTGAAGATGAGATAAGCAATATTGATTTAACTCGAAAAATGTTGCAGTTTTTTGGTCGTGATGAAAGTTATGTTGAGTTAGTAGACGATCGTCCATTTAATGATCTTCGTTACAGTGTAGATTACTCTAAGATAGAGGCGCTAGGTTGGAAACAACAAATCTCATTTGAAGAAGGATTGCAACACACTTTAACTTGGTATGCAGAGAATAAGTGGTGGTGGGAACAAATGTCTGAGTGTCAAAAGAAATAATTTTCTTTTTTATATTAAGTAAGAGAGTAAAGAAAAAATGAAAGTTCCATTTAACAAAGAAACATTATTCGGTGGAGAAGACTCTGCAATTCTCTTGGCTCTTTCACAAGGACAAACACATGGGGATGGTCCTTACACAAAAAAATGTCATCAATTCTTTGAAACAAAGTATGGCGAAGGTGTAAAAAAAGCACTTTTAACTACTAGTTGTACGATGGCATTTGAAATGGCTTTTATTCTCTCTGAGATTGGATCTGGAGATGAAGTTATTATGCCTAGTTTTGGATATCCTTCAGCAGCAAGTTCTCTAATGGTACATGGAGCTATACCTGTTTTTGTGGATATCGATCCTGAAACATTATCTATCAATGAAAATCTGATTGAGGCTGCAATAACAGATAAGACAAAAGCAATTTTTGTAGTGCATTATGCCGGTGTTAGTTGTGATATGGATAAAATAATGGAAATCGCATCCCGGTATGGGCTGAAAGTAATAGAAGATGCCGCTCAAGCAATTGGATCAAAATATAAAGGTAAGTTACTTGGGATAATAGGAGATTTTGGATGTATTAGTTTTCATGGTACAAAAAATATTGTCTGTGGTGAAGGTGGTGTTCTCTTAGTTAATCGTGAGCAAGATTTTCATAGATCAGAGATAATCTGGGAAAAAGGAACAGATAGGAAACAATTTTTGCGAGGAGAAGTAGATAAATATTCCTGGGTTGATTTGGGTTCAAGTTATTTGCCTTCTGAACTGCAAGCAGCGTTCTTGTCAGTGCAATTAGAGAATATTGAAGTTGCTACAAATTTACGTAAAAAAATTTGGACAAAATATCATACTGTATTCTCCTTAATGGCTTCAAAATGGGAAGTAGAGCTTCCAATAATTCCACATTATAATGAATCAAATTTTCATTTGTATTCGTTATTATTTGAGTCTCGGGATCGTGCTATAAGTTTTGCAAATTATATGAAAGAGCAAGAAATTAGTGCATATTTTCATTTTGTGCCTTTACATGAATCACAAAAAGGAAAATCATTAGGATATACTAAAGATGGATTTGAAGTTTCTAGCAAAGTAGGTAATTGTCTGATTAGGTTGCCGTTATATAATTCAATGACTGCAGAAGAGCAAGAATATGTGATACAAAAAGTAGTGGCTTTCTTTGAAGAAAAAGAAAAAATAGGAGAAAGAGGAGAAAGAGGAGAAAAAATAAAAAAACAAGAACAATTTGAAATTAGGAGTAATCATGAAATCAATAGTTGAGAAAAAACTTGAGACAGCTTTTTCTTTGAAACCTTTATTGAAGAAAGAAGGAGAAGAGCAATATTCTTTTCTGGAACAATCAGAAGAAGGAAAAGTCAGTGATTGGTTTGATAAAATAAAACATATTGTGAAGAAGTATCCTAAATTCTACAAGTTCTTAATTTATACAATATCTCCAGTGCATGTTAATTTTTATGGAAAAGTGCGCAAATTTTTGAAAAGTTTTCCTGAAGATAGTTTAGTTTTGAACATAGGAAGTGGAGCAAGTGATGTGTTTGAAGGAACAGTGAATGTGGATTTATTTCCTTATGAACATGTGAATGTGGTTTGTGATGCAAGTAATCTTCCGCTTAAGGATGAAACTTGTGAAGGGGTCTTATCTATTGCTTTACTTGAGCATGTTCCAAATCCAAAAAAATTTGTATCACAGATGCACCGAGTATTGAAATCTAATGGCCGAGTGTTAGTGTTTGTACCATTTATGCAAGGATTTCACGCTTCACCACATGATTATAACAGGTGGACAGAATCAGGTTGTTTAGAATTGTTTTTTGAATTTTCTGATATTAAAGTAACAGTTGCTGAAGGACCAACTTCAGCTATGCTTTGGATCTTTCAAGAATGGTTAGCACAATTATTATCTTTTGGAATTGTACCATTGTATAAATTTTTGTTTTTTGTTTTGATGTTAATAACTTGGCCAATTAAGTTTTTAGACTTGTTGTTACGTTATCATCCAATGGCCAAGAATATCACAGCAGGGTTTATTATTGAAGCTAAAAAATAAATAAATAAATAAATAAATAATGTAACAATTAAGATTCTGTAAAAATTTAGTGAAAAATTAAGAAGTTTCATTATCAACTGCTTCTGTTGTTTCGACATTTGCTGTTTCTGTATCAACAACATTATTTCCTGCATATTTGAATAAGAATAACACAGAGTAGTTTTCTAAACCGTTGTCAGTTGGAAGCTCTTTGTAAATGACTTCTTCTATATAAAAACCTAAAGAAACAAAATAATCCAGACTGTCTTGAGAAAGAGGATAATACCAAGACGCTTGAGTGTATTCCCATATATCAATTTCAAGGTAGATTTCGTGTCCTTCACTTGCATACTGAACTACTTCTTCTTCGAAAAGAGTTTGATTATCTAGAAATCTTTCATTACGGAGATTAATGATTAAGCCAGTTGGATCTTCCTGCCCACTTTCTAATAAGTATTCTTTTGCTGTAAAAGCACGCATTGGCCTTGGAGACCCAGCATAAAGGATAGCGTCTTCAGGAGCATTTGCTTCAAGCCAATCTGCAGCATCTTGATATCCAATATAAGAACTGGCTTTGTTATCAATAAGATTAACTCCATTCGTGTAAAATGGTGAGGCAATTAGAAATACAATTGGAATAATAATAATAAATTTAATCCAATTAATTTTTGTAATCATTTTTGTAAAACTTGCTATTTCATCAACTGTTGTGGCAGTGAGAATTATAGCCATTGGTATGATTGGTAATAAGTACCTGTCATATGGTAGACCAATACCTATCTCAAACCAAAGAGCATAAATCAGTGTAATGGTTACTGGAAGATAATAGGTTTTTAGTTTGTAAGCGAATACAAGTAAAATACCTAGAATTGTTCCAGCAATTAGATACCATCCATATATCTGTGGAAGTTGACTTATGACAGAAAGGCCCGAACCAATACCTTCATGTAAGACTAATTTGTCTATAAATAAAGTGTAAAGAAGATTTTTGTTTAATATTGGAGAAAGGACTAGTGCTAAAATCATTGGTGCTGCAAACGCAATACCCCAAGAAGTTAAGAG